>NZ_JAUSZL010000002.1:915164-1220219 GCF_030817535.1 Streptomyces sp. V3I8 | reverse complement strand
TTCTCCAGCGGTTCCTGGGCGGGCAGGCCGGACGCCTCGGTCATCGTCGTCGCCATGAACGTCGCCGGGTGGACGGCGTTGACCGTGACGCCGGTTCCGGCCAGCCGTGCGGCGAGGTCGGCCGTGTGGCTGATCAGCGCCAGCTTGGAACGGCAGTATGCGTCGAACTGGGTGAAGTCCCGCTCGTGCTGCGGATCGTCGAAGTCGAACAACTGCTGCCCGACGGAGGCGACGTTGACGACACGGGCGGGCGCCGCCCGGCGCAGCAGGGGAAGCAGTTCGTGGGTGAGGAGGGCCGGGGCCAGATGGTTGACGGCCAGCCGCAGCTCGTAGCCGTCGGCCGACATCTCGCGGCTGGTGCTGCCGGCCTCGAAACCCACACCGGCGTTGTTCACCAGGACGTCGAGCCGGTTGTGGCGGGCGGTGACCTCCGCCGCGAGGCGCTTCACGGCGGCCAGTGAGGCGAAGTCGGCGGTGAAGATCTCCCCGCCGGTCGTCGCGGCGACCCGCGCCAGCCGCTCCGGGTTCCTGCCGTGCAGCAGCAGGCGGTGTCCGTCCGCGGCGAGGTCCTCGGCCAGCGCGCGGCCGAGCCCGTCGGAGGCTCCGGTGATCAGGACGGTTGCCATGTGAGTGCCTTTCGGAAAGGGGCGTGGCCACGTCGCGGCACACCCGTCGGGTGGGACGCAAACAAGTGTCAGCTTAAACCAACACCTGTTGAGCAGGGACGGTGGATACGATGGATCACGTCCACGCCGTCGCGGCCGGAACGGCCCGAGCGGCAGACGAGAGGAAAACCGCGTGGCGGCACAACGCCCTGACAGCAGCGCGGCCCACGACCGGGCCGAGCCCCCGGCCCGCAGCTGGACCCGCTCCGCCAGCCGGGGGGACCGTCGTCTGGAGGCGCTGCTCTCCGCCGCCGAGACGCTTCTCGCCGAAAGGCCCTTCACGGACATCTCCGTCGGTGAGCTGGCCACCAGGGCCGGCATCTCGCGGCCGACCTTCTACTTCTACTTCGACACCAAGCACTCCCTGCTGGCCGCACTGCTGGAACGTGTCATGCACGACAAACTGGAGATCGCCCTGCGCGGTTTCAGCACCCTGGAGCGGGACCCCACGCCCCAGCAGACCTTCGCCGGCAACTACACCGAGATCCTGGCCCTGTGGCGTGAGCACGCCGCCGTGATCCTGGCCGCGTCCGACGCCATGGCCTCGGACGCGGAACTGCGCGCGGTCTACACCGATCTGCTCGACCTGTTCGTCCGGCCCGCCACCACGTGGATCGAGCGGGAGCGCGCGAGCGGACGGGCCCCGGCCGGCGTCGACGCGGTCACGCTCGCCACCACGCTGGTGTGGATGAGCGAGCGCAACCTGTATGCGGCCCTCCTCGGCATGGAACCGCGCGTCGCCGACGAACAACGGGTGGCCGCCCTCGCCGAGGTGTGGATCCGCAGCGTCTTCGGCAGCCCTCCGCCGCTCGGCACACCCCCCGCCCACTGACCTGTTTCCCTCCCTCAGGACCGGACGGGCAGGGTCCGTCGCAGCCACTTCAGCCGGGCGTCCCGGGCGTCGCGGGACAGGGCGGCCGCGGGGACGAGGAAGTCGAACCCGTGGAAACCCCCGGGGAACACGTGCAGTTCGGCGTCGCCGCCGGCCGCCCAGATCCCGGAGGCGTAGGCGACCACCTCGTCCCGGAACGTCTCGGCGGAACCGGCCTCGAGGTACGTCGGCGGCAGCCCCGACAGGTCCTCGGCGCGGGCGGGCGCGGCGTACGGGGGCACGTCGGGGGTGCCTCGGCGTTCGCCGAGCACGTGTGTCCAGGCGGCCTCGTTGGTGGCGCGGTTCCAGCCGCCCAGTTCCGCGAGCTGGACGGCGGAGAAGGTGTCGCTGCGGTCGTCGAGCATCGGGCAGACCAGCATCTGTCCCACCGGGCGCAGCTCGGTCTGGTCCCGCAGGCGCAGGACCAGACCGGCGGCCAGGGCACCGCCTCCGCTGAACCCGACGACGAGGACGCGCTCGGGATCGATGCCCAGCTCCTCGGCGTGCGCGGTGATCCAGGTGATCCCGGTCCGGCAGTCGTCGAGCGCCCCGGGGTAGGGGTGTTCGGGAGCCAGCCGGTACTCGACGGAGACGACGGCCGCCCGCAGTTCCCGCGCCCACCGAAGGACGTGGTCCAGGTTCTGCCGGGCATGGCCCATGACCATGCCGCCCCCGTGGAGGTAGTAGAGGACGGGGAGCCGCCCCGCGGCCGCGGCGGGCCGGCACAGCAGCAGGGGCACGTCGGTGCCGCCGTCGGCCGGACGGGCGACGTGTTCCTGGACGGTGAAGGCACCGTCGCGGCGCAGCTCGTCCAGGGACGGCGTCAGCGCGGACGCCGCTCGGATGTTCTCGATGACCTCGTGGGTGAGGGTGATGCGCAGGGCGTCGAGGTCGACCGCTGCGGCGAGCTCCGGGTCGATGGGCGGCGGTGTGACGGGCATGGCTGTTCTCCGGGTTCGGGCGATGTGCTGCCGGGCAGCGGGATCATGCGCGGTTGCGCACGGCGCACCCAAGCCGTCTTGCCGACCCGGCAAGACGGCCTCGCCGCCACGCCTCCCGACCCGTTCGTCAGCCCGTCTCCGGGCCCCCGCCGTCGTCCGGCTGCCGGCCGGGCACCTCCTCCCACGACGTGACGACGCGCATCCGCTCGCCCTGGGAGCCGAAGAGGCTCAGGAACTCGACGGGCCGGTCACCGGCGTTGCCCAGCGCATGGGGCAACCGGGTGTCGAACTCCGTGGCCTGCCCGGCGGCCAGGACCACCTGCCGGGTGCCGGCGGTGACGCGCAGCCGCCCGTGCAGGACGTAGATCCAGCTGTAGCCCCGATGGGTGTGGAGCCCCTGCCCCGAGGCGGTCGTCGCCCCCGTCGGCAGCACGTGCTTGTGGGCGTGCGGACCACCGTGGTGACGTACCAGGGAGACGACCGTCTGGTCCTGCCCCGGTACGGCCACGGGACGCAGATGAACGCGCGGGTCGCCGGTCGGCGGCGCGCCGACGAGTTCGTCGAGCGGCAGGCCGTAGGCGGCCGCGAGCGGCAGCAGCAGATCGAGGGTGTACTTGCGCTGCCCGGACTCCAGCCGCGACAGCGTGCTCGGGGAGATGCCGCTGCGCTCGCTGATGTCGTCCAGTGTCGCGTGGCGCTGCCGCCGCAGTGTCCGCAGCCGCCCCCCGACCGTGCGCAGCACTTCCGCCAGCTCGTCGTGGTTCACACCCGCATCTTGCCAGGTCGGCAAGGTGCCTTGGACGCCGTCGGCGGGCGGCCGCAGGATCACCGCCGAGAGGGCAGAAGGCCGAGAGCGCAGAAGGCCGCGAGCCGAAAGAACCGAGAGACGAGGAACCCCCTCATGACACACCCCCACACCACCGAACGGCGGGCGGCCGACGGACACGGCGGCCCGGTCCACGACGTCGTCGTCATCGGCGGCGGCGCGGCCGGCCTGAACGCGGCGCTCACCCTCGGACGTGCCCGCCGCACCGTACTGCTCGTCGACGCCGGACAGCAGCGCAACGCCCCCGCGCACAGCATGCACAACTACCTCGGCCACGAAGGCGTCGATCCCGCCGCATTCCTCGCCCTCGCGCAGCAGGAGACCACCCGTTTCGGAACGCGCGTGATCGAGGCGTCGGTCGTCACCACGAGGCGTGCCGCGGACGGGAACTTCGAGGCCGCACTCGACGACGGCACCGTCGTGAGGGCGCGCCGCCTGCTCCTGGCCACCGGCCTGGTGGACGAACTCCCGGACGTACCGGGAGTGGCCGAGCGCTGGGCGCGCGAGGTGCTCCACTGTCCCTACTGCCACGGCTGGGAGGTGCGCGACCGGGCGATCGGAGTGCTGGCCACCGGCCCGGTCGGGGTGGAGCAGGCGCTGCTGTGGAGTCAGTGGAGCGACGACATCACCTTGTTCACGCACACCGGTCCCCGGCTCGACGAACCGGCGCGCGCACGTCTCGACGCGAGGGGCGTGCAGGTGGTGGAAGGACGGGTGTCCCACCTCGACGTCCGGGAGGACCGGCTGCGCGGTGTCGTGCTGGCCGACGGGCGGCAGCCGGCGGTGAGTCACCTGGTGGTCGCCCCGCGCTTCACCGCCCGGACCGGGGGACTGGCAGGCCTGGACCTGGAGACCGCGGAACTGCGGCTCTTCGGGCAGGTTGCGGGCCGTCACGTGGTGGCGAACCCGCAGGGAGTGACGAGCACGGCGGGCGTGTACGCGGCGGGCAACGTCACCAGCCTCACCGAGACCGTCATCGGCTCGGCGGCCGCCGGACTGAGGGCGGCCGCCGCCCTCAACCTGGATCTCGTCACCGAGGACACGCGGCGAGCCGTCGCCGCCGCGGCCCCGCCCGGCGTGTGACGCGGGTGCCCCGGCCGGTCCCGTGACCGCTGCCTCCCGCGGTGGCCGTCGGCCGCTGCCGCTGCCGCTGCCACTCACTGCCACTGCCGGGAAGGCCGGTTCACATGGCGGCGACCATGGTGTGGGTGTCGAAGACGGTCTCGAAGTGCACGGGGACGCCGTCCCGCAGCCGCCATACGTGCACGAAGCGCGCCCTCATCGGCTTTCCGGTCGCCAGGCTCGTACCGCTGTAATGGCCGAGCGCCGTGACGATGTCCCCGGCATCGACGATCTCCTCGGGGGCCACGGTGAAGTCCTGCCACTCGGTGACGAAACGGGAGAACACGTTCTCCAGGATCTCCTCACGTCCCCGGTAGGTGCCTCCGTAGTGGAGACTCGGCGGGACCACCCATTCGATCCGCTCGTCGAGCCCCGCGAGCAGTGAGGCGACGTCCCCCTGCGCGAGCGAGCCGTACAGCGTCTCCACCGTTGCGCTCCCCGAAGTGGCGTACTGGTGTGTGGTCATGTGGAACCTCCGTGCTGTGCTGTGTGTGCCGCCGGGGGCTGAACGCGGCCCCGGGCGCTGCGGCCGGGCTCGCGCCCCGCATGCGTAGATCCTCCGCGCGAACCTGCCCGCGGACATCGGCCGATCGACCTATACCGCTGACCGTGCCTGCCCCGAAGACGCGTTCCCCGGCGCCGAGGAGGGGCGGTTACGCTGTGGCGGTGGAAGAGGTCCGGTTGGCCGAAGTACTGGCGGCGCTGTCCCTGACGACCGACCTGGCCGCGGGCATGTCCTTCGAGAAAGGGCTGCGCACCTGCGTCGTCGCCACGGTGTTCGCCCGCGACGTCCTCGCCGCCGACCGGGAGACCTGCCGGGCGGTCTACGAGACGGCACTGCTGCGCTCGGTCGGCTGCACGTCGTACGCCCCCGAGCTCGCGGCGGTCTTCGGCGACGAGGTGGCGTTCCAGAGCGCGATGAAGTACCTCGATCCGGGCGACGAGGTGCCCCCGGCCGAACAGTTGGCCCGGACCGGAAGGTGGACGTACGAGGAGGGGCGGTGGCTGACGGACACGCTGGCCGAGGTGTTGCCCACGGTGGGTGTGGAGGCCATGCGCAACGGTTGTGAGGCCAGTCAGGCGCTGGGTTCGGGCCTGGGTCTGCGACCGCGGACCCTCACGGCGCTGAACGACGTGTACGAGCGGTGGGACGGCAAGGGCATCCCCCTAGGCATCGCGGGTGAGCGCCTCTCCTTCGCCGCTCGTGTGGTCCACGTCGCCGAACAGGCCGTCCTGGCACATGCGGCAGGGGGCGAAGCGGCTGCCGTCTCGGAGGTGGCCGGGCGGGCCGGCGGCCATCTCGATCCGGAACTGGCGCGGGCGTTCGCAGCCGACGCGGCCAGGGTGCTCGCCCCGCTCGGCGAGCCCGACGCGGTCATGTCGGTGGTGGCGTCCGAACCGCCGCCGTACATCACGGTGTCCCCCGAGAGGATCCCCGAACTGTGCGCGGTCCTCGGCAGGTTCGTGGACCTCAAGGGCAAGTGGCTGATCGGGCACAGCGAACACGTCGCGCGGCTGGCGGAGCGTGCCGGCCGGCTGGCCGGTCTCGCCGCCGACGAGGTGATCCGGCTGCGCTGCGCGGCTCTGCTGCACGACCTCGGGCGGGCCGGGATCTCCGCCGATGTGTGGGACCGCCCCGGGCCGCTGAGCACCGCTGAGACGGAACGGGTGAGGCTGCACACGTACTGGACCCAGCGGGTACTGGAGCGCGTGCCCGCTCTCGCTCCGCTGGCACCGATCGCGGCCGCGCACCACGAGCGCCTCGACGGCAGCGGATACCACCGCGGTGACCTGGGATCCCGTCCCCCTGTGGCGGCCCTTGTCCTCGCCGCCGCCGACGTGTTCGCCGCACTGACCGAACCGCGCGGGCACCGGGACGCCTTCACCGTCGACGAAGCCGTCGGACACCTGACGCGCGAGGCGGACTCGGGCGCCCTGGACCGCACCGCCTGCGACCTGGTGATCCGGGCGGCGGGCGGACCGCCGTCCCGGCCGCACCGCCCGGCCGGTCTCACGGCGCGGGAGGTCGAAGTGCTGCGACTGGCCGCCCGCGGGCTGACCAACCGGCAGATAGGCGCCGAACTGTCCATCTCCGGCCGCACCGTGGGCCATCACCTCGGGCACATCTACGACAAGACCGGGCGACGGACCCGGGCCGGGGTGGCCGTCTTCGCCATGGAACAGCGACTCCTGCCCTGAACGCCGATGCGCCTGGCGGACGTCGCGGCCGTCTCCCAGGCATCGGTATGACCGTGCGCGGCGCTACGGGGTGCTTCCCATCTCCGCGGTGAAGACCACGGGGTCGCTGTCGGAGCCCCGGACCATCTCCCGGAAGTCCCATGTGGCGGATGCGTTCCGGGTGAACTCCGCGACCGTGGTGGCGGTGGACGCGGAGACCTGTGCGAAGTCGTCCTTGAGGAGTTCTTCGTGCCCCTCGACGACGAGGACCCCGGCGTTGGACAGGTCGCCGAACGTCTTGTGGCCGCTGTTCTGATGGATCACCACGCCCACGACCACCCGTGCGAAGGAGGAGGCGAGACGATCGAACTCCAGGGTCATCGCCTCGACGTAGCCGAAGCCCTGGCCGGTCTGGCTGTGCCGGCTCATGTTGATGGTGCCGTCCGGTGAGCGGCTGTCGTAGTGGACGACGTACACCGGCTTTCCGTACGGGGCGTCCACCGAGTAGGTCGCGGCGATGATGTCGAGGTGGTGCGGTGGCCGGTCCCAGGGACTGGGGTCCCATTTGATCCGCACCTCGACTTTTCGCACACCTTGTTTGCCGCTGTTCACTGGATGGCTGCCTCTCGCATGGCACGTTGCGACGAATTGCTCCTGCATGGTCAAGTATGGCTCCGGGGCGCCCTCTTCACGCCTGCACGGAGACGGCCACCTTCGGGGCGTCCGCCGGCGGCGGTCAGCTCTCGGCGAGTCCGTAGCGCGCGTGCAGACGGGCCAGCACAGGGGGCGCCCACCAGTTGGTCCGGCCCGCCAGGTGCATGAGGGCGGGGGCCAGCAGGATACGGATCACGGTCACGTCCAGTACGACGGTGACGACCATGCCCACGCCGACGATCTTCAACGGGACGACGGGCGACGACGCCTGGCCGAGGAAGACGACGATGATCAGAGCGGCGGCCGAGGTGATGAGGGGAGCGGTACGCCGCACCGCGGCCTCGACGGCGGCGGAGTTGTCGCCCAGGACGAGATAGCTCTCCCGGAACGCGGAGAGCAGGAACACCTCGTAGTCCATGGAGAGCCCGAAGGCGATGGCGATCACCAGGATCGGCATCATGATGTCGGTGCTGCCGACGGGGGTGAACGGGCCGACCAGATCGCGCAGATGGCCGTCCTGGAAGATGAAGACCATCATGCCGAGGGCCGCGGACATGCTCAGCCCGGTCAGTGCGAGCGCCTTGAGCGGGATCAGGACGCTGCCGGTGAAGGCGAACAGCAGCACGAACATGGACACGGCCACCCACAGGACGGCGACCGGCAGCCGGTCGGCGAGCGCGGCCCTGGTGTCCTGGAGCAGGGCCACGCCGCCACCCATCAGCGCCGGTACGGGCGCGGACACCTCCCGTACGGCTTTCAGCGTGCGCAGGGCCTGCTCGCTGTCGGACCGGTCGCCGCTCAGCGTGATCCTCAGCCAGGCGTCGGACCCGTCGGTGAAGGTGCGCGCGGCGGACGGAACAGGGGCCTGCCGGCCGGCCGGCGTGTAGGTGCCGGTGGCGCCCTCGACCCGGCGTACTCCCGGGACGCGGGAGAGGGAGCGCGCGTACGCGTCGGTGCCGGACAGTGCCTGCCGTCCGTCCGCCGCGCCCGGGAGCACCGCCGCGATCTGTGGTTCGTACAACTGCGGGAAATCCGCGCGTACGCGGTCGGAAGCGGCCCTGACAGCCGTCCCGGCGGGCAGGGCGCGGTCGTCGGGGAAGCCGAAGGACACGTCCGGGAAGGGGGCGGCCAGGGTCACCAGGAAGACCGTCACCGCGACGGCCACCGACGCGGGGGCCCGCCGTACGAGACGGGCACTGGAGGACCAGATCAGGCCCGTGGCCCTACTGACCGGGCCTCCGACCGGACTTCCGACCGGAAGTCCGGCCGGGCCTTCGTCCTCGCGGTCACGGTCGCGGGACGCGGTTGCGGTGGTGCCCGCCCGACGGCCCAGCAGGGCGAGCGCGGCGGGAAGAACCACACAGGCGGCCAGCGCGGACAGCATCGTCACGGTGATGCCCCCGTAGGCCACGGTCCGCAGGAACATGGTCGGGAAGACCAGCAGCGCGGCCAGGGACAAGGAGACCGCCACCGCTGAGTACACAACGGTCCGGCCCGCCGTGGCCGTCGTCGTCCGCAGCGCCGCTGCCGGGTCCGCACCGCGGTCCAGCTCGCTCCGGAAGCGCGTCACCACGAACAGGCTGTAGTCGACGGCCAGTCCGAAGCCGAGGGCGCTGGCGATGTTGAGCGCGAAAACGCTGACGGGCGTGACCGTGGCCAGCAGGCCGAGCAGCGCCGAGGTCGTCGTCACGGACACCACGCCGACCAGGACGGGCAACAGCGCCGCGAGAAGGCTCCGGAAGACCACGATCAGCAGGAGCAGGACCAGCGGAGCGGTCAGCAACTCGGCGCGGATCAGATCACGTCTGCTGTGCGTCTGCAATGCGTCGAGGGTCGCGGAGGGTCCGGCGGCGGACACGGTGACGGGACCGTGTCGTCCGAGGACGGAAGGAAACAATTGTTCCACCGCTTCGCCGACAGCTTTCTCGTCACCTCTGAATTTCACGGCGATCACGGCGCTGCGGCCGTCGCCAGCACGCATGGCCGGGTTGCCGCCCCAGAACGAGGAGACGAAATGGACCGGCCCCGCCCGCCGTACGGCTCCTGTCAGTTCCCGGCCGGCCGCCACGACGGCCGGCGCGTCGACCGGTTGTCCCGCGTCCCGTGGCTCCACGAGCAGAAGTACGTCCGGATCGCCGGCCCGGAACTCCGTACCGAGGACGCGTTCCGCCCGGACCGAGGCGGCCGACGGCGGATACATACCGCCGGCCGTCAGCCGGTCCGACGTCATTGTCGCGACCAGTGCGCAGAGCAGGACGCACAGAGCGGCGACGGCCAGAATCGCATGAGCGCGAAAGCGGGAAAACGGTCCGAACATATTCTTCATGCTGAAGGTGCCAACCCCGGCGTCGCCTGCGGATCGCGGCCCGCGATGGAATGAGGGAGGAAGAGGGAAACGGCACGGTATCACCGGCGACGACAGGACCGTCGGAGGGAAAACGCAAGGCCGTTCTGAAATATCCTTTCTTGCGTCTCCTTTTTGCTATAGGAACTCTCACGGCGCGGGGCGACGGTGGAACCTCCGGTATCGGCCGTGTCCTGGGACGGGGGTCGCGCGTTGGTGGTCCGTGTCCACGTCCGACCCGATCATCGACCGCGACACAGGGGAGCCCGGAGCGTGCCGGCTTCACTCCCCGTCCACTCGATTCCCTTCATTCGGAGCAATCAGCAGTGATCGCGCTTGTGTTCCCCGGGCAGGGCTCCCAGCACCGCGGCATGGGAGGGGAACTCTTCACACAATTCCCGGACCTCACCGCCCAGGCCGACGACATCCTCGGGCAGTCCGTCGAGCGGCTGTGCCTGAGCGACCCCGACGGGAAACTCGGCGACACCCGCCACACCCAGCCCGCCCTGTACGTCGTCAACGCCCTCGCCCACCGGGACTGGTCGCAACGGCACGACGACCCGCCGGACTTCCTGGCCGGCCACAGTCTGGGGGAGTACAACGCCCTCGAAGCCGCCGGTGTCTTCGACTTCGCCACCGGCCTGCGGCTGGTGCGGCGACGCGCCGAACTGATGGCCCTCGCCACCGGCGGGGGCATGGCCGTGGTCATCGGTCTCGGCGCCGAAGAGCTCACCGACGTGCTGGCCCGCCGCGCAGGCGACGACCTCGACATCGCCAACCACAACACCCCCGACCAACTGGTGATCTCCGGACCGGTCGAGAGCATCGACCGTGTCCGCCCGCACCTGGTGGCAGCCGGCGCCCGCTGCCACACGCTGCCCGTGAGCGGCGCGTTCCACTCCCGGCACATGGCCGACGCGGCCGAGGCGTTCGCCGGCTTCGTCACCGGGTTCGCGCTGTCGCCGCCGCGGATTCCGGTGATCGCCAACACCACCGCCGCGCCGCACCGCCGGGACATCGGCGCCGAACTGGTCCGCCAGATCACCGCACCCGTGCGCTGGACGGACTCGGTGCGCCATCTGCTCGACGCGGGCGTGGACGACTTCCAGCAGGTCGGACCCGGTACGGCGGTCATCGCAATGGTCCGGGCCGTCCGAGCGGCGCGGCCGGTTCCCACCCCTGCCCCCGCCCCTGCCCCCGTTCCCGCCCCCGTTCCCGCCTCCGTCCCGGTCCCCGCACCACCGCCCCGGGACGACGAGACGTACGTACGGCTCCTCGAACGCGATCTGCTGCACGGCGTGCGGGAGATGCTGACGGCCACCGGCCGGCAGGACGGCGCGGTCACCCCGGCGGCCGAACTCACCGCGCTCGGCTTCGGTTCCGTACAGCTCATCGAGTTCTCCGGCCGGCTCAGTGACCATCTGGGAGCCGATGTGGCGCCGTCGGTGTTCTTCGAGCACCACACGGTGGAAGCGCTCGCCCGCCATCTGGCGTCGGCGCACCGGGACCGCATGCCGCACCTGTACCCGGCCGGCCGGCCGGCTCCGACCGCCGGCGAGGCCGACCCGGCGCCTGCGGCGCCCCGGACCGCCCCCGTCGTTCGGCCGGCCGAAAGGCCGCCGGCCGCGGTCACGCAGGTCACGCGTGTCACGCAGGCCACGGGCGCCGCGCAGACCGCGACGGTGACAGGTGAGCCGATCGCGGTGATCGGGATCAGCGGCGTCTTCCCGGGCGCCGACGATCTCCGCACGTTCTGGGCGAACCTGCTCGCCGGACACGACGCGGTCGGCGAGGTCCCCGCCGACCGCTGGGACTGGCGGGCGTCCGACGGCGGTCGCGAGACGTCCCGCGGACCGTCGGCACCCCACCGGTGGGGCGCCTTCCTCCGTGACGCCGCCGCCTTCGACTGCTCCTTCTTCGACATCTCCCCCGGGGAGGCGTTGCTGATGGACCCTCAGCAACGACTGTTCCTGCAGACCGTCTGGCACACCCTGGAAGACGCGGGCCACCGCCCGTCCGACCTGGCCGGCAGCCGCACCGGGGTCTTCGCCGCGGTCAGCGGCATGGACTACATCGAGGCGCTGACCACCGCCGGCACCCCGGTCGACGCCCGGACGGCCACCGGCCTCGCGCACTCGGTACTCGCCAACCGCGTCTCCTACCTGCTGGGACTGCGCGGTCCCAGCGAGCCGGTGGACACCGCCTGCTCGTCCTCCCTGGTCGCCGTGCACCGCGCCATCCGCAGCATCCGGCTCGGCGAGTGCGAGCAGGCCATCGCCGGAGGCGTCAACGTCCTCGCCGCGCCCAGCGGCTTCGTCTCCTTCGGCCAGGCGGGCATGCTCGCCCCGGACGGCCACTGCAAGACCTTCGACGCACGGGCCGACGGATACGTGCGCGGCGAAGGCGTCGCCGCCGTCCTGCTCAAGCCGCTCGCCCGCGCCGAGGCCGACGGCGACCACATCCACGCGGTCGTCCGGGGCAGCGCGGTCGGCCACGGCGGCCGGACCGCCTCCCTCACCGCTCCGGGCCCGGACCGCCAGGCCGACGTGATCGTCGAGGCCTGGCGGGAGGCCGGCCTCGATCCGTCCACCGCCGGCCTGATCGAGGCGCACGGCACCGGTACCGAACTCGGTGACCCGGTCGAGGTCGACGGACTGCGACAGGCCTTCCGGACGCTGTACGACGACTGGGGCCTGGCCGACCCGGACGAACCGCACTGCGGCATCGGCTCGGCGAAGACCTCCATCGGGCACCTGGAAGCCGCCGCGGGCATGGCCGGACTGGTCAAGGCGGTGCTCGCCGTGCGACACGGGCGCCGGCCCGCCCTGCGCGGCTTCACCGCCCCCAACCCGCACCTGCGGCTGACCGGTTCCCCCTTCCACCTGCTCGACCGGTCCCGCGCCTGGCCCCGCCCCGTCGGACCCGACGGCGACGAGCTGCCCCGCCGCGCCGGGATCAGCTCGTTCGGCTTCGGCGGCGTCAACGCCCACGTGGTGCTGGAGGAGTACCTTCCGGCGACCACGGCGCCCGAGCCGCGACCGGACGGCCGGGCGCACATCGTGCCGCTGTCCGCCCGCTCCGCCGAGCGGCTACGGGCGGCGGCCGGACAGCTCGCCGCCTACTTGCGTGCCACCCCGGCACCCGACGACGCCCCGGCGTACGCATCCCACGGCGCCCCGGCGCACGAACCGCCGTACACGCCGGACCTGCCGCACGTGGCGGCCACCCTGCAGACGGGGCGGGAAGCCATGCCGCACCGGCTGGCGGTCGTCGCGCACGACCTCACGGAGCTGCGGACCGCTCTGGAGGGCTTCTGCACCAACGAGGCCGACACCCCGGGCGTCCACACCGGAGTCGCCGTGGACGCCCTCGCCGACCTCGGAGCGGAGCCGCCGGGCGCCGCCTACCTCGCCGGGCTCACCGCTGACGGCCACCTCGACCGGCTCGCCCGACTGTGGACGTCGGGCGTCGACCTGGACTGGTCCGCGCTGCGCCCGGCAGGCACGTACCGCCGCGTGCCCCTGCCCGGCTACCCCTTCGAACGGCGCCGGTTCTGGCCCCGGCCGCAGGAGGGCGGCGTCCCCGCCCCGGCGGACACCGGCCGGAGTGCGGGCACCCCCCACCCGACCGCGCCCACCGGAGACGACATCGCCGAGGCGCTGCTGGACGAGTTCGCGCAGGTGCTGCGGTGGGACCGGTCCGAGATCCACCCGGACACCCCGTTCGAGCAACTCGGCCTGGACTCGGTCGCGGTGCTTCAACTGCGCCGACGCCTGGAGGACCGCTACGGGCCGCTGTCCACCACGGTCTTCTACACCTACAAAACCCTCCGCGACCTGGCGTCCTACCTCGCCCGACAGGCCACGGCCCCCGCTCCCGTCCTTGCCCCCGCCCCCGTCCCCGCATCCGTCCCCACCCCGGCTTCGGGACCTCGCGCCGATCTCTCCGAGGCGGCCGCGGAGGCCCCGGCGGACCGTGACATCGCCATCGTCGGCATCGGCGGCCGCTACCCCGGCGCCCGCACCGTGGCGGAGTTCTGGCGCGGCCTCCTCGACGGCGTGGACGCCGTGGGCGACATCCCCGTGGACCGTCCCGGCTACCGCCGCTACGCCGAACTCGCGCGACAACGGCACGGCGACGACTGGCCGCGCTGGGGCGGCTTCCTGGACGACGTCGACGCCTTCGACGCGACGTTCTTCCACATCGCGCCGGGGGAGGCCCGGTTCCTCGATCCGCAGCAGCGGCTCTTCATCGAGACGGCCTGGGAGTGCGTGGAGGACGCCGGTTACCCGCCCGCGGCCCTCGCCGCCCCCGGGGCCGGCGACCACCGGGCGCCGGTCGGCGTGTTCTGCGGCGTCACCTACAACAACTACCAGCTGTTCGGAGCCGAGGCGGTGGCCCGGGGCGAGTGGGTGGCGGTCGAGTCGCAGACGTTCTCCGTGGCGAACCGGGTGTCGTACCTGATGAACCTCGGCGGTCCCAGCCTCGCCGTCGACACCGCCTGCTCCTCGTCCCTGTACGCGGTGCACCTGGCCTGCGAGAGCATCCGGCGCGGCGAGTGCGACGCGGCGATCGCCGGAGGCGTCAACCTCTCCCTCCACCCGACGAAGTACATGATGCTCGACCAGGCCGGTTTCCTCGCGAGCGACGGCCGGTGCCGGGCGTTCGGCGCGGGCGGGGACGGCTACGTGCCGGCCGAGGCGGTCGGCGCCGTGCTGCTGAAGCCGCTGCGGCAGGCACTGCGCGACAACGACCATGTCTACGCGGTCGTCAAGGGTTCGGCGGTCAACAGCGACGGCCGGACCCTGGGCTACAGCGTGCCCAACCCGGTCGCCCAGACCGAACTGGTCCGGGCCTCGCTGCGGTCGGCGGGCGTCACCGCGGACACGGTCGGCTACGTCGAGGCCCACGGCACCGGCACCAGCCTCGGTGACCCCATCGAACTGCGGGCCCTCACCGACGCGTTCGCCCCTGCCGCCCGACCGGGCCAGTACTGCGCCATCGGATCGGTGAAGTCCAACATCGGGCATGCGGAAGCGGCGGCCGGAATCGTCCAACTCACTAAAACCGCCTTGCAGTTGAAGCACCGCACGCTGGTTCCCACCCTGCTGCACTCCGACCGCACCAATCCCGAGATCCCCTTCGGGGACACCCCGTTCCGGGTCCAGACCGAACGCGGTGACTGGGAGCCCCTGCGCGACGCCGACGGCACGCCGCTGCCGCTCCGGGCGGGCGTCAGCTCCTTCGGCGCGGGCGGCGTCAACGTCCATCTCGTACTGGAGGAGGCTCCCCGGCCGGCGCCTCGGCGTCCGCTCGGCCGCCGCCCCCGCGTCCTGGTGCTGTCCGCGGACGACCAGGCCGCACTGCGGCGGTACGCCGCACGACTGCGCACCTTCCTGACCGAGCGGACGTACGGGGAGACGCGCGGGTCCGGGGAGGACCTCGACGAAGCCGGCGCTCTGCTCGACCTGGCGTACACCCTGCAGTGCGGACGCGGCGTCCTGCCGCACCGGCTGGCGTTCGTCGCCGCCGACCGGAACGAGGCGGTCCGCGCACTGGACGCCTACCTGGGCGACGGCTCCCGGCCGGACGGCGCGGACCCGGACGGCGCGGACCCGGACCGCGCGGGCGACGCCCCGGTGGTGCACACGGGCGTCGCACGGCGCGGACCCCGGCCGAGGGCGGTCGCCGGTGAGCTGGCCGCGCTCGCGGAGCGCGGGAAGTGGGACGACATCGCCCGCGCGTGGGCGCGAGGCGCCTCCTGGGCCTGGCAGGAGATGTACCCGGCGGACGAGAGTCCCCGCCGGACGCCCGCCCCGCTGTATCCGTTCAGCCGGGAACGCCACTGGTTCGACGACGCCGCGGCGGACGTCCCGGAGACAGCCCCCGCCGGCGACCCGGACACCACCATGCTCGCCACGCTGGTGGCGCTCCCCGAGAGCGAGCGGCACTCCTTCCTCGTGGAACGGCTTCGCGCGGAGCTGGGCCGGCTGCTGCGCTACACCCCGGGCACCCTGCCCGACCCCGACCGCGGCTTCACCGAGCTCGGACTGGAGTCGGTCCTCGCCGTCCAGCTCGGTACCCGGATCGAGGAGGAACTCGGCGTACCGATGTACGCGACCGTCACGTTCGACCACCCGACCGTCACGGAGCTGGCGCGGTACCTGCTGGAGAGGATCGGCTCGGACACCCCGCGGTCCGCGGTGACGGCGGCACCGGCCGTGCCGCCGTCGTCCGCCGACCATCCGGTTCCGGAACCGCGGTTCGAGAAGGCGTTCTACGAGGGGATCTGGGAGGCGGCCCCGCCGTCCGGTCCGGTGGACGCCCGCGCCGTCTGGTCGACCGGAGCCGTGATCCTCGACACGGACGACGTACTCGCCCGGACGCTGACCCGGCGCCTGCGCGAGCGGGGCTCGGACGCCCCGGTGGTCCTGGTCCGGCCCGCGGCACGGTACGACCGCACGGGCGACGACGAGTACACCGTACGGCCGGGGGACGACAAGGACTGCGTCCGGCTGGTGGAGGACCTCGCCGCCCGGCCCGGCGGGATGCCCGGGGTGTTCGTCCACCGCTGGGCGAGCGGCGCGGGGACGGGCGCCGCGACACTCGACGAACGCCTGGACGCCGGTATCCGCTCGGTGCTCCCGCTGGCCCGTTGCCTCGTCGCCCTCCCCGGGCAGGTGCGTCTGCTGGTTCTCGACGAGTACGCCGAGGACGAGGGGCCACGGCCCCTGGTGGAGGCGTTCGGCGGATTCGCGCGCTGCGTACGGCTCGAGAGCCCGCGGCTGCTCTGCCAGGCCGTGGCCGTCGCCGGCGAAACGGCCGACGCCCCGCCCGGACCGGCGCGGGTGATCGAGGCGTGCGGCGTCGAACTCGGGCTCACGGATCCTCCCGCCGAGGTCCGCCACACCCCGGCCGGCCGCCTGACGCGGCGGACACGGCTGCTCGACCCGGCCGGCGGGGCGCCGCCGGCGGTCCGGCTCGTCCCGGACGGCACCTACCTGATCACCGGCGGTCTCGGGGCGCTGGGCCTCGTGTTCGCGCAGCACCTGGCCCGGAGCGCTCCCCGCTGCCGCCTGGTCCTCGCGAGCCGGTCGGTGCCCACCCGCGGGCAGCAGGAGGCGATCGACCGGATCACGGAACTCGGCGCCACCGTCGAACACGTCGTCGCGGACGTGGGCCGCGAGGACGACGTCAGCCGCCTGCTGGCAGGGGTACGCGGCCGGCACGGGCGCCTCCGGGGTGTCGTCCACGCGGCGGGTCACATCCAGGACGCGCTCATGGCCAACAAGTCCCCGCGGGACGTGGACGCGGTCCTCGCCGGGAAACTCGCCGGCGCCGTCCACCTGGACGCCCTCACCCGCGACGACGACCTGGACTTCTTCATGATGTTCTCGTCGCTCACCGCACTCACCGGCAACGCCGGGCAGAGCGACTACGGCTACGCCGGCGCGTTCCTCACCGCCTTCGCCCGGCACCGGGAGGCGCTGCGCGCCCGCGGCGAACGCACCGGCCGTGCCATCGCGCTGATCTGGCCGTACATGCGGGATGGCGGGATGCGCGTCGACGCGGCGACCGAGGGGTACCTGCTGCGCCGGCACGGTCTGGTCCCGGTGGACACGGACCTGGCCACCGAGGCGTTCGACCGCTCCCTGACCGACGGCGGACCGGAGTTCGGCGTGCTGCACGCCGATCTCGGCAGGCTCGCCCGGACGCTGCCGCTCCTGGCCGTCACCCGGCAGGACCACGCGGACGAGCTGCGGGACGCGCTGGCCGGTGAGTTGACGGAGCTGGGACTGTGACGGCCCGGCAGGAAGACCTGCTCCAGCGGTCCCTGACGGCCATCCGTTCCCTCCGCGCCGAGCTGGCGCGGGAGCGGTCGGCCCGGAACCAGCCGATCGCCGTGGTCGGCATGGGCTGCCGGCTGCCCGGCGGCGCCGACTCGCCGCAGGCACTGTGGGAACTGCTGGAACAGGGCCGTGACGCGATCACCGAGGCTCCCGCCGACCGATGGCCGGCAGCGCCCTACTACTGCGCCGACCCGCAGGCGCCGGGCCGGACGTACACCACCAGCGGCGGCTTCCTGACCGGGGACATCGACGCCTTCGACGCCGGTCTGTTCGGCATCTCCGCGCAGGAGGCGGCCCAGATGGACCCGCAGCACCGACTGCTGCTGGAGACCGGCTGGGAGGCGCTGGAGAGCGCCGGGCTCCTCGCCGAACGGCCGGATTCGCGAAGGGTCGGTGTCTTCGTCGGCATGTCGGGCTCCGACCACTCCCGGGTGCCGGTGCCGTCCGCGGCGGTCGGGCCGTTCACCGCCACCGGCGCCGCCCCGAGCGTCGCCGCCGGGCGGATCGCCCACACACTGGGCCTGCACGGACCGGCCCTCGTCGTCGACACCGCGTGTTCCTCGTCGCTGGTGGCCGTCCAGCTGGCCGTGCGGAGCCTGCGCCTGGGGGAGTGCGACGCCGCGCTGGCCGGCGGCGTCAATCTGCTGCTCGCGCCGGAACCGTACGTCGCCCTGTGCAAGATGGGTGCGTTGTCTCCCACCGGCCGGTGCCGGACCTTCGACACCTCCGCCGACGGCTACGTCCGGGCCGAGGGCTGCGGTCTGGTCGCGCTCATGCGGCTGTCCGACGCCCGCGCGGTGCGGGCCCCCGTGCTGGCGGTCGTGCGCGGCTGCGCCGTCAACCACGACGGCAGGGCGGGCGGAGTGACCGTGCCCAGCGAACGCGCGCAGCGGGAGCTGCTGCGCGAGGCACTGCGGGACGCCGGGATCGACCCGCACCAGGTGGGATATCTGGAGACGCACGGCACCGGGACGCCGCTCGGCGACCCGATCGAGGTGCGCGCCGCGGTCGACGTCCTCGGCCGGGGCCGGCCCGCGTCGCGCCCCCTGGTCCTCGGCGCGCTGAAGTCCGCCGTCGGGCACCTGGAACCGGCCGCCGGCGTGGCCGGCCTCATCAAGACCGTGCAGGTGCTGCGGCACGGCCGGATCCCGGGCAACCTCCACCTGAAGGAGCCCAACCCCCGGCTGGGCACGGACGGTTGCCCGGTGATCCTGCCCGACCGGTCACTGCCCTGGCCGGCCGGCGGACGCGGGCGGTTCGCGGGGGTGAGCTCCTTCGGGTTCAACGGCACCAACGCCCACGTCGTCCTGGAGGACGCCCCGCCGGTCATCCCCGAACACCCGGAAGCAGCCTCTCGGCCGGGGCACGGGGTCCACGTGCTGCCGCTGTCCGCCGCGGACCCCGGCGCCCTGCGGGACCTCGTGCACCGCCTCGCGGACTGGGTCGGCGCCCACCCCGACGCGGAACCCGCCGACATCGCCCACACCCTCGGGACGCGCCGCCGCCACCTTCCGTACCGGACCGCGCTGGTGACCACCTCCGGCGGCAGGGAACTCGGCGCCGAACTGCGCCGCATCGCGGACGGCCCCCTGCCGGACCGGCCCTGCCGCACGGGCCGGCACACGGCCCTGTTCCTCGACGCGGACCTCGTCCAGGCCGCGGAACACACCGCGCAGCTGTACGCCGACAGTCCCGGCTTCCGCGCCGCGCACGAGGAATGCGCGGCCCTGCTGCGTGCCACCGCGGCCGGACGGGCCGGCGAGGTACCGGATCCGCGTACACCGGCCGACCCGGCCGCGCTGTCCCGGCTCGGACCGCTCGCGGCCGACCTGACCCGCTTCACCCACCAGCTCGCGCTGTCCCGGCTGCTGACCGACCGCTGGGGTCTCGCCCCCGCCGCGGTGGGCGGCCGTGGTGTCGGTGCTCTGGCCGCCGCCTGCGTCGCCGGCATCATGGACGTACCGACCGCCGGTGCGTACCTCGCGGCCCGCCGCGGTACGGGTCCGGCGCCCGCGACCGCGCTGGCCGCGCCCCGACTGCGCTTCCTCACCGGTACCCGCGCCGGTACCGGTACCGGGCCGGAGGCGAACGGCGGATCACCGACCGACCCCGCCTTCTGGCTGTCGGCGGCGGACCGGCCGGACGCCCGCCAGGACGTACGCGCGCTGCTCGCCCCGCTGACGGACAGCGGTTACGGAACGTTCCTCACCGTCGGTCCGGCTCCGGCTCCGGCTCCGGCCCCGGACGCGGCCACGGACGGGTCCGAGCGGGTGCAGGACACCCTGTGGTGGACGATCACCCGTACGACTTCGGACGATCCCGCCGCCCACGGCAGCCGCGCACTGTGGCCCACGCTGCTCGACGGGCTCGCCTCGGCCTATCGCGCCGGAGCCGCTGTCAGTTGGGACGGGCTCCACGACGGTGCGGGCCGGGCCCGCCTGCCTCTGCCGACCTACCCGTTCCGGCGCACCCGGCACGCCCCGCCGGTGCCGCGCGCCGACGCCTTCCTGGCCGCAGCCGCGCATCGGCCGGACGCGGTCGCGCCCGCGTCCGGCGGTTCCCCCGTCGGTCCCGTCGTAGGTGCGCCGGTGCTCAGGCCGGTGCGGTCCCCCCTGCGGGGCCACCAGTTCGAGACGGTTCTCAGCCGGCGACTGCTGCCCGCGCTGGCCGACACGGGCGGGGTGCTGCATCTGGGCCACTACCACGACCTGCTGACGGACATCGCCGGTGAGCTGGGCGGGGCGCCCTCGTACGAGCTGCGCGAGGTGGGGTTCGAACAGGCGCTCAGGTTCGCCGCCGACGAGAGCCGTACGGTGCAGATCGTCATCGAGGGCGACGCGCGGGGCGATGGCTGGCGGTCCTTCGGCGTGCACAGTGTGGTCGACAAGGAGACCCGCTGGGTCAGGCATGCGCACGGCGAGTTCCGTACGTGTCCCTCCACTTCCTCCACTTCCTCGGTTTCCTCCGTTCCCGCCGTGTCCGGACCGGGTCTGTCCGAGGAGGGCCGCCGGACGATCCGTGAGCGCCTGCCGGTCCACACCTGGGGAGACACCTTCTACCGGGAGCTGCGCGCACGCGGGGTGGCGCTGGGCGGTTCCGTCATGTGTGTCGAGGAGGCCTGGTCGGGCGGCGGGGAAGTGCTGGCCCGGCTGCGCGCCACCGGTGCGGACGGCCCCGGTCACGGCGGCGCCCGGCCCGGCCCCGAACGCCTGCACCCGGGAGTGCTGGACGCCTGCGCCCAGCTGTACGTCCTGGCCGCGGGTGAACGGCTGCCCGCCGATGCCGCGTTCATCACCGCCTCGCTGGGCCGGTTCGGTCTCGACAACACCCCCGGTTCCGGTCCCGGGCCGTTGTGGGTCCATTTCCGGCTGGCCGGACCGGCGGACGAGTACGGCCTGGTGGGCGGCTACCGGCTCTTCGGCCCCGAGGGGCGCCTGCTCGCGGAGTGCCACGGAGCGGCGGTTCGCCTCCTGCCCTCCGGACTGGTCGGCCCGCACCTGCTCGGCCACCGGGGCACAGCCGGCGCGGCGGCGGGTGGCCGGACCCCCGAGGAAGGGCCCCAGCGGGCCGACCTCGTACGGCGGGTGCGGCGGGCCGCACCGGACCGGAAGCCGGAGATCCTCGTCGCCCACCTGACGGACGTGCTGAGCGGTCTGGTCGCCGTGGACGCCGAGGAGATGCGCGAGCGGTCGATCGCCGAACTCGGACTCGACTCCCTGGCGGCGCTGGCACTGCGCCAGCGGCTGTCCGCGGACCTCGGCGCCGACGTACCGCTGGACGTACTGGTGGACGGTCCCACGGTGGCCGAACTGGCGGTCCTGCTCGCCGGACTGCCCGCTTTCCGCTCCGTCCCCGGGGCCGGTACCCCGGCGGACGCCGGGGACCGGGAGCCCACCGGGCAACGGCATCGGACCGAGGTCTCCCGTGACCCGGCCCGCTGGCTGCGGCACCAGCGCCTCGGCCGAAACCCCCGGGTGCGGCTGTTCTGCCTGCCGTACGGCGGGCGCGGCGCGTCCGTCTTCCGCGCCTGGGCGACAGCGCTGCCGGAGGACATCGACGTCTGCCCGGTGCAGTTGCCGGGCCGGGAGGAGCGCTGGCGGGAGCGTCTGCTGGAGGACTGCGAGGAGGCCGTGGGCCTGCTCGCCGAGGCGCTGACTCCGTACACCGACCGGCCCTTCGCGTTCTACGGGCACAGCATGGGCGCCCTGCTCGCGTACCGGCTCGCCCACGAGTTCGGCACGGTCCGGGGCGGGCCGCTGCGGCACCTGTTCGTCGCGGCCTACACCTCGCCCTCCCTCGGACCCAACCCGGTGGCGGCACGGATCGCGGAGGCCTACCGGTCCCTCGGGCACTCCACCTGGCCGTCCGCCGCGGAGCTGCTCAAGACGTACGGGGAACGTCCGCGGCAGTTGAGGCGTGCCGTGCGGGAGAGTCTCGGCGCGGACGCCGGGGAGCAGTTGGCCGGTGTGCTGGAGCCGGTCGGCTGCGCCGATCTGCGCGTCGTCCACGGGGCCGTGCCGTGGACGACGGACGCGGGCCTCGACGCGCCGGTCACCGCGCTGCACGGCCGCCGCGACCCGCTGGTCGACGAGGAAGGGATGAGGGCGTGGCAGCAGGTGACCAAGGGCGCTTTCCGGCTGGAGACCTTCTCCGGGGACCACTACTTCTGCCATCCGGACCAGCAGCAGACCGCCGTGCTGTCCCTGCTCCGCGAGCTGCTGTCCTGATCCGCCCCCGGAAGCGGCCCTCAGCCGGTGCGGGGCTGCACCAGTCTGAACATGAGACGGGCGAGGGTGCGCTGCGCGCCCCGGCGCAGGTCCGTCCGGGGGGCCGGCACCCCCGCCCCGCCGAGACGGGGGAAGAGAGCCCCGGCGCTGGTCCGGTTGACCGCCGTCAGGGTGTCCGGACCGACGCCCGTGTCGAGGCCCGTGGCGAAGTACTGGCCGGCCGGCGCGGGGGCGAAGGGCCAGTCGCTGCCGAACAGGACGTGCCCGGGGCGGGCGAAGGCGAGCAGGGTGGGCAGGGCGGCGGGGCTGGAGGACAGGGCGGTGTCGAAGTAGAAGGCGCGGAAGTCGTCCAGGACGTCCAGCGGGCTGCGGCCGGTGTCGGCGGCGATCGCGACGGCCATGCGGTGGGAGGCGTACGGCACGAAGCCGCCCGCGTGGCCGAGGATGAACCGGATGCCCGGATGACGGCGGACGACGCCGTTCCGTACCAGCAGGTACGCGGCCCGTGTGGTGTCCAGGAGGAAGTCCGCGGCGAACGGCGGAATGTCCTGGACGGCCGGTGCGGGCAGGTCGGCCGGGTGGACCAGCACGACGGCGGCGCGGTCGTCCAGGGTCCGCCACAGGACGTCCTGGCCGTCCGCGCCGAGGTAGGTGCCCCGGTTGTTGGCGAGCAGCGTGACGCCGTCGGCGTCGAGCCGGTCCAGGGCCCGCGCGGCCTCGGCGGCGGAGGCGACGGCGTCGGGCATGGGCAGGGTGGCGAACCAGCCGAACCGGCCCGGGTGTTCGGCCGGGAGGGACGCGGAGAAGTCGTTGAGGCGGCGCGCCAGGGCGACGGCCTCGCCCGGATCGGTGAGGAAGCCGGTGCCGGGTGTGGAGAGGGACACGAAGGCGGTGGCCGTCCCCAGCAGATCCATGAACCGCAGCGCCGCCTCGGCACTCCAGTCGGGCAGGGCGCGGCCGCCCGCCCCGGTGATGCCCGACCTGGCGAGGAGGCCGCGGTAGAAGGGCGGGAGCAGATGCTGGTGGACGTCGATGCGGCGGATGGAGCCGGAGCCGGTCACGTGGCGGTCTCCTGGGTCGGGTTCGGCCGAGTCCGGCCGAAGGCGGGGAACGGACATGAGGGGAACGACATGACGGGTGGTGGGCAACGTTGCCACCGGCCATGAGGGCGACAGGGAGCCAGGACGCCGCGTACGACGTGGCCGTCATCGGGTACGGGCCGACGGGCGTGACGGCGGCGAACCTGCTGGGCGCGCGTGGCCTGAACGTCGTGGTGCTGGAGCGTGACGCCGAGGTCTACCCCCGCGCCCGCGCCATCTCCACCGACGAGGAGGTGATGCGGATCTGGCAGCGCGCCGGACTCGCCGAGCGGCTGAAGGAGGACATGCTCGCTGAGCGGCCGGTGGACTTCGTGGACGCGCGCGGCCGTGTCTTCATCCGCGCCTGCCCCACCCCGCGCGGGCACGGTCACGCGCCGCAGCTGTTCCTCTACCAGCCCGCGGTGGAACGGGTACTGCGCGAGGGAGCGGCCCGCTACCCCAACGTGACGGTGCTGCCGCGGCACGAGTGCCTGGGTGTGCGCCAGGACGCGGAAGGCGTCGACCTGACGGTGGCCGGCCCCGCCGGCGCCCCGGACCGGCTGCGCGCCTCGTACGTCATCGCGGCCGACGGCGGCGCCAGCCGCACCCGGACACAGCTCGGCGTGGGGTACGCGGGGCGCACGTACGAGGACCGCTGGGTGGTCGTCGACACGGAGATGCTCAGGCCGTGGCCGGACCACGACCGGCTGCGCTTCCGCTGCGACCCGGCCCGCCCGGCGGTCGACTGTCCGACACCGCTCGGACACCACCGCTGGGAGTTCCCCGTCCTGCCGGCCGACGACGAGGACCACCTGACGACCGAGGAGGCGATCCACGCGCTGGTGGCCCGCTACGGAATCGGCCCGGACAGCATCAGGAGCGTGCGGGCCACCGTCTACAGCCACCACGTCCGCTGCGCGGACCGCTTCCGGGCAGGACGCGTCTTCCTCGCGGGCGACGCGGCCCACGCCATGCCGCCGTGGATCGGCCAGGGCATGGCGGCCGGGGTGCGCGACGTCGGCAACCTCTGCTGGAAACTGGATTCCGTGCTGCGCGGCGAGCTGCCCGCGTCGGTCCTGGACAGCTACGAGGCCGAGCGCAGACCGCATGTCGTGGAGGTGACCAGGCGCGCGGTGTTCGTCGGCCGGATCATCACCGAACGCCGGCGCCCCCTCACCTGGCTGCGGGACAGCGTGCTTCCGCTCCTCAACCGCGTACCGGGTTTCACCCAGTGGCTGCAGGACTCCCACTGGATCCCCGTCGCCCGCTACGACACCGGACTCCAGGCCCGCCCCCGGACCCGCGCCTCCGGCTGCCAGGTCCCGCAGCCCCGGGTCACCGCGTCCGACGGGAGGCACGTACGGCTGGACGAGGTGCTCGGCGGCGGCTGGCTGCTGCTGCACGCGCGCACCGCCGCCACCCCGCAGCCCCGGTGGAACGTCCCGTCCCTCACCGTCGTGCCCGCCGGGTCCCGCCCGGCGGCGGACACCGTCGTCGACACCGACAACATCCTGCTGCCCTGGCTCGCCGCACACCGCGCGGCCACCGTCGCGCTGCGCCCCGACGCCTACGTGTACGCCGCCGCCTCCGCGGGCGCCGAACTCCCGCCGCCGCCGGCCGGATTCGCCCCGGCCCTCGTGCGGCTGCCCTGAAACGCCCTTTTCACCGACCGAGACAGAGGAGAACCCGGACCGTGTCGGCTTCACTCACCGAATCCTCCCAGGCCGTCGACGCAGTGCCGGCCTGGTCCGCCCTGCCGGCGCACCATCCCGTGGTGCGGCTGCGCGGCCTCGCGCACGACCGGTCCTCCGCCGTCGCCTACCGCTTCGTCGGCAGGCGGGGCGGAACCGTGGACGAGCCGCTCACCTGGACCTACGGCGAGCTGGACCGCCGGGTCCGCGCCGTCGCCGCCGAACTGCGGTCGCGGTGCGGGGCCGGGCGCCGGGTGGCCCTGGTGTACCCGCAGGGTCCGCAGTACGTCGTGGCCTTCCTCGCCTGTCTGTACGCGGGAGTCGTCGCCGTCCCCCTGTGCGAGGCCGACTCGGTGTGGGGCGCCGAGCGTCTTTCGGCGGTGCTGTCCGGTGGCGGCGTCGAAGCGGTGCTCACCGACGACGCGGGCGACCAGGACGTACGCCGCCTGCTGGCCGGCGACCCGCGGCTCGCCGCCCTCGACGTGGTCCGGACCGACCAGGTGCCCGGCGACCGGTGCGACGACCGGCTTCCCCCCGACCTGCGTCCGGAGGCGGTCGCGTATCTGCAGTACACCTCCGGGTCGACGTCCGCGCCCCGCGGCGTGCAGATCACGCACGGCAACATCGCCCGGGCCGTGGCCCAGTTGAGTACCGCCTCCCGGACCGGCCCGTCGAGCGTCGTCGTCAGCTGGCTGCCGCTCTACCACGATCTGGGGCTGATGGCCGGGGTGCTGGGACCCGTCGGGCTGGGGGCCTCCTGCGTCCTGATGGGGCCGGCCGACTTCATCCGCAGGCCCCTCACCTACCTCGGCGCGATCAGCCGGTGGCGCGGCACCATCACCACCGGGCCGTGCTTCAACCTCGACCTGTGCGTGGAGCGGGTGAAGGGAACCGCGCTGGACGACCTCGACCTGTCCAGCCTGACCACCCTGGGCAACGGCGGTGAACCGGTCCGGGCGTCGAGCCTGCGCCGCTTCACCGAGCACTTCGCGCGCTGCGGGTTCCGCCCCGAAGCGCACACCCCGTCCTACGGTCTCGCCGAGGCCACCCTCGTGGTCACCTATGTGCCCGTGGACGAGGCACCGCGCGTGCTCACCTGCGACCGGGAGGCCCTGGCCCGCGGACACGCGGTCGTCACGGACACGGACACCGCCGTGGGCACGGGTGCGGCGGCCGAGCGGGTCGTCGAACTGGTCAGCTGCGGAGTGCCCGTGGAGCAGCGGGTCTGTGTCACCGACCCGGCCGGGCAGGTCCTGCCCGACCACCGCGTCGGCGAGATCTGGACCTGCGGCGGCAACGTGAGCCCCGGCTACGCGGGAGACCCCACCGTCGGGACCTTCCACGACCGGCCCCAGGGGATGGGCGACGACGCGGACGGCGCCTGGCTGCGCACCGGGGACCTCGGCTTCCTGGCGGACGGTCAGCTGTACGTGACCGGCCGCGTCAAGGACGTCGTCATCATCAACGGCCGGAACCACTGGCCCACCGACCTGGAGGCCACCGTCTCGGCCGCCGCGCCGGCCTTCCGGCCGGGCCGGATCGCTGCCTTCCGGTTCGAGTCCGCCGGCCGTGAACGCCTGGTCGTGGTCGCCGAGGTGAACCTCAGGGCCGTACGCGAGCCGACGACGGGCGCGGACGCGGAGCGGGCGGTGCGCACGGCCCTGATGACCAGGCACGGTGTCGATTTGCACGAGCTGGTTGCCGTGCGGGCCGGAACCCTGCCCATGACCAGCAGCGGAAAGCTCCGGCGCACGGCATGCCGGGAGGCCTACGAAGCGCACCGGTTGGTCCGGGCGACCGCTCCCGGGCAGTGACGACACGTCAGGACCACGTCCGGGCACCCCGCAGGAAGGGGCCCGGTGTCACACCGTACTGAGGAGCAGCGCCGCGTTCTGTCCGCCGAAGCCGAAGGACGTGGACAGCGCGAGGTCGAAGCGGGCCGCACGGGGGCGGCCGGTGACCACGTCCAGTTCATGCCCTGGATCCTGCTCGGCGAGATTGGCCGTCGGGGGCACCTCCTGGCGCTCCAGCGCCAGCACGGTGAACGCCGCCTCGATGGCCCCGGCCGCCCCCAGCGCATGGCCGACGACGCTCTTGGACGCCGTCACCGCGGGCGGGGCCGCCGCGAAGACCCGCCGGAGCATCCTGGCCTCGGCGGCGTCCCCCAGCACAGTCGCCGTGCCGTGCGCGTTGACGTGTCCGACCTCCTCGGGTGCGCGTCCCGCGTCGGCCAGTGCCTGCCGCACCGCCTGCTCGGCGCCCCTCCCCTCGGGGTGCGGCGCCGTGGGGTGGTGGGCGTCGGCCGAGGCGCCGTAGCCGCACAGCAGGGCCCGCGGGCGTGCTCCCCGGGCCCGTGCGTGGTCGAGACGTTCGAGGACCAGTACGGCCGCTCCCTCCGCGAGGACGAAGCCGTCGCGGTCACGGTCGAAGGGCCGTGCGGCCCGTTCGGGCCGGTCCGTACGGGAGGACAGCGCACGCATCTGCCCGAAACAGGTGGCGGTCATGCGCGACCACGAGTCGCTGCCGCCCGCGAGGACGACGTCGCACATGCCGCCCAGCAGCATGCCCCGGGCCACACCCAGTGCCGTACCTCCCGACGCGCAGGCGCTGGAGACGGTGAAGTTCGGTCCCCGCGCCCCTACGTCGAGGGCGATCTCACCGGCCACCATGTTCGGCACACTGCGCGGCAGCGCGAGCGGTGAGACCGCCCTGGGGCGGCCCTCGCCCAGCCTGGTGAACTCCGCGACGTAGGTGCGCAGGCTGTTGGAGCCCACGCCGAGGACGACTCCGACGCGTTCCGGGGGACAGTCCCCGATGCCGAGCCGCGCGTCCGCCACCGCGCGGCGGGCGGCCACCAGGCCGAGATGCGCGAACCGGTCCAGGCGGCGGGTGAGCCGGGGGCCGAGCTCCGTCTGCGGCTCGAAGTCCCGCACATCGCAGGAGATGTCGACGGGCAGTCCCTCGAACTCCGGGTTCCGGGCGGCCAGCGACCTGCCCCGTACCAGCGTCTTCCAGTTCGTGTCCGGGGTGTCGCCGGCCGGTGTGATCAGGCCGAGGCCGGTGACGGCCACCTCACGACCCATGGGGTGCCCCCGCCTTGGTGTTGTTGCCCGGCAGGACACCGCGGTCCACGAGACTCCGGCGCCGGCCGCGCAGTTCCTGAAGGCGCCGGCCCTTGTCGGCGAGCGTCTCCAGATGCCGGCCGACGCGGTCGAGGGCCTCCTCCCCGCCGGGCCCCAGGCCGGAGCGCTCCATGAATCGCAGGCTGCGCAGCAACGGCATCAGCACGCGGTCGTGGTGCAGGGCCGCGTCGTAGATGCCCTCCGCCGCGATGCGCGCGGCCCGGCCGCCGAATCCGGGGATGCCGTGCCCGGGCATCCGGAAGTCGCAGACGACGTCCGCGAAGGCGCCGGCCATCCGGTCCGGAGCCAGGTCGAACGCGTCCGCGCAGACGGTCCGGTAGAAGATCATGTGCAGGTTCTCGTCGGCCGCGATACGGCTCATCAGCCGCGTCCCGTGCGGATCCCGGCAGGCCTGGCCCGCGTTGCGGTGGGCCACGCGGGTGGCCAGCTCCTGGACCGTGACGTAGGCCAGCGCGTGCGCGACGGTGGGCTGCCCGCTGTCGTAGCCGGTGCCCACATGTGCCATCCGCGCACGTTCCAGCTCCACCGGGTCCACGCCGCGTACCGCGTGCAGGTAGCCGCGCAGGGCGTCGGAGTGCCGCCCCTCCTCGGCGGTCCAGCGGTGCACCCAGCTTCCCCAGGCGCTGTCCCGTCCGAAACGCGAGGCGATCTCATGGTGGTAGCTGGGCAGGTTGTCCTCGGTGAGCAGATTCACCAGCAGCGCGTCCCGCACGGCCGGGGTCAGCGCCGACTGGCCGGGCTGCCACGGTTCGCCGTCCAGGGGTCCGTCGAAGTCGCGGGCGCCGCTCCACGGAATGTACTGGTGCGGAAACCACTCCTGGGCCTCCGCCAGATGCCGGTCGAACTCACGGGCGACGACCGGTTCGAGCTCCGTGAGCAGATCGACGCGACCGCGCACGTGCGTGACGGCGGTGCGCGCGGGGATGCGATCGGCGGTCATTCGGGGCTGTGACCCTGCGAGCCATTCACGGTGGAGCCTCCGACGGCGCGGGCCACCTGCGTGAGCGTGTCGGAGGCGGAGAGGTCGCCCATCCGGTCGTGCATGTCGACGCCGGTGCGCTCCTCCAGGATCACCGTCAGCTCCATCAGCCCCAGGGAGTCCAGGCCGAGTTCCCCGACGGTCGTGGTGGGGGTCAGCTCGTCCGCCGGAAGGCCGAAGTGCTCCTGCAGCAGAACCGCGACGTCCTGCACGTCGAACACCTGGTCCGTCTGTTCCGTCATCGCCCTGCTCCTGTCACGTCGAACTGTGGTTTCGCGCTCCCAACTACCACCGGCCCCGGGTGGTTACCGACGTCACTCATAAAGACCAGGTCCGCATACTCCGAACCGCGGAACGCCGCCGGATTCGGAATTCCCGGGGTCCCCGTCATGGGCAGGAAAACCGCCCCGGTGAACCGCTTCCGGTCCGTCGCCGGCCGGCAGCGCCGCTTCGGCGTGAAGCGGCTGTGCGCCGTCCTCACCTCTCGACCGCGGGCGTCCGGACGGCACCTGTGGAGTTTCCGGGATCGCCGCCGGAGGAGGGCCTTCGGGTGGTGTTCCGGCACTCTTTCCCGAGCCGCCCCAGCCGCGTCCGGAAACCTCTCCCGTACGGCGGTGCGGCCCCTTCCCCATGCCACACTGCGGCTATGACGCATATGGCGAACGGTATGCACGAGCCCGGCCGCAGCGACGACGCCGGACCGGCTCGGACCTCCTGGCCCCGGTACGGCGTGGACGCCCCGGGCTTCGTCTCGACCCTCGGTGCGGCCGCGGCGGCCTTCGGCCTGGCATCCGTGCGGTGGCGAAGGGGACGGGCGGTGACGGCGGCCGCGGGCGCGCTGCTGACCGCCGGCACCGGCATATACCTGCACACCACACTGCGCGGGAAATTAGCCATCTGGGAGAAGGAGCTGGACCGGGCCGGCCTCAAGGGCGACGAGGAGCTGCTGGACCTGGGCTGCGGGCGTGGCGCGGTACTGGTTGCGGCGGCGGAACGGCTGCCGGACGGGAAGGCCGTCGCCGTGGACCTGTGGGCGGGCAAGGACCAGAGCGGCAACCGCCCGGAGATCACTCTCGCCAACGCCGCCGCGGCCGGGGTGGCGGACCGGGTGGAGGTGCACACGGCCGACATGACCGCGTTGCCTTTCGCGGACGACTCCTTCGACGTGGTGACCAGCGCCCTGGCGATCCACAACATCGAGCCGCCCGAGCTGCAGTACCAGGCGCTGGACGAGGCGATGCGCGTGCTGAGGCCGGGCGGCCGCCTGATCGTCGCCGACTTCTGGTTCGCCGCTCGGAGGTACGTCGCCCACCTCGGCGGGGACAGCACCCTGCGCCCCCTGGGCCCGGGCTACTGGTACGGCAGTCCTTTGCTCGGCATCAATCTCGTCCAGGCGACCAAGAAGGACTCCCGGCGGACGTGAGCCGAGGAGGGCGAGCGGGCCGAGGCGCCGGGCGCCCCGGCCGCGGCGCCCTCAGGCGGTGGCGAGAGCGCCGCCGTCCACCACGTACTCGGCGCCGGTGATACGGGAGGCGCGCTCGGAGGCGAGGAAGGACACCAGATCGGCGACGTCCTCCGGCTCGCTGGTCCCCTTCATGGGGGCGCCCTCCATCTGGACCATCATGTGCACCACCGCGTCGCCGTCCTGCCCGGTGGCGCCCTGGATGCTGTCCGCGACCAGGCTCATGGCCGAGGTCCGCACCAGCCCGGGGAGCACGCTGTTGACGCGGATGCCGTGCGGGGCGACCTCGGCGGCCAGGCCCTTGGCGTAGTGGAGGAGCGCCGCCTTCGCCGCGCCGTAGTGCAGCAGGGCGCCGACCGGCCGCCGGGCGACCGTCGACGCCATCTCGATGATGACCCCGCTGCCCTGCCGGAGCATCGACGGCAGGACCGCCGCGTCCAGCCGTACCGCGGCGAGGTAGTTGCTCCTGAGGGCTTCCACCCAGTCCTCGTCGGGGATGGCGGCGTGACCGCCGAGGTGGGGCATGCCGCCGCTGCTGGCACCGCCGGCGTTGTTCACCAGGATGTCCACCCCGCCCAGGATGCCGAGGGCCGCGTCGGCGAGTTCGCGCACACCCTCCGGGGTGCTGGAGTCGGCGGTCACCAGGCGGACCGAGTCGGGGACGGGCGCCTCCTTGCGCGCGGAGGTCACCACGGTGGCCCCCTCGGCGACCAGCCTGCGGACGATGGCCAGGCCGATGCCGCGGGTGCCGCCCGTCACCAGCGCGCGCCTGCCTCGCTGGGGCGCCGCCGCGTCGTTCACGTGGGTCATGGTCTCTTCCCGTCTTCGCCGGTGTTCCCGTGGTTCCCGGTGATGTGCGCCGGTGTCCGTCGTGGTCCGCGGGGGAGCGCGGCGCCAGGGGCGCCGCGCTCCCCCGGGTGCGCTCAGTGCCGTCCCTGCTCCGGCCGGGCGGCCTTCGACTGCCGTTCCGCCGCGAGGTCCAGGATGTTCCGGTTCCCCTCGGTCCAGAGGATGGTCATCGCCAGCTCGTCGATGCGCCAGCCGGTGCCGGCGCGCACGAGGTGGAAGCGGTAGGTCCCGCCGATGCGCCACAGCGGGGAGCCCATGGGGTTGTCGAGGCGGTGCGTCGCCTGGAACGAAGCGGTGCAGTGCGCGGTGTCACCCTCGAACGCCACCAGGTGATTGGTCATCAGGTGGTGGGAGGCGTCGTAGCCGCCGAGCACCGCCTTCCAGGAGTCGACGAGTTCCCTCGCGGTCACCGTGGTCGGTGAGCCGCCGAGCAGACTGGTGTGGTCCAGCAGGACCTTGGGGGTGAACAGGGTGACGGCCCGGTCCCATTCGTGCCGGTCGCTGTGCCATCCCATGCGGTCACAGATCTCGACGACGGCGTTGCGATCGTCCATACGTGGTTCCTCACCTGTAAGGGCCGTTCAGGGCCGTGGGGCGGCCCTGAGGGTTCGGGCGGGTTCGGGGGCCGTTCCGGAGCGGCTACCAGGTGACGGGGAGGTCGTGCAGTCCCTCCAGCGTCATGCCGACCTTCATGGAGACCTCGTCCATCGGCACCGCGAGCCGCAGCGTGGGGATCCGCTCGAACAGGGTGCCGAAGAGGATCTCCAGCTCGGCCCGGGCCAGGTTCTCGCCCAGGCACCTGTGCGGTCCGTGGCCGAAGCCCAGGTGGCCCTGGGTGTCCCGGTGGATGTCGAAGGTGTCGGCGTCGTCGAAGACCGCCGCGTCGCGGTTGGCCGCGGCGGTGGACAGGATGACCCCGTCGCCCTCCTTGACGGTCCGGCCCGCCACCTCCACGTCGGCGGTCGCCACCCGCAGCGTCGTCAGGTCGGCGATGGACAGGAACCGCATCAGCTCCTCCACCGCACCGGGCAGCAGCTCCGGGTTCTCGCGTATCTCGGCGAGCTGGTCCGGGTGCTGGAGCAGGGTCAGGGTGCCCAGGCCGATCATGCTGGTGGTCGTCTCCTGACCGCCGATCAGAAGGGCGACCATGAGCTTCGACACCTCGGTCGAGGTCAGCTCGCCGGTGTTCAGCCGCTCCGTGACCAGCGTGCTCAGCAGGTCGTCGCCCAGGTTCTTCCGCTTGGCGTCCACCACCTGTACCAGGTAGTCGAGCAGCTCCCGGCCGGCCGCCACCGCCTGTTCCAGGTCCGGTGCCTGCATGATGCCCTGGGCGTGCACCTCGAACAGCTCGTGCTCCTCGTAGGAGATGCCGAGCATCCTGCAGATCACCCGCGACGGCAGCGGCCTGCCCAGCACCGCGATCAGGTCGACGGGAGGCTCCAGCCCGAGCAGTTCGCCGATCAGCTCGTCGGCCATCCGCTGGATCATCGGACGCAACCGCTCCACCTGTTTGGCGGTGAAGCGCGGCAGCAGCATGCGGCGGCGCGCCCGGTGGCGTTCCCCGTCCAGCCCGAACAGCTCCTGGGTGAACTCCGGGAAGTTCCTCTCCCGTTCGGCGAGGATCGGGAACGCGGGATTGTCGTGGTCGGAGGAGAACATCGCGGCGTCGGCGAACATCGCTCGCGCCTCCCGGTGCCGGGTCACCAGCCACGCGGTGCTGCCGTCGAAGAGCCGCACCTCGGCCAGCGGGCCCTGCCCGGCCAGTTCGGCGTACTCGGTCGGCGGGTGGTAGGGGCAGCTTCGCCTCATCGGGTACTCGTGCAGTCCGGGGCCGGTCACGGCCGGTTGTTCGGTCATGTCGGAGAACCTCTCTCGTCTCTTCTTCCGCTGTTGCCGTTGCTGTCGCCGTGGTGACGGTGGTGGGCGGGGCGGGGTCAGCCCGGTGGAGCGGCGGGCCGGGCCGTGAGCCAGTCGTGGACGGCCAGCGCGGCCGTGGCGGCGTCGTCCTCCACGATCGTGAAGTGATCGCCGGGCACCTCCCGGACGGCCATCGGGAACGCCGGTGTCCGTTTCCAGGCCTCGGCCGGCACCTCGGGCGCGCCCGGCACGGACGGCAGCGCGGAGGCTGCCTGGACCAGCAGGTGGGGTGCGCGGGTCGGAGCCGGGGCGAAGTCGGTGAACAGCCGCAGATAGGCGCCCATCGCGGTCCACCGCACATGGCCGATCCGGCCGAACGCCTCTTCGCGGTCGAACATGCCCCGGGTCAGCGCCGGCTGGATCAGCGGGAGTCGGCTGTCGGCGAAGTACGTGTCCAGCAGCACGACGCCGGCCGGGTGGTGGCCCGTCCGCTCCAGATGGACCGCCACCGCGTTGGCCAGCCAGCCCCCGGAGGAGTAGCCGACCAGGACGTACGGTTCTCCCGCCGCGTGCCGCAGCACCGTCCGGGCCTGTGACTCCACCATGGCGTCGAAGTCGGCGGGCAGCGGCTCGCCCTCGACGAAGCCCGGCACCTGGAGCGCCGACACTCCGCGGACACCTGTGAGCGCCGTGCCGAAGTGGGCGTACTGGAGCGGGCTCGACGAGGCCCCGACCGTCGGGAAGCAGAGCAGGGCGGGGCGTTCGGGGCCGCTCGCCAGCCGCACCGGCTTCCGGTCGGTGGCGTCCCCGGCCGTGAACGCCGGCCGCAGCCGGGAGGCGGCCGACAGGAACGCGTTGCCCTCGTGGATCCGGCCCTGGGCGACGGCCGCCCGGTACAGGACGTCGATCGTGTCCCGCGGCGGGGGCGCGTCGTCGGCCCCGGCGGCCGGGGCCTCGTCCAGCAGCTCGTCGAGCCGTTCGGCGAGCCCGGCCGGGGTGCGGCTGTCGAACACCACGGTGGAGGGCAGCCGCAGACCGGTCGCCCCGCCGAGGGCGTTGCGCAGCTCCACGGCGGTCAGCGAGTCGAATCCGGACTCCAGGAACGGTCCCGAGGCGTCCAGGGCCTCGGGACCGGTGTACCCCAGGACGCTCGCGGCGTGGGTGAGCACCAGACCGAGGAGTTCCGTGCGGCGCTCCTCGCCGTGCAGGTCGGCGAGCCGGGGCCGGCGCAGGGCCGGTACGGAGGCGGGAGCGGGCGGTGGCGCGGGTACGAGTCCGGCGAGCAGCGGTGGCAGGTCCGTGCGCTCCGCGGCGGCGCGGAGCGCGGTGGTGTCCGTCCGCAGCAGGACCACCGCGGGCTCGTCGCCGGACCGGGCCGCGTCGAACAGGTCCAGGGCATCCGCGGAGCGAAAGGCGCGCACCCCGTCGCGGGCGAGCCGGGCGAGACCGTCCGCGCCCAGGACGCCGGTCATGCCGCCCTCGTCCTCCGCCCACGGGCCCCAGGCCAGCGATACGGCCGGCAGTCCACGGGCGGTGCGGTACCGGGCGAGCGCGTCCAGGAAGGCGTTGGCCGCGGCGTAGTTGGCCTGGCCGCCGGCGCCGAGGACCCCGGCCGCGGAGGAGAACAGCACGAATCCGGCGAGGCCGGCGTCCTGGGTCAGCTCGTGCAGGTACCAGGCCGAATCCAGCTTGGCCCGCAGTACGGTGTCGGCCTGCTCCGGGGTGATGGACGTCAGCACGCCGTCGTCGGTCACCCCGGCCGCGTGCACGACCAGGGTCAGCGGATGCGCGGCGGGGAGGCCGGCGAGGAGTTCCGCCAGCGCCTGCCGGTCGCCCACGTCACAGGCGGCCACGGTGGCCTGCGCGCCCAGCTCGCGCAGTTCCGCGACCAGTTCGGCGCTGCCTTCGGCGGCGGGGCCGCGGCGGCTCACCAGAAGCAGACGGCGGGCGCCGTGCCGTTCTGCCAGCCGGCGGGCGACCTGCCGCCCGAGGCCGCCGGTGCCGCCGGTGATCAGCACGGTTCCCCGCGGGTCGAACGCGGGCTCCGGATCCGTGCGCAGGGCCGGTATCCGGGCGAGCCGGGGCACGAGGAGCCGACCGGCGCGGACCGCCGTCTGGGGTTCGCCGGTGGCGAGCGCGGCGGCCAGGACGTCCGCGGAGGCGTCGCGGCCGTCCAGATCGATGAGCGCGAACCGGTCCGGATGCTCCGTCTGCGCGGATCGGACCAGGCCCCACACCGCGGCGTGGGCCGGCCTCGGCACGTCGTCCGCCGCCTGCGCGGCCACCGCCCCCACGGTCACGAACACCAGCCGTGCCCCCACGGCTTGGGGCTCGCCGAGCCACCGCCGCATCGTGTCGAGCGTGGCGTGCACGGCCTGGTGAGCCGCCTCCACGACGGTCCCGCGGTGCGGGTCCACGAGGACGACGACCCTGTCCGGCACCGGCCCGTCGGCCGGGGCGCCGTCGGCCAGGAGGGCCTCCAGCGGGTCCGGGTGACGGCTCACCCGGTGGCCCTGGGACTCCAGAGCCGCGGTGAGGCCGGCGGGGATCGTGCCGACCAGCGCGCAGTGCCGGACCGGTGCCGTCGGGCGCCCGGCGGGTTCCGTCCAGTCGACCCGGAGGACGCCGTCGTGCCGGGCTCCTCGCGCCGCCCGGATCTGCTCGCGGGAGACGGGGCGCAGCGCCAGGCCGCGGACGGCGACGACCGGGCGGCCGTCCGGGTCCCAGGCGGTCACCGCCAGACTGCCGGGGCCGGCCGGGGCCAGCCGGACCCGCAGGGCCCGCGCCCCGGTGGCGTGCAGCGTCACGCCGCTCCAGGAGAACGGCACGACCGCCCCGTCCCCGCTCTCCATCGGCCCACCGGCACCGGCACCGGCACCGGCGCTGTGCAGCGCCGCGTCGAGCAGCGCCGGATGCAGCCCGAACCGGACGGGCCCGTCGATGTGCTCCTCGGGCAAGGACACCTCGGCGAACACCTCGGCGCCGTCCCGCCAGGCCCTGCGTACGCCCCGGAACACCGGCCCGTAGTCCAGGCCCACGGCGCCGAGCGCCTCGTAGAGACCGGTCACCGGGACGTCGACCGCGCCCGCGGGCGGCCATACCGCCGGTGCCTTCGGCTGCTCGTCGCCGGCGGCCCTCAGGAGCCCGGCGGCGTGCCGGGTCCAGGGGGCCGCCGCGGACGCGTCCTGCGGCCGCGAGTGAATGCTCACCGGCCGGCGCGCGGCGTCGTCCGGCGCGCCCACCATCACCCCGATCTGCACGGCACCGTCTTCTGGCAGCACCAGCGGCGCCTCCAGGGTGAGTTCCTCGAGGTCGGGCCGGTCCGTCTCGCGGCCCGCCGTCAGTGCCAGCTCCACCAGCGCCGCCCCCGGCAGGACGGGGGCGCCGAGCACGGTGTGGTCGGCGAGCCAGGGCAGTTCCGCCGTCGACAGCAGGCCGGTGAACAGGGTTCCTTCGCCCGTCGGCAGCTCCGCGGCGGCGCCCAGCACCGGGTGTGCCACGGCCCGCTGGCCGGCCGGACGGGGCTGTCCCGCCCGGTCCTCGGGGGTCGGGTCGAGCCAGAACCGGCGGCGCTGGAAGGGATAGGTGGGCAGGTCGACCAGGTGTGGTCCGGCGTCCGGCAGACACGCCCCCAGGTCCACCGGCACACCCCGCACGTACAGCCGGGAAACGGCCGTGACGAGCGTCTCCTCCTCCGGCCGTCCCGCCCGGACCGTCGCGGTCACCGTCCCGCCGTCGTCCTCGGGCAGGCAGCCGTCCACCATGGGGGTGAGCGCCGCGTCCGGTCCCACCTCCAGGAACGTGTCGACGCCGCTGGCCCGGAGGGTGCGGACGGCGTCGAGGAACCGCACCGTGTGCCGCGCGTGCCGCGTCCAGTGGTCCGGGGAGCGCAGCTCCTGTGCCGTGACCTCCCGCCCGGACAGGGTCGACACCACCGGGACACGCGGCGCCCGGAACTCCAGTCCTGCGGCGACCTCGCGGAACTCCGCCAGCATCCCGTCCATATGAGGGGAGTGGAACGCGTGGCTCACCCGCAGCCGCCGGGTCCTGCGCCCCCGCCCCGCCAGCTCGGCGGCGACCAGGAGGACCTCCTCCTCGTCACCACCGACCACCACCGCCGACGGCCCGTTGACCGCGGTGAGGGCGGCCCGGCCGTCCAGGTCCGCCAGGAGCGGCAGCACTTCCTCCTCGCTCGCCTGCACCGCCACCATCGCCCCGCGGGACGGCAGTTGCTGCATCAGCCGGCCGCGCTCGGTCACCAGCAGCGCGGCGTCCGGCAGCGACAGGACGCCGGCGACGTGGACAGCGGCCAGCTCGCCGATCGAGTGGCCGGCGACGAAGTCCGGCCGCACCCCCCACCGTTCCAGCAACCGGAACAGCGCCACCTCGAAAGCGAACAGCGCCGGCTGGGCGTACCCGGTCCGGTCCAGCAGCCCGTCCGGCCCGCAGCCGCCCAGCATGAGTTCCTTCAGCGGCCGGTCAAGGCGTGCGTCCACCTGCTCGGCGACCGTGTCCAGGGCGTCGGCGAACGCCGGGAACGCCGCGTAGAGAGCCTGTCCCATCTCCTGGCGCTGGCTGCCCTGGCCGGTGAAGACGAAGGCGAGCTTCGGCCGGCCGGCCACGCCCTGCACCAGACCGGGCGCGGTGCCCCCGTCGGCCAGTGCGGCCAGTGTCCGGCGCAGCGTGGCCCTGTCCCGGGCCGTCACCACGGCGCGGTGGCCGAGCGAGGGGCACCGGCTCAGCGAGCGGGCGGTGTCGGCGAGCGGGACGTCGGTCCGCCCGTCGAGGTGCGTCAGCAGGTCACGGGCGCGGGCGCGCAGCGCCTCGGCGCTCCTGGCGGACAGCGCCCACGGTGTCACGGCGCCCGTGTCGAGGACCTCCGCGGCGTCGGCGGGACGCCGCTCGGCAGCGGGAGCCTGTTCCAGGATGACGTGGGCGTTGGTGCCGCTCACGCCGAAGGAGGAGACCCCGGCGCGGCGCGGGCGGCCTTCGTCGGGCCATGCGCGTTCCTCGGTGAGCAGTCGTACGGCGCCGGCCGTCCAGTCCACGTGCGGGGTCGGTTCGTCGGCGTGCAGGGTGCGCGGCAGCACGCCGTGCCGCATCGCCATCACCATCTTGATCACCCCGGCGACGCCGGCGGCGGCCTGGGTGTGCGCGATGTTGGACTTCACCGAGCCTAGCCAGAGCGGGCGGTCCGCGGGCCGGTCCCGGCCGTACGTCGCGAGGAGGGCCTGCGCCTCGATCGGATCGCCGAGCCGGGTCCCGGTGCCGTGCGCCTCGACGGCGTCCACGTCGGACGGCGCCAGCCGGGCCCGGGTCAGCGCCTCACGGATCACCCGCTGCTGCGAGGGACCGTTCGGCGCGGTCAGCCCACTGCTGGCGCCGTCCTGGTTGACGGCGGAACCGCGGATCACCGCAAGCACCGGATGGCCTTCGCGCCGTGCGTCCGCCAGCCGCTCCAGCACCAGCATCCCGGCGCCCTCGCCCCAGCCGGTGCCGTCGGCCGCCGCGGCGAACGACTTGCACCGGCCGTCCGCCGCCAGGCCGCCCTGCCGGCTGAACTCCACGAACACCCCGGGCGTCGACATCACCGTCACCCCGCCCGCCAGTGCCAGCGAACTCTCGCCCGAGCGCAGCGAGTCGGCCGCCAGGTGGAGCGCGACCAGCGAGGACGAGCAGGCGGTGTCCACCGTCACCGCGGGTCCTTCGAGGCCGAAGGTGTAGGACAGCCTTCCGGACGCCACGCTGCCCGCGCTGCCGTTGCCGAGATAACCCTCCAGTTCCGCCGGCGGCTCCCGCAGCCGCCCCCCGTAGTCGCTGTACATCACCCCGACGAACACCCCGGTACGGCTGCCGCGCAGTGCCCCGGGGTCGAGGTGCGCCCGTTCGAAGCCCTCCCAGGCCAGCTCCAGCAGCAAACGCTGCTGCGGGTCCATCGCGAGTGCCTCGCGCGGGCTGATCCCGAAGAACTCGGGGTCGAAACCGGCGCAGTCGTCGAGGAAACCGCCCACCCCGGAGTGCGATGTGCCCGGCCGGCCGGTGCCGGTCCCCAGCAGCCGGCCGATGTCCCAGCCCCGGTCGGACGGCAGTGCGGACAGGGGGTCGCGGCCGTCGGTGACCAGCCGCCACAGCTTCTCCGGGCTGTCCGAACCGCCGGGGTACCGGCAGGCCATGCCGACCACGGCGATCGGTTCGCGCGCCCTCGCCTCCACCTCCTCCAGGCGCAGTCGCGTCTGCTGCCCCTCCGAGATCGCCCGCTTGAGGTACTCACGCAGCCTGGTCTCGTTCGTCATGGGTGCCGCTCCTTCCGCACGATCGGCCCGACGGGTTCACTTCGCATGCAGGAAGCGGTTGTCGACCAGGTCGAAGAGTTCGTCGTCGGTCGCGCTCTCCAGGCCCGGGTCCGGGGCGGGCCCCGGCCCGCCGGTCAGGTGGGCCAGCAGCTCCGTCAGCCGGGTCACCGCCTGATCGCGTACCTCGTCCCGCAGATCCGTGCCGCGCAGCTGGCCGGTGAGCCGGTCGAGTCCGGCGGTGACGGCCTCTTCGGCGCGCTCCTCGTCCCCGCCGAGCAGCGTGTCCAGCCGGCCGGCGACGGCACGCGGCGTGGGGTGGTCGAAGACGAGGGTGGTCGGCAGCCGCAGCCCGCAGGCGGCGGCGAGCCGGTTGCGCAGTTCCACCGCGGTCAGCGAGTCGAAGCCCATCTCCAGGAAGCCGCGGGTCTGCGGGACGTCGTCCGCCGACCGGTGTCCCAGCACCGCCGCCGCCGTGCCGCACACCAGATCCAGCAGGACCCGTGCGCGCTCGTGGCCGGAGAGACGGTCCAGACCGTCGAGCACGGCCGGTCCGGCGTCGCCCTGCGGCCCCGGCAGGGCTGTCGGGCGCGCACCGGGACCGGCCAGCGCCCGCAGCAGCGGCGGTACGACGCCTGAGGCGGCCTGGGCGCGAAGCGCCGCGGTGCCGACCCGCAGGGGTGCCAGGACCGCCGCCCCGTCCGCCAGTGCCGCGTCGAAGAGCGCCAGGCCCTCCTCCGACGTCAGTGGCCGCATCCCGGACCGGGCGATCCGCGCGAGGTCCGCCTCGCCCAGGTGACCGGTCATCGCGCTCTGCTGCTCCCAGAAGCCCCAGGCCAGCGAGAGCGCAGGCAGGCCGCTCGCCCGGCGGCGCTCCGCCAGCGCGTCCAGGGCCGCGTTCGCCGCGGCGTACGCGCCCTGTCCGGCCGTGCCGAGCAGCCCGGCCGCCGAGGAGAACAGCACGAACGCGGAGAGGTCCAGGTGCCGGGTCAGGGCGTCGAGGTGCTGCGCCGCGTCCGTCTTCGGACGCAGCACCCGCTCCAGCCGGTCGGAGGTGACCGAGGTCAGCACCGCGTCGTCCAGTACACCGGCGGTGTGCACCACCGCGGTCAGCGGGGCGTCCGCCGGGATCCGCGCCAGCTGCGTCGCCAGGGCGTCCCGGTCGCCGACGTCGCAGGCGGCCACCTCCACGTCGGCACCGAGCGCGGACAGCTCCGGCACCAGCTCGGCGGCGCCCGCGGCGGCCGGGCCCCGACGGCTCAGCAGCAGCAGGCGCCGGGCTCCGTGGACGGTGACCAGATGACGGGCGAGCAGGGTGCCGAGCATGCCGGTGCCGCCGGTGATCAGCACGGTGCCGTCGGCGAACGGCCGCCCCTCCCGCGCCCCTTCGGGCTCCGTCGGCCCGTCGGGGCGTGCGAGGCCGGGGTGCAGCACCGTGTCGGCGCGCACCGCGATCTGGGGTTCCCCGGTGGCCAGTGCCGCGGCCAGCCGGCCGGGGGAGAGCCGACCGGTGTCGGTGTCGACCAGGACGAACCGGCCGGGGTGCTCGGTCTGGGCGGTCCGGACCAGGCCCCAGAGCGCTGCCTGCGCGTCGTCCGGGACGTCGCCCGGCCGCGCCGCCACCGCGCCGTGGGTCAGCAGCACCAGCCTGGACGCGCCGAGCCGCTCGTCGGTGAGGTACGCCTGGAGCAGGCCCAGGGAGTGCTCCAGCGTCGTACGGACGGAAGGGGCGTCGGCGTCGGCGGCGGAGGGGGAGGCGGAGGGGGAGGCGGAGGGGGAGTACGCGGCGGCGACGGCGGCCGGGGTGCAGGACACCACCACCGTGGGGGGCACCGGGCCGCCGGAACGGATGCGGCCGCTCAGCGCGGCGAGGTCGTCGTACCGGGGTGTCCCGCCGTCCGCGCGCATGTCGTCGGGCCCGTCAAGGCCGGGCACCGGTCCCAGCAGGGCGTGCCCACCGGGTGCCGCCGGCCGCCCAGCGGGCGCGGGCGTCCACGCCAGCCGGAACAGTCCCCCGCCTGCCGTGCGGGCGGCGGAGAACTGCGCGGGGTCGACCGGACGAAGGGCCAGGGAGCCCACCGAGGCCACAGGACGCCCGGACGGGTCGGTGAGCGTGAGGGACACCGCGTCCGCCCCGGCGGGCGACAGCCGGACGCGCACCGCCGACGCCCCGGTCGTGTGCAGGCAGACATCGCTCCACGAGAACGGCAGCCGGACCGCGGTCCGGCCCGCCGGTCCGGCGCCGTCCTGCGGGCCGGTCAGCGCGACACTCTGCGCGGCCGCGTCCAGCAGAGCGGGATGCAGGCCGAACGACGCGGCGCCGGAGAGCGGTTCCCCCTCCAGCCGTACCTCGGCGAGGACCGTGTCCCCGAGCCGCCAGGCCGCCCGCAGCCCCTGGAAGGCCGGCCCGTACCCGTAGCCCCGGCCGGCCAGCCGGGCGTAGTGGTCGCCGAGGTCGACCGCGACCGCGCCGTCGGGCGGCCAGGCCCCGTCCTCCGGCACAGCCGCGGCCGGCTCGTCGTCGAGGACACCGGTCGCGTGCCGGATCCAGGGCTCGTCGTCCCCGGTCCGGGAGTGCACGCTGACGGCCCAGCCCTCGTCCCGGCTCTCCGCCACCACCTGGAAGGTCGTCCCGCCCTCCGCGGACAGAGCCAGCGGCGCCTGCACGGTCAGCTCCCGTACCCGCTCCGCGCCCAGCAGCCGGCCGGCGTGCGAGGCGAGTTCGAGGAAGGCCGTGCCGGGGAACAGCACCGTGTCGTGCACGGTGTGGTCGGCGAGCCACGGCTGAGCGCGGACCGACAGCCGTCCGCTCAGCACCAGACCGTTCCCGGTCGCGGTGGCGACGACCGCCCCGACCAGGGGATGGCCGCCCGGCGCGAGCCCGGTGGCCGCGACGTCCAGGTCCGCCCCGCCGTCGGCCAGCCAGTAGCCGCGACGCTGGAAGGCGTACGTCGGGAGGTCCAGCCGGCGGGCGCCCCGGCCCGCGAACAGCCGCTCCCAGTCCAGGCGGACACCGTGGGCGTACAGCCGGCCCGCCGCCCGCAGGAATCCCTCCATGCCGTTGTCGTCACGGCGCAGCGACCCGGTGACCAGGACACCGCCGGCCCCGGCGTCCTCCACGGTCTCCTGGACCGGCACCGTCAGCACCGGATGCGGGCCGATCTCCAGGAAGACGTCGTAGCCGCCGCCGGCCAGCTCTCGGGTGACCTCGGCGAACCGGACGGGCCGGCGGAGGTTGAGGTACCAGTACTCGGACCGGTGGTCGGCGGCGTCCAGCAGGGCCCCGGTGACCGTGGAGAGGAACGCCGTGCGCGGGGAGTCCGCCGTGATCCCGGAAAGCGCGCCGAGCAGTTCGTCGCGTACCTCCTCGACCTGCGCGGAGTGCGAGGCGTAGTCCACCGGGATCCGGCGTGTCCGCACCCCGTCCGCGGCGCACCGGTCGGTCAGCTCGGCCAGCGCGGCCACGTCGCCGGACACCACCACCGACAAAGGGCTGTTGACCGCGGCCACCGAGAGCCGCGCGCCCCAGGGCGCGACCAGGGTGGCGGCCTCGGTCTCGCCCAGCGCGACCGTGACCATCCCGCCCCCGCCGGCCAGCGCGCGCAGTGCCCGGCTGCGGACGGCCACCACCCGGGCCGCGTCGGGCAGCGAGAGGGCGCCCGCCACGCAGGCAGCGGCGATCTCGCCCTGGGAGTGGCCCACCACCACGTCCGGGGTGACGCCCACCGAACGCCACAGTGCGGCCAGGGACACCATCACCGCGAAGAGCGCGGGCTGGACCACGTCCACCCGCTCCAGCCAGCTCGCGTCGGTCCCGCGCAGCACGTCCAGCAGCGACCAGTCCACGTACGGTGCCAGCGCCGCCGCGCACTCCTCCATCGTCTCGCGGAAGAGCGGGGAGGTGTCCAGCAGACCGGTGGCCATGCCGGCGAACTGCGCGCCCTGGCCCGGGAAGACGAACACGATCCGGCGCCGGGCGGCGGTGTCCGCCTCCAGCGGGCCGGGCCCCGCCCCGGCCGTGACGACCGCCGGCGACTCCTCGCCCCGGGACAGTGCCTCCAGCGCCTCCACCAGCCGGGTCCGTCCGGAGCCGACCGCGACCGCCCTGAACGGGAGGGCGGACCGGGTGGTGACAAGGGAGTGGCCGATGTCCGCCGCGGTCGCCTCCGGGTGGGCAGCTGCGTAGGCGGCCAGCCGCGCCGCCTGGTCCCGCAGCGCCTGCGCGCTGGAGGCGGACACCACCCACGGCGTCGCGGACACCGGCGCCGCGGGCACCGCCGCGGCCGTGGCGGTGCCCGGACCGCCGCCGTCCGTGCTGTCCGTGTCGTCGGAGTCGTCCGCGCCGTCCGCGGCAGGCCGGCCGCCCGCGGTGCCGGCGCCGTCGGCGGGTGGCTCGTCCGCCGTGTCGGGAGCCTGTTCCAGGATGACGTGGGCGTTGGTGCCGCTCACGCCGAAGGAGGAGACCCCGGCGCGGCGCGGGCGGCCTTCGTCGGGCCATGCGCGTTCCTCGGTGAGCAGTCGTACGGCGCCGGCCGTCCAGTCCACGTGCGGGGTCGGTTCGTCGGCGTGCAGGGTGCGCGGCAGCACGCCGTGCCGCATCGCCATCACCATCTTGATCACCCCGGCGACCCCTGAGGCGGCCTGGGTGTGCGCGATGTTGGACTTCACCGAGCCCAGCCAGAGCGGGCGGTCCGCGGGCCGGTCCCGGCCGTACGCCGCCAGCAGCGCGCGGGCCTCGATCGGATCACCCAACGTGGTCCCGGTGCCGTGCGCCTCGACCGCGTCGACTTCGGCGGGCGAGAGCCGGGCGGCGGCCAGCGCCGCCTCGATCAGCCGCTCCTGCGACGGACCGTTGGGCGCGGTCAGGCCGTTGCCGGCACCACCGTGGTTGACGGCGGAACCGCGGATCACGGCCAGCACCGGATGGCCTTCGCGCCGTGCGTCCGCCAGCCGCTCCAGCACCAGGACGCCGGCGCCCTCGCCCCAGCCGGTGCCGTCGGCCGCCGCGGCGAACGACTTGCACCGGCCGTCCGCGGCCAGGCCGCGCTGCCGGCTGAACTCCACGAAGGCGCCGGGTGTCGCCATCACGGTCACCCCGCCCGCCAGTGCCAGCGAACTCTCCCCGGAACGCAGCGAGTTGACCGCCTGGTGCAGGGCGACCAGGGAGGAGGAGCAGGCGGTGTCCACGGTCACCGCGGGGCCGGTCAGACCAAGGACGTAGGAGGTCCGGCCGGCCGCCACCGCCGCGGTGCTCCCGGTGAGCCGGTACCCGGCCACCTCGTCGTCGGGACCCACCCGCGCCGGGAACGCGTACCCCTGGTGCGTCAGTCCGGCGAAGACCCCGGTCCGGCTGCCGCGCAGCGACAGCGGATCGATGCCGGCCCGCTCCAGCGCCTCCCAGGTCACCTCCAGCCACAGCCGCTGCTGCGGGTCCATCGCCAGGGCCTCGCGCGGGTTGATCCCGAAGAACTCGGCGTCGAACCCCGACGCGTCGTCGAGGAAGGCTCCGGTACGCACATAGCTCTTGCCGGGGCGGCCCGGCTCCGGGTCGTAGAGGTCCGCCGGGTCCCAGCCCCGGCCCTCGGGCAGGTCGCCGACGACATCGGCCCCGTCCGCGACCAGCCGCCACAGGTCCTCCGGGGACGCGACCTGTCCGGGGAAGCGGCACCCCATGCCGACGATCGCGACGGGTTCGTGGTCCCGCCGCTCGACGGCGTCGAGACGGGTCCGGGTCTGTTGCAGTTCGGAGGTGACGAGTTTCAGGTACTGGCGCAGTTTGTGCTCGACAGGGCTGGTCATGAGATTCCGAGCTCCTTGTTGACGATGTCGAACATCTCGTCGTCGGTCGCCAGCAACAGGGCGTCGCCGTCGGCTCCTTCGCCGGCCGGGCCGGGCCGGTCCCACTTCCACAGCAGGGTCCGCAGGCGGGCGACGACCCGGGCGCGTGCCTCGTCGCCCGGGGACAGCGCGTCGACCGCGCTCTCCAGCCCGTCCAGTCCTGCCAGGAGCGAGCCGTCGGCCGCGCCGTCGGGACGGACGGCCGTGTGCAGGTGCCGGGCGAGGGCGGCCGGGGTGGCGTGGTCGAAGACCACCGTGGTGGGCAGGGCGAGACCGGTGGCCTCGTTGAGGCGGTTGCGCAGCGTCAGGGAGGCCATCGAGTCGAACCCGAGGTCCCTGAACGCCGACGTGGCGCGGACGTCGTCCGCCGAGCGGTGCCCGAGCGCGTCGGCGGCGTGGGTGCGGACCAGGTCGAGCAGGATCTGGGACTGTTCGTCCACGGGCAGAGCCGCGAGCCGCTCCCGCAGGGCCCCGGCGCCCGTGGGCCCGGCCTCCGTGCGCAGGGCGCGCCGCGCCTCGGGCAGGGCGGCCAGGAGTGCGTGTGAGCGGGAGCCGCCGTAGGCGGGCGCGAACCGCTCCCAGTCGAAGGCGGCGAAGGCCGTCGTGGTCTCGTCGCGGTCGAGTGCCGCCTGAAGACCGGCGAGCGCGGTGTCCGGATCCATCGGCGGGACACCGCGGCGGCGCAGGAGTTCGCCCGCGTCGGCGGCCATGCCCGCGCCGGCCCACGGACCCCAGGCGATCGAGGTCGCGGCCTGTCCGCGGGCCCGGCGGGCGCCGGCCAGGGCGTCGAGGGAGGCGTTGGCCGCCGCGTACGCCGCCTGCCCGGAGTTGCCCCACAGCCCGGCGCCGGAGGAGAACAGCACGAAGGCGTCGGGGGAACGGCCGGGGGCCGACCCGTCGAAGACGGCGTCGAGGTTCCGGGCGCCCGCCAGTTTGCCGGAGAGCACCTCGGCGAAACCGGCGAGACCGTATTCGGACAGCGGTGTCTCCCCGTGGACGGTGCCCGCCGCGTGCACGACGGTGCCGACCGGGTGCTCCGGCGGCAGTGCCGCCACGACGCGGCGCAGGGCGTCCTGGTCGGCGAGGTCGCAGGCGGCGACGGTCACCTCGGCGCCCAGCCGGGTGAGCTGGTCCTTCAGCTCGGCGGCGCCGGGGGCGTCGGGCCCGCGGCGGCCGAGCAGCAGCAGGTGCGGCACGCCCTGGGCGGCCAGCCGGCGCGCCACCTGTGCGCCGAGTCCGCCCGTGCCGCCGGTGACGACGGCGGTGCCCGTGGGCTGCCAGACCCGCCGCACCGGTGTTCCGGCGAGCGGCGAGCGCACGAGACGGCAGCCGAGCACCCTGTCGGCCCGCACGGCCAGCTGGGTCTCGCCGTCCGGTGCGGCCAGGACCGCCAGGAGCCGGCCGAGCGCGTCCTCGTCGACCGTCTCCGGCAGGTCGGCCAGGCCGCCCCAGCGCTCCGGCCATTCGAGCGCGGCCACCCGGCCGAGCCCCCAGACGGCGGCTTGCGCCGGACGCCGCACCGGGTCGGGGCCGACGGTCACCGCGCCCTGGGTGAGACACCACAGCGGGGCACCGATCCCGGCATCACCCAGGGCCTGCCCCAGCACCACCGTCGTCGCCAGGCCCCGGTCCAGGCCACCTGACGGCCTCCCGGGCCGGCTCCCGTCCGGCAGCGGCCGTTCGTCCAGGGCCAACAGGGACACCACACCCGCGGGCGGCCGGTCGGCGGCGAGTCCGCGCAGCCGGCGGGCGAGGACCGCACGGTCCGTCCCGGTCGCCGCGTCGAGGGTGAGCAGGCGGACGTCGTCCGCCCCGGCCCGCCGGCCCGCCGTGAGCAGTCCGTGCGCCGCGGCGCCGGCCGCGTCGGACGTGACGATCAGCCAGCTGCCGGAGAGCCGGGAGGCGCCGGGCACGGTCAGGGGTGTCCACTCGACGCGGTACCGGTGCTCGTCCACCCGGGCCGCCGTCCGGTCGCCGCCGGCGGCCTCCAGCCAGTACCGGGTGCGCTGGAAGGGGTAGGTCGGCAGCGGCACGGGCCGGCCGCCGCCACCGGCCAGCACCTCCGCCCAGATCACCCCGGCGCCCGGCACGGCGCCCCGGACGTGCAGGTGTCCGAGCGCCGTGAGCAGCGCCTGCTCCTCGGGTTCGTCCCGGCGCAGGGCGGCCGCGAAGACACCGCCCGCGGCGCACTCCTGGGCCATCGCCGCGAGCACCGCGTCCGGGCCCAGTTCCAGGAACGCGGTGACGCCCTCGGCCTCCAGCGTCCGGACCGCGTCGAGGAACCGCACGGTCTCCCGGGCGTGCCGCACCCAGTACTCCGGCGTGCCCAGCGCCGCGGTGTCCACCAGGTCGCCGGTGAGCGCGGACACCACCGGGATCCGCAGGGCGCTGAAGGAGACGCCGCGCACCACGGCGGCGAACTCCTCGGCCATCGCGTCCATGTGGGGCGAGTGGAACGCATGGCCGACCCGCAGCCGCTTGGTGCGGCGGCCCAGCCCGGCGAAGTGCGCCACCACGTCCGCGACCGCGTCCTCGTCCCCGGCGACCACCACCGACGAGGGCCCGTTCACCGCCGCCAGAGAGGCACGCCCGGACCGCTTCGCCAGCAGTGGCGCCACCTCCTCCTCGGTCGCCTCCACCGAGCTCATCGCGCCGCCCCGCGGCAGTGACTGCATGAGCCGGCCCCGGGCCGCGACCAGCGTGGCGGCGTCCGCGAGCGACAGCCCGCCCGCCACGTGCGCCGCGGCGAGTTCGCCGACGGAGTGACCGGAGACCGCGTCGGGCCGTACGCCCCACGACTCCACCAGCCGGTGGAGCGCGACCTCGACGGCGAACAGCGCGGGCTGCGTCCAGGCCGTCTCGCCGAGCAGCCCTTCGGTCCCCGGGGCGCCCAGGACCACGTCCCGCAGCGGCCGGTCCAGATGCCGGTCCAGCTCGGCGCAGACCGCGTCGAAGGCCTCGGCGTACACCGGGTACCGCGCGTACAGCTCGCGTCCCATGCCGGTGCGCTGCGCGCCCTGTCCGGTGAACAGGAACGCCAGACGGCCCTCGCGGACCGTGCCCCGGGACCCCGCGGCGGGTGCCCCGCCCGCCGCGAGCCTGCCCAGTTCCCGGTCCAGTGCGGCCCGGTCGGCCGCGACGACCACCGCCCGGTGCTCGAACGCCGGCCGGGTGACGGCGAGCGAGTACGCCACGTCGGCGAGGCGGAGCCCGCGGTCGTCCGCGACGTGCCGGCGCAGCCGTTCGGCCTGGTCCCGCAGCGCGCCCTCGTCCCGGCCCGACAGCAGCCACGGCAGCGGGACGTCCCCGTTCCCGGCCCGCTGCTCCCCGAGGAATCCCGCCGGGAGCTCACCGGTCCCCTCGCGGGCGGGCTCCGGGGCCTCCTCCAGGACCACATGGGCGTTGGTGCCGCTGATGCCGAAGGACGACACCCCCGCGCGGCGCGGCCGACCCGGGTCCGGCCACGGCCGGCTGCGCGTCAGCAGCTCCACCGCCCCGGCCGACCAGTCCACCTCGGTCGACGGCTCGTCGACGTGCAGGGTCCGGGGGAGTACCCGGTGCCGCAGCGCCATCACCGTCTTGATGACGCCCGCGACACCCGCCGCCGCCTGGGTGTGCCCGATGTTCGACTTCACCGAGCCGAGCCAGAGCGGGCGCCGCCGGTCCCGCCCGGCCACCGCGAGGATCGCCTGCGCCTCGATCGGGTCGCCGAGCGGGGTGCCGGTGCCGTGTCCCTCGATCGCGTCGACGTCCGCGGCGCAGAGCCCCGCGTCGTCCAGTGCCTGCCGGATCACCCGTTGCTGCGCCGGGCCGTTCGGAGCCGTCAGACCGCTGCTCGCGCCGTCCTGGTTCACCGCACTGCCGCGCACCACGGCCAGGATCCGCCGCCCGTTGCGGCGTGCGTCCGACAGCCGTTCCAGGAGCAGCACGCCGGCTCCCTCGCTCCACCCGGCTCCGTCCGCCGCGTCGGCGAAGGACTTGCAGCGCCCGTCCGGGGCGAGCCCCCGCTGCCGGCTGAACTCCACGAACGTGGACGGTGTCGCCATCACCGTCACACCCGCGGCGAGCGCCAGCGAGCACTCGCCGCGTCGCAGCGCCTGGGCCGCCAGGTGCACGGCGACCAGCGACGACGAGCACGCCGTGTCCAGCGTCACGGCGGGGCCCTCCAGGCCCAGCGTGAACGAGACCCGGCCGGAGGCGACGCTGCCCGCGCTGCCCGTGCCCACGTACCCTTCGACCTCGTCGGTGACCAGACCGGGCCGTGAGCCGTAGTCGTGGTACATCACTCCGGCGAAGACCCCGGTCCGGCTGCCGCGCAGCGACAGCGGATCGATGCCGGCCCGTTCCACCGCCTCCCAGGACGTCTCCAGCAGCAGCCGCTGCTGCGGGTCCATGGCGAGGGCCTCGCGCGGCGAGACACCGAAGAAGCCCGCGTCGAACTCGGCGGCGTCGTACAGGAACCCGCCCTCGCGGGCGTACGAGGTGCCCGGCCGGTCCGGGTCGTCGGCGAACAGCGACGCCAGGTCCCAGCCGCGGTCGCCCGGGAAGGCCGACACGGCGTCCCGGCCGTCCACGACCAGTTCCCACAGCTCTTCGGGCGAACCGACGCCGGACGGGAACCGACAGCCCATCCCGACGATCGCCACCGGCTCGGTCGCCGCCCGCGCGACGTCGCGCAGCCGTTCGTTCTCCTTCAGCGCGGCCCGCAGTGCTTCGACCACCGCTTCGGACGATGTGGTCATGATCCTGATCCCTCTCCGTCGCGCATCGGTCAGGGCTTCTCCGCGCCGAAGGCCGTCCGGACGAGGTCGGCGACGTCCATGTCGTCGATCCCCCCGCCCGTGCCGTCCGCCGGTGCCTGCGCCTCCCCGTCCGCCGCGGCCAGCCCCAGCACCGTCGCCAGCAGGCCGGCCTGCCGGAACCGGGCCATCGGGATCGCGGCCAGGGCCGCCCGGAACTCCCGTTCCTCGGCCTCCGCCTCCGTCGGCTCCCGGGTCTGCGGGAAGAGCAGCTCACGCAGGTGCCGGGCGGTCCGCTCGGGGGTGTTGTGGTCGAAGACCAGCGTCGCCGGCAGCCGCAGCCCGGTGGCCCTGCCGAGCCGGGTGCGCAGCTCGATCGCGGTCAGCGAGTCGAATCCCATCTGGAGGAAGCCCCGGCTGCCCTGGACCGCCTCCGGGGAGGCGAGTCCCAGCACCGTGGCGGCCTTCCGCCGGACCAGTTCCAGGAACGCCCGGTCCCGCTCCTCGGCGGGGAGCGCCGCCACCTGGTCGGCGAAGTGCCCGCCGGACTCCTGGCCCGCTGCGCCGCTGCGCCGTGTGACCCGGACCAGCGCGCGCAGCACCGCGGGCACCAGCTCGGGTTCTCCTTCGGAGAGCAGGGGCGCCGGGTCCAGACGCATCGGCACCAGTACCGCGTCCGGGGCGCCGAGCGCCACGTCCAGCAGCTCCAGGCCCTCCCGGGTGGGCAGTTGTCCGACCCCGGACCGGACCATCCGCCGCAGACCGGTGTCGGACAGTCCGCCGGTGAGACCGCTGCGCTGTTCCCACATCCCCCATGCCAGCGACGTCCCCGGCAGGCCGTCGGCCCGTCGGCGGTGCGCCAGCGCGTCCAAGAACGTGTTGGCCGCGGCGTAGCCGCTCTGCCCGGCGCTGCCCAGTACACCGGCGGCCGAGGAGAACAGCACGAAAGCCGACAGGCCGGCGTCCCGGGTGAGCCGGTGCAGGTGCAGCGCGCCCTCGACCTTGGGCCGCAGCACCTCGTCGATCCGGTCCGAGGTCAGCGAGGTGAGCACGCCGTCGTCCAGCACGCCGGCGGCGTGGAACACCGCGGTCAGCGGCCGGTCCGCGGGGATCCGGGCGAGGAGCCCGGCCAGGTCCTCCCGGTCGGCGACGTCGCAGGCCGCCACCACCACCCGGGCACCCCGCGCGGCGAGGTCGGCGGTCAGCTCGGCGGCGCCCGCCGCGGCGGTACCGCTACGGCTGGTGAGCAGCAGCTCCGTCACGCCGTGCGCGGTCACCAGATGGCGGGCGACCAGCGCGCCGAGGCCGCCGGTCCCACCGGTGATCAGCACCGTGCCGCCGGGCGCGAACCGGGGCCCGGTGGCGGGAGGGGCGACCTCCGCCGTGACCCGGGCGAGCCGTGGCGCGCACACCACGCCCCGGCGGACGGTCAGCTGGGGCTCGCCGCAGGACAGCGCGGCCGGCAGCACCGCCGCCGATGTCACACCGGCGCTCGCGCTGTCCCCGGTGCCGTCCAGGGCGTCGACGTCCAGCAGACCGAAGCGGCCGGGGTGCTCCGACTGCGCCGAGCGGATCAGGCCCCACAGCGGGGCGTGCCGGAGGTCGTGCGGCACGTCGTCGCCGGCCGGCACGGCGCCCCGGGTGACGAGGACCAGCCGCGACGCGGCGAACCGCTCGTCGGCCAGCCACCGCTGGGCCAGTGCGAGCGCACGGTGCACGGCGGTCCGGGCCGCGTCGGCGAGGTCCGCCGCCTCGCCCGGATCCGCTGTCCGCGGATCCGCTGTTCCCGGGGCCTGCCCCGGGCCGTCCTCCGGGCAGGGCACCAGGACCACCGCGGGTGGCGCCGCCCCGGCGGCGACGGCGTCGGCCAGTGCGTCCAGGCTCTCGTACCCGTCGTACCGGATGCCGGACGCCTCCGCGGCGGCCCGCAGGCCGAGGCCGTCCCCGAGCACGGCCCAGCCGTCCGCCGCGGGTGTGCCGCCACCCGGCAGGGCGATGCGCTCGTCGGTGATCCGGAACAGGGAACGGCGCTGCCCGCCGCGGGCGCTCTCGATCCGGCCCGGCGCCACCGGCCGCACCATCAGCGAGCCGACCGAGAGCACCGGGGCGCCGGACGGGTCGGTCGCCGTCAGGGACACCGTGTCCGGGCCCGCGGGCGACAGCCGCACCCGCAGCTCCGCCGCGCCCGTGGTGTACAGGCAGACGTCCTTCCAGGCGTACGGCAGCAGCGGTTCGCCGGCGTGGGCCACCAGGCCGCCCAGGACGACCGCGTGCAGGGCGGCGTCGAAGAGCGCCGGGTGCACCCCGTAGTGCCGGGCCTGCCCGGCGTCCGGCAGAGCGACCTCGGCGTACAGGTCCCGGCCGTGCCGCCGCACCGAGCGCAGCCCCTGGAAGGCGGGACCGTAGCCGAGTCCGGCCGCGGCGAGCACCGCGTACCCGTCGTCCAGCGGCACGTCCTGCGTCTGCGCCGACGGCGGGGGGCCGGTGGGCGTGTCCGGCGCCGCCGCGCTGCGGACGGCGAGCACGCCGACGGCGTGCCGCAGCCAGGGCCCGTCGGTGTCCTCCGGCCGCGCGTGCACCTCCACGGCGCGGCGGCCGGCCCCGTCGGGTTCCTCGACCGTCACCCGCAGCTGGCTGCCGGTCTCCCGGTCGACGACCAGGGGCTCCAGCAGGGTGAGTTCCTCGACCGTGTCGCAGCCGGTCTCCGCGGCGGCGCGCAGCACCAGTTCGGCCAGTCCCGTGCCCGGGAAGAGCACCGTGTCCAGCACCGTGTGGTCGGCGAGCCACGGATGGGCGCGTGTCGACAGCCGTCCGGTGAGGACCGTGCCGGCCGGTCCGGGCAGCGGCACCACGGCGCCGAGCAGCGGGTGGGAGCTGCGTCCGAGGCCCGCCGCGGCGACGTCCGCCGGCCCGCCGGAGCGCCGCAGCCAGTACCGGTCGCCGCCGAACGGATAGGTCGGCAGCTCGGTCGGGCCGGGAGCGGCGCCCCGGACGGCGTCCGACCAGTCCACGGGGACGCCCGCCACGTACAGTTCGGCGGCCGAGGCGAGGAAGCGGGGCAGACCGCCGTCGTCGCGGCGCAGCGAACCCACCGTGACCGCGTGACCGGCCTCCGCGGCCTCCGCGGTCTCCTGGATCGCCACGGTCAGCACCGGGTGCGGGCTGGACTCGACGAAGACGTCGAAGCCCTCCGCCACGAGCAGCCGGGTCACCCGCTCCAGATGGACGGTCTGCCGGAGGTTGCGGTACCAGTACGCGGCGTCCAGCGCGGTGGCGTCCAGCTCCGTGCCGGTGACCGTGGAGTAGAAGGGGGTCCGCGCGGGGCGGGGAGCCACGGGGGCCAGCTCCCGCAGCAGTCGCTCGCGGACCTGTTCGACCTGCGGCGAGTGCGAGGCGTAGTCCACCGGGAGGGTCCGCGTGCGGACGCCCTCGGCCGCGCAGTGCGTCACCAGTTCCGTCAGCGCCGCCATCTCGCCGGAGACCACCGTGGACGAGACGCCGTTGACCGAGGCGACGGAGAGCCGCCCCGGCCACCGGGCCACCAGCGCGGAGGCGGCGTCCTCACCCAGGGCCACGGAGACCATGCCGCCCTGCCCGGAGAGCGCGGTCAGCGCCTGGCTGCGCAGCGCCACCGTGCGGGCCGCGTCGTCGAGGGTGAGCGCCCCGGCCACGTACGCGGCGGCGATCTCCCCCTGGCTGTGTCCCATCACCGCGTGCGGCCGGACCCCGAAGGAGTGCCACAGGGCGGCCAGCGACACCATGACCGAGAACAGCGCGGGCTGCACGACGTCCACCCGCTCCGGCGACGGCGCGTCGTCCGCGCCCCGCAGCAGCCCGGTCAGCGACCAGTCCACGTAGGGCGCCAGGGCGGCCTCGCACTCCGCGACGCGGGCGGCGAACACCTCGGAGGCGTCGAGCAGTTCCGCGGCCATCCCCACCCACTGCGAGCCCTGACCGGAGAAGACGAACACGGTCTTCCCGCGGCTGCGCGCCTCGCCCCGCACGACCCGGCCGCCGTCGTGCTCCTCCGTGCGGTCCGCGGCCAGCGCCGCCAGCCCGGCCAGCAGCTCCCGGCGTCCTTCGCCGATCACGACGGCGCGGTGGTCGAGGGCGGCGCGGGTGGTGGCCAGCGCCCGGCCGACGCCCGCGGGGTCGGCCCCGGACCCGTCGCCGAGCCGCTCCAGCAGCCGGCGGGCCTGGGCACGCAGCGCCTCCGGGGTCTTCCCGGAGAGCGGCCAGGGCAGGGCGCCCGCGGGGGCGGGCACCGCCGGCGCCGAGCCGTCCGGCGGTTCGGGGGCCGGGGCCTGCTCGATGATCACGTGGGCGTTGGTCCCGCTGATGCCGAAGGACGAGACAGCGGCCCGGCGCGGCCGGCCGGTCTCCGGCCACGGCTCGGCGGCGGTCAGCAGCGCCAGCCCGCTCCCGGACCACTCGACCTCCGGGGTGGGCCGGTCGACATGGAGCGTCCGGGGCAGCAGCCCGTGCCGCATGGCCGTCACCATCTTGATGACCCCGGCGACCCCGGCGGCGGCCTGGGTGTGCCCGATGTTCGACTTCACCGAGCCCAGCCGCAGCGGCCGGTCCTCGGGCCGCTCCCGCCCGTACGTCGCGGCCAGCGCCTGCGCCTCGATCGGGTCGCCCAGCCGGGTGCCGGTGCCGTGTGCCTCCACGGCGTCGACGTCACCGGCCGACAGCCGGGCGTCGGCCAGCGCCTGCCGGATCACCCGCTGCTGCGAGGGCCCGTTGGGCGCGGTCAGGCCGTTGCTCGCGCCGTCCGAGTTGATCGCGGAGCCCCGTACGACCGCCAGGACGGGGTGATCGTGGCGCCGGGCGTCCGACAGCCGTTCCAGCAGCAGCAGACCCACCCCCTCGCCCCAGCCGGTGCCGTCCGCCGCCGACGCGAACGCCTTGCAGCGGCCGTCCGGGGCCAGCCCACGCTGCCGGCTGAACTCCAGGAAGATGTCGGGGACCGCCATGACGGCGGCCCCGCCCGCCAGGGCGAGGGAACACTCCCCCCGCCGGAGCGCCTGTACCGCCGTGTGCAGCGCCACCAGCGAGGACGAGCAGGCGGTGTCGATGGTCAGCGCGGGGCCCTCGATCCCGAAGGCGTAGGCGATCCGGCCGGACATGACGCTCGACGTGCTGCCGGTCAGCAGGTAGCCGCCCAGATCCTCGGGGGCCTGCCGTGGATCGGAGGGGTAGCCCTGCGCGGCGGCTCCGACGAACACGCCCACCGGGCTGCCCTTCAGGGACGTCGGGTCGATCCCGGCCCGCTCCACCGCCTCCCAGGAGGTCTCCAGCAGCAGCCGCTGCTGGGGGTCCATGGCCAACGCCTCCCGGGGGCTGATACCGAACAGCCCGGCGTCGAACCGGGCGGCGTCGTCGAGGAACCCGCCCACCCGTACGTACGTCGTTCCCGGCCGGGTGGAGTCCGGGTCGTACAGGACCTCCGTGTCCCAGTCACGGTCGGCGGGGAACGGGGTGACCGAGTCGGCCTCGTCCACGACGAGCCGCCACAGGTCCTCCGGGGACGCGATGCCGCCGGGGTAGCGGCAGCTCATCGACACGATCGCGATCGGCTCGTCGGCCCCGGTGCCGGTCCCGGTCCCGGTCCCGGCGGCCGAGGCGGCGGTCGCGACGTCGGCCGTCCCGGCGCCGCGTGGCCCGGACCCGAGTCCGGCCCGCAGTTCGGCGTGCAGGTGCCGGGCGAGGGTGAGGGGCGCCGGATGGTCGAAGACCACGGTGGACGAGAGCGGGGTGCCGAGGGCGCCGCCCAGCCGGTTGCGCAGTTCGACAGCGGTCAGCGAGTCGAAGCCCAGCTCCTTGAAGGCGAGCCCCGGGGCGACCAGCGCGAGGTCGGTGTGGCCCAGCACCGTCGCGGCGTGGCTCCGCACCAGGTCGAGCAGGATCCGCTCCCGCTCCTCCTCGGACGCCGCGGCCAGCCGGTCCCGCAGCGCGGCGGCCGCGGCGGGCCTCGCCGCCTCGCGGCCGGCCCGCCGCTGCGGCTTCCCGGCGAGTCCGCGCAGCAGGTGCGCCACCTCGTCGGCCGCCGTCCGGCGCAGCACCGCGGTGTCCACCTTGGCCGGGATCAGGGCGGCCTCGGCCGACGCGAGGGCGGTGTCGAAGAGGTCCAGGGCCTCTTCGTCCGGGAGCGGCACCAGACCGGTGCGGCCGAGCCGGACCAGGTCCACCTCGCCCAGACCGCCGAGCATGCTGCCGGAGTCCTGCCACGGCCCCCAGGCCAGGGAGAGGGCGGGCAGTCCCGCGGCCCGGCGCCGATGCGCAAGAGAGTCCAGGACGGCGTTGGCCGCGGCGTAGTTGGCCTGCCCGGCGCCGCCGAGCACCCCGGCCGTCGAGGAGAACAGGACGAACGCGGCGAGGTCCGCGTCCCGGGTCAGCTCGTCGAGGAGCAGCGCTCCGTCGACCTTGGGGCGGAGCACGGTGTCGAACCGCCCGGGGGTGAGCGCCGCCAGGACGCCGTCGTCCAGCACCCCGGCCGTGTGGACGACGCCGGTCAGCGGCCGGTCCGCGGGGACCGCGTCCAGCAGTCGGCGGACCGCGCTCCGGTCGCGGACGTCGCAGGCCGCCACGGTGACCTCGGCGCCCCGCGCGGTGAGGTCGCTCACCAGGGTGTCGGCGCCGGGGGCGGTGGCGCCCCGGCGGCCGGTCAGCAGCAGGTGCCGTACCCCGTGCCGTTCCACCAGACGGCGGGCGACCGCCGAGCCGAGGGCGCCGGTCCCGCCGGTGATCAGCACCGTTCCCGCCGGGTCGAGCTCCGGCGCCACGGTGAGCACCACCTTGCCGATGTGCCGGGCCTGGCTGACGAACCGGAAGGCGTCGGCCGCGTGGCGGACGTCCCAGGTGGTCAGCGGCGGTGGCCGGAGCACTCCGCGCGCGAACAGGGCGAGTACCTCCGCCAGCATCGCCCGGATCGCGTCGGGGCCGGCTTCGACGAGGTCGAATGCCCGGTAGGACGCCCCGTCGTGGGCCGCCGCCACCGCCGCGGGGTCCCGGACGTCGGTCTTGCCCATCTCCAGGAACCGGCCCCCCGGAGCCAGCAGCCGCAGCGACGCGTCGACGAACGTGCCCGCGAGCGAGTCGAGGACGACGTCCACGCCCCGGCCTTTGCTGGTGCGCCGGAACTTCTCCTCGAACTCCAGCGTCCGCGACGACGCGATGTGCGCGTCGTCCAGACCCGCAGCCCGCAGCGCGTCCCACTTCGCGGGACCGGCGGTCGCGTACACCTCGGCACCCAGGTGCCGGGCCAGCTGCACGGCGGCCGTACCGACGCCGCCGGTTCCGGCGTGCACCAGCACCGATGTGCCGGGGCGCAGCTCCGCGAGGGAGGTGAGCGCGTAGTACGCGGTGAGGAAGACCGCGGGCACCGACGCCGCCTGGGTGAAGGACCAGCCGTCCGGGACGCCGGCGAGCAGTCGCCCGTCCGTCACCGCGAGCGGGCCGATCCCGCCGGGGATCAGGCCGAGGACCCGGTCGCCGGGCGCGAGCGCGGTCACCCCGGGGCCGGTCTCCACGATCACTCCGGCGCCCTCCACACCCAGGGGGGCGGCCTCGCCCGGGTACATGCCGAGGGCGGTGAGCGCGTCCCGGAAGTTCAGCCCGGCCGCCCGGACCGCCACCCGCACCTGGCCGTGGGCCAGTGGCGCGGAGGCCTCCGGGCAGGGCAGCAGGGCGAGGCCGTCGAGGGTGCCGTCGCCGCCGGCGGTCAGCCGCCAGGCCGGTGCGGCCGGTACGGGCAACGCGCGGTCCGGGCGCCGGCGGGCCACCCGGGGGACGCGGAGGGCGCCGTCGCGCACCGCCAGCTGCGGCTCGCCGGTGGCGACGGCCTCGGCCAGCAGGCCGTAGGCGTCGTCCCGGTCGTCCAGGTCGAGCAGCCCGAACCGGCCGGGGTGCTCGGACTGGGCGGTGCGCAGCAGTCCCCAGACGGCGCTGTGCGCCAGGTCGGGGACATCCTGGTGGGCCACCGCGACGGCCCGCCGCGTCACGAGGACCAGCCGCGACGCGGCGAACCGGTCGTCGGCCAGCCAGCGCTGGACCAGGTCGAGCGTCCGGTGGACGGTCGAACGCACCGTGTCGGCGCCGGCGTCGGCTGCGCCGCGGGAGCACGGCACCAGCACGGTGCCCGGGACCGGGCGCCCCGCCCGGTCCGCGCGTGCCAGGGCGTCCAGGTCCGGGTGGACACCGGCGGGCGCGGTGGCGGCCCACGGACCCGGCCGCGGCCCGCCGTCGCCGACGACCGCCCAGGCGGAGGCCGCGTCCGGGGCGGCGGACCCTGCCGGGTCCGCGGACGCGACGGCGCTCGCCGGCGGAGCGGTGAGGGGCTCCCAGGTCACCTGGAACATGCGGTCACGGACGGTGCCGGCGGCCGCCTCGACCCGGTCGCGGGAGGCCGGGCGCAGCACCAGCGCGTCGGCCGACAGCACGGGGCTGCCCGTCCCGTCCGCCGCCAGCACCGAGACCGTGTCCGGGCCGGCCGGCGCCAGCCGCGCCCGCAGCCCCGGGGCGCCGACCGCGTGCCGGGCGACCCCGCGCCAGACGAACGGCAGCAGGGCCCGGTCCCAGCCGGGGGTGACGACCCCCAGGGCGACCCCGTGCAGGACCGAGTCCAGCAGCGCCGGGTGCACCCCGAACTCCCCCGCTCCGGCGCTGTCCGGCAGCCCGGCCTCCACGAACAGCTCCCCGTCCCGCCGCCAGGCCGCCCGCAGCCCCCGGAACATCGACCCGTACGCCAGGCCGGTCTCCGCCATCAGCGGGTAGAGCCCGCTGACGTCCACCGGCTCCGCGCCCGGCGGAGGCCATACGGACAGGTCCCCGGCCGCGGGGAGGGCGGCGCGCGCGAGCACTCCGGTGGCGTGCGTGGTCCACGGCTCGTCGTCCGCCGCGCCGTCCGGCCGGGACCGCATGTCCAGCGACCGCCGCCCGGACCCGTCCTGGGCCCCCACCCGCACCTGGAGCGCGGCCGCGGCTCCGTCGGGCAGGACCAGCGGGGTGTGGAACGTCAGTTCCGCGACCTGCTCGTGGCCGGTCCGCTCGCCTGCGTGCAGGGCCAGTTCGAGGAAGGCGGTGCCGGGCAGCAGAGCCTGGCCGAACACCCGGTGGTCGCCGAGCCAGCCGTGCACACCGGTCGACAGCCGCCCGGTGAGGACCAATTCGTCGTCGGCGAGCGACACCACCGCGCCCAGCAGCGGGTGCCCGGCCGTGACCAGCCCCGCGGAGTGCACGGCGGCCGACGGCGGGACGTCCAGCCAGTGCCGGCGCGTCTGGAAGGCATAGGTGGGCAGCGCGGCCGGGCAGGCGCCCGGCGCGGCCCAGAACGACGTCCAGTCCACCGGCACGCCCCGGGTGCGCAGCCGGGCGAGCGCGGTGGTGACGGCGAGCTCCTCGTCCCGGCCCGCGCGCAGCGCCGGGACCAGCTCGGCGTCGGCCGCGGTGACGGTGTCCCGGCCCATGGCCGTCAGCACCCCGTCGGGGCCCAGCTCCAGGAAGGTACGCACGCCGTCGTCCGCCAGGGTGCGGACGGCGTCCGCGAACCGTACGGTGCCGCGGGCCTGCCGCACCCAGTATTCCGGATCGCCGATCTCCTCGGCCGTGACCTCCTCGCCGGTGAGGGCCGACACCACCGGGACGGCCGGAGGGTGGAAGGACAAGGCGGCCACCACGCGCCGGAACTCCGGCAGCACGGCGTCGACGAGCGGCGAGTGGAAGGCATGACTGACCGTCAGCTCCTTGGTCCTGCGGCCGGCCGCGGCGAAGTGCGCGGCGACCTCGCGGACCGCCTGCGCCTCTCCGGAGACCACGACCGAGGACGGGCCGTTCACCGCTGCCAGGTCCAGCCGGCCGGCGTGCTCCGCCAGCAGCGGCGCCACCTCCTCCTCGGTGGCCTGCACGGCGGCCATGGCACCGCCCTCCGGCAGCGCCTGCATCAGCCGGCCGCGTGCCGCCACCAGCGCCGCCGCGTCCGGCAGCGACAGCACACCGGCCACGTGCGCGGCGGCCACCTCGCCGACGGAGTGGCCGGTCACCCGGTCCGGGCGCAGTCCCCAATGGGCGAACAGCCGGAAGAGCGCGACCTCCAGCGCGAAGAGCGCGGGCTGGGTGTACCCGGTCCGGTCCAGCAGCCCCTCGGCGTCCGCTGCCGTCCCGAACACCACGTCGCGCAGCGGCCGGTCCAGATGCGGGTCGAGCGCCGCGCACACCGCGTCGAACGCCTCCGCGAACACGGGGGAGGAGGCGTGCAGGGCACGGCCCATGCCCACGCGCTGACTGCCTTGGCCGGTGAAGAGGAACGCGAGCCTGCCAGGGGGCGCCGTGCCGAGCACGACCCGCGGATCGGGGCGGCCCTCGGCGAGTGCCGCCAGTCCCCGCGTCAGCTCCCCGGCCAGCTCGCCGGGCCGGTCCGGGCCGCCCGCCACGACGACGGCGGCCGTGTGCGCGAACGCCGTCCGGGCGGTGGTGAGCGCGTGCCCGATCTCCGCGGCGCCGAGCGGGCCACGCTCGGCCAGCCAGGCCAGCAGGGCGCGCGCCTGGTCCCGCAGGGCCTTGTCGTCGCGGGCGGACAGCATCCACGGCACCGCCCGCAGCGGCGCGACGGGAGCGCCGGGACCGGCGTCGGCGGGTGGCGCCTGCTCCAGGACGACATGGGCGTTGGTGCCGCTGATGCCGAAGGACGACACCCCGGCGCGCCGGGGCCGGCCGGTGTCCGGCCAGTCGGTCGCCCGGGTCAGCAGCCGCAGACTCCCCGACTCCCAGTCGACGTGCGGCGTCGGCGCGTCGATGTGCAGGCTGGCCGGCAGCACCCCGTGCTGCATCGCCAGCACCGTCTTGATGACGCCTACGACGCCGGCCGCCGCCTGGGTGTGCCCGATGTTGGACTTCACCGAGCCCACCAGCAGCGGTTCGGCACGCTCCTGGCCGTAGGCGGCCAGCAGGGCCTGGGCTTCGATCGGGTCGCCGAGGGCGGTCGCGGTGCCGTGCGCCTCCACCGCGTCGACGTCGCCGGGGGCGAGCCGGGCGTCGGCCAGCGCCTGGCGGATCACCCTCTCCTGGGACGGGCCGTTCGGCGCGGCCAGGCCGTTGCTCGCACCGTCCTGGTTGGTCGCGCTGCCACGGACCACGGCCAGCACCCGGTGGCCGAGCCGCCGTGCGTCGGCCAGCCGCTCCAGCAGTACCACCCCGACGCCCTCGGAGAGGCCGGTGCCGTCCGCCGCGGCCGCGAAGGAACGGCACCGGCCGTCCGCGGACAGCCCGCGCTGCCGGCTGAAGCCCTGCAGCTGGGCGGGTGTGGTCATGAGGGTGACACCGCCGGCCAGCGCCAGCGAGCACTCGTCCCGGCGCAGCGCCTGGCAGGCCCCGTGCAGCGCCACCAGCGACGCCGAGCAGGCGGTGTCGTAGGTGACCGCGGGGCCCTCCAGACCGAGCGTGTACGAGATCCGGCCGGAGAGCACGCTCGCCGCACCCGCGGTGAGGAAGTACCCTTCGTGCTCGCCGAGTTCGGCCGGCCGGACCCGGGTCGCGTAGTCCTGGAACGCGGTTCCCAGGTAGACCCCGGTACGGCTGCCGTGCAGGGTCGTCGGGTCGATGCCGGCCCGCTCGACCGTCTCCCACGCGGTGTGCAGCAGCAGCCGCTGCTGCGGGTCCATGGCCACCGCCTCGCGCGGGCTGATCCCGAAGAACTCGGCGTCGAACCCGGCCACATCGGTGAGGAACCCGCCGTTGCGGGTGTACACGGTGCCGGGCTGGTCCGGGTCCGGGTCGAAGAGCGCGTCGAGGTCCCAGCCCCGGTCGGTCGGGAACCCGGCCACCGCGTCGCCGCCTGCCGCCAGGAGCTGCCAGAACTGCTCCGGGCCGTGGATGTCGCCCGGGAGGTGACAGCCCATGGCGACGATCGCGATCGGCTCGTGCCGGACAGCGGCCAGTTCCTCGTTCTCCCGCCGCAGCCGCTCCGTCTCCTTCATGGAGGTGCGCAGGGCGTCGACGATCCTGTCCGGCGAAGTGGCCATGATCCCTCACAGATCGGTTTCCAGGGGAAGGGGGAACGTTCCGGGTGCGGCTGCCGCGCCGCGGCTACTCCTCGCCGAGCATGAGCCGCACCAGGTCGTCGACGGGCATGTCGTTGATCTGCTGTTCCGCGTCGTGCGTTTGCCGGGCCCGCTCCCTCTCCCGTGCGCCGGCCGGGTCCGCGGGCCCGGCCCGCTCGCCGGCGTCCTGGGGGAAGGCCGTCTCCAGCAGGAAGTCCGTCAGCCTGGTCGGCGACGGATGGTCGAAGACCACGGTCACCGGCAGGCCCAGCCCGGTACGGTCCCGCAGGCGGTTGCGCAGCTCGACCGCGATCACCGAGTCGACGCCGAGTTCCTTGAACGGGGCACGGTCGCCGATCCGGCTCTCGTCGGCGTGGCCCAGGACGGCCGCCACCTGGGCGCGGACGAGCGCGGAGACCGCCTCCCGGCGCCTGGCCGGCTCCGCCCCGGCCAGTTCCCGCACCGTGGTCGCGGTGGTGGCCGCGTCCTCGGAGCGCGGGCGGGCGCCGCGCAGCAGTGCGCGCACCTCGGGCAGCTCGGCGAGGAGCCGGCTCGGTGTCGCCGCCGAGAAGCCCGGGAAGAACGTCTCCCAGTCGACGTCGGCGACGACCGGTGCGGGGCCGTCGGCGAGGCAGTGCCGCAGACTCTCGACCGCCTCGCCGGGCTCCAGGAGCCGGATGCCCTGCCGGGCCACCGCCTCGCCCAGGCCGTCGCGCGCCGTCATGCCGGCGCCCTCCCACGGCCCCCAGACCACGGAGCTCGCCGTCAGGCCCTGCGCCCTGCGGTACGCGGCCAGGCCGTCCAGGAAGGCGTTGGCCGCCGCGTACCCGGCGTGACCGGCGCTGCCCCACAGCGCCGACACCGAGGAGAACAGCACGAACGCCGCCAGCTCCCGGTCGCGGGTGAGGTCGTGCAGGTGCTGGGCGGCGTCGGCCTTCGCCCGCAGCACCCCGGCGAGGCCGTCCGGGGTGAGTGTGTCGAGCGGGACGCTCTCGATCACCCCGGCCGCGTGCACCACCGCGCCGACCGGACTGCCGTCCGCGTCCAGCGTCCGCAGCAGTCCGGCGAGTGCCTCCCGGTCGGCGACGTCGCAGGCGGCGACGGTGACCCGGACACCGAGCCCGGTCAGCTCGGCCTCCAGCTCGGCGGCGCCCGCCGCCCTCGGCCCGCCGCGGCTGACCAGCACCAGGTGCGCGGCCCCGTTCCCGGCCAGCCAGCGTGCCGCGTGCGCGCCGAGTGCTCCGGTACCGCCGGTGACGAGCACGGTGCCGGCGGGCGTCCACGGCCGCCCGCCGGAGGCGTCCGGCCGCGGCGCGCGCACCAGCCGGCAGGCGAACGTGCCCGAGGCGCGCAGCGCCAGCTGGTTCTCGCCGGCCGGGGCGGCCAGCGCGGCCGGCAGCCGGCCCAGGATCCGTGCGTCCGGCTGCGGAGGCAGATCGACAAGGCCGCCCCAGCGCTCGGGAAGCTCCACCGCGGCGACCCTGCCGAGCCCCCAGAGCTGCGACTGCGCGGGCGTGGTCACCGGGTCCCCGGCGTCGGCCGTCACCGCGCCCCGGGTCACGCACCACATCCGGGCGGTGAGTCCGGACTCGCCGAGTGCCTGGAGCAGGGTCAGGACGCGGGTGAGGTCCCCGGACGCGGAGGGGAGCACCGGTTCCGTCTCCGGCGCGGGCAGGACCAGCACACCGGCCGGCTCCGGCCCCTCGGCGGCCACCGACCGCAGGAGCCGGGCCAGTTCGCTCCGTCCGGTCCCCGGCGCCACCGTCAGCGGCACCACCTGCGCCCCGTTCCGGCCCAGTACGTCCGCGACCGACACCGGCAGCTGCCCGGGCCCGGCCTCCTCCGCGGCGACCACGATCCACCGGCCGTCCAGCACCGCGGCCGGCGTCCCGGACACGGGCTGCCAGGCGATCCGGTACCGCCGGTCGGCGGCGGCGTCCCCGGCGCGCTGCCGTCGGCGCCAGGCACCGAGCGCGGGCAGCAGAGCGTGCAGAGCGTCCGATCCGCCGCCGCCGACCTCGGCGACCAGCCCCGCGGCGTCACCCCGCTCCACCGCCTCCCAGAACCGTCGCTCCGGACCGTCGCCCCTGTCCCGCTCCGGCTCGGCGACGGGCGCCTGCGGCCAGAACCGGTGGCGCTGGAAGGCGTAGGTCGGCAGGTCGACACGGGCCGCGCCGGACCCGGCGAACACCGTCCGCCACTCCACCGGCGCCCCGAGGACGTACGCCTGCGCGAGCGAGGTCGTGAACCGTTCGGGGCCGCCGTCCCCGCGGCGCAGCGAACCCACGAACGCGCCCGAACCGCCGAAGGTCTCGATGGCGTCCAGCGCCCCCACGTTCAGCACCGGGTGCGGGCTCATCTCGATCAGGAGGGTGTGCCCCTTGGCCAGCACCGTCCCCATCGTCCGCTCGAAGTGGACCGGTTCCCGCAGGTTGCGGTACCAGTACGCGGCGTCCAACGCACGGGTGTCGAGGAGTTCCCCGGTCACCGTCGAGTAGAACGGGATGTCGCCGGCGCGGGGCTCGATCTCGCGCAGCGCTTCCAGCAGCCGTTCGCGGATCGCCTCGACCTGCGCGGAGTGCGCCGCGTAGCTCACCGGGATCCGCTTGGCCCGGACGCCCTCGGCGGCGCACTGCTCCAGCAGTTCCGTCAGCGCCCGCTGTTCGCCGGAGACCACCACCGACGACGGTCCGTTGATCACCGCGAGGTCCAGCCGCCCGTCCCAGCACGGCAGCCTGCGCACCCGTTCGGCCGGCAGCGACACGGACACCATGCCTCCCGGACCGGAGATCGCGGTCAGCGCCCGGCTGCGCAGCGCGACGATCCGCGCGGCGTCGGCCAGCGTCAGCCCGCCCGCCACACAGGCCGCGGCGATCTCGCCCTGGCTGTGCCCGAGCACCGCGGTGGGGCGCACGCCGTGCGCCTCCCAGAGCCGGGCGAGCGACACCATCACCGCGAACAGCGCCGGCTGCACGACGTCGACCCGCTCCAGCGCCGGCGCGCCCGGCGCGCCCCGCAGCACGTCCAGGAGCGACCAGTCCACGACCGGTGCGAGCGCCGTCGCACACTCCTCGATCCGCTCCCGGAACACCTCGGAGGTGTCCAGCAGCTCCTTCGCCATCCCGGCCCACTGGGCCCCCTGGCCGGGGAAGACGAACACGGTCTCGGTGCCGCCCACCGCGGTGCCCCGCACCACCCGCTCCGAGGGGGTGTCCCGCACCAGCGCCTCCAGCGCGGCGTGCAGCTGCGGCCCGTCGGCGCCGATCAGCACGGCGCGGTGCTCGAACGCGGCCCGCGTGGTGGCCAGCGAGAACCCGATGTCGGCGGCGGTGGCGCCGGCCCGTCCGGGGCCGCCGAGGTGGGCCCGCAGGCCGGCCGCCTGCGCGCGCAGGGCCTCGGAGGTCTTCGCCGACAGCGTCCACGGCAGCACCGCCCGGGCACCGCCGGTCCGCCGGCCCGGACCGGCGGACCGCGGCTCCCCGCTGCCGACGGGAGCCGGGTCGGCCGGGGCCTCTTCGAGGACGGCGTGCACATTGGTACCGCTGATCCCGAACGAGGAGACGCCCGCCCGGCGCACCCGGCCCTGCACCACCGGCCAGGGCACCGGCTCCCGCAGCAGCGCCACCGCGCCCGCGTTCCAGTCCACGTGCGGGGTCGGCTCGCCGATGTGCAGGCTCCGCGGCAGTACACCGTGGTGCAGCGCCATCACCGTCTTGATCACCGCGGCGACCCCGGCGGCGGCCTGGGTGTGCCCGATGTTCGACTTCACCGAGCCGAGCCGGAGCGGCCCGCGGTCCGCGCGGTCCTGTCCGTACGTCGCCACCAGCGCCTGCGCCTCGATCGGATCGCCGAGCCGGGTGCCGGTGCCGTGCGCCTCCACCGCGTCGACATCCTGGGGGGCGAGCCCGGCGTCGGCCAGCGCCTGCCGGATCACCCGCTCCTGCGACGGGCCGTTCGGCGCCGTCAGGCCGTTGCTCGCACCGTCCTGGTTGACGGCCGAGCCTCTCACCAGCGCCAGTACCCGGTGGCCGTGACGCCGGGCGTCCGACAGCCGCTCCAGCACCAGCACGCCCACGCCTTCGCTCCAGCCGGTGCCGTCGGCCGCCGCCGCGAACGGCTTGCAGCGGCCGTCGGGCGCCAGCCCCCGCTGCCGGGCGAACTCCACGAACATCCCCGGCGTCGCCATCACCGTCACACCGCCGGCCAGCGCCAGCGTGCACTCACCGCTCTGGAGCGACCGGCGCGCCAGATGCAGCGCGGTGAGCGAGGCCGAACAGGCGGTGTCCACGGTGACCGCCGGGCCTTCCAGACCGAGTGCGTACGCGACCCGGCCCGAGATGACGCTCGCGGTGTTCCCGGTCAGCGCGAACCCCTGGCCGCCCTCGGCCGGTTCGCCCAGCCGGGGCCCGTAGTCCTGGGCCGTCGCCCCCGCGAACACCCCGGTCCGGGAGCCCCGCAGGGACAGCGGATCGATCCCGGCCCGCTCCAGTGCCTCCCAGGAGGTCTCCAGCATCAGGCGCTGCTGCGGGTCCATGGCGAGTGCCTCGCGCGGGCTGATCCCGAAGAACGCGTTGTCGAAGGCGGTCGCGTCGTAGAGGAATCCGCCCTCCCGGGCGTACCGGACCGCCGGGTTCTCCGGATCGCGCAACTCGTCGGTGCTCCAGCCCCGGTCGGCCGGGAAGGCCGAGACGGCGTCCCTGCCCTCCGCGACCAGCTGCCACAGGTCCTCGGGCGAGCGCACGTCGCCCGGGTACCGGCAGCCCATGCCGACGATGGCGACCGGTTCGTCGGAACCCGCGGTCACCGCCACCGGGCTCGCGGCGGCCGGCCGGTCGCCCGACAGCTCGGCCCTGAGGAACTCCACCAGGTCACCGGGCGTGGGGTGGTTGTAGATCAGAGTGGGTGCCAGGTGCGCCAGCCCGGTCGCCTCGGCGATGCGGTCGCGGAACTCCACCGCGGTGAGCGAGTCGAAGCCCAGTTCCTTGAAGGTCCGGCCGCCGTCGACCGTGCGGGACGAGAGATGTCCGAGGACTGCCGCCGCACAGGCCCTGACCAGCTCCGGCACGGCGGCGGGCCGGACGGCGGCAGTGGTCGTGGTGGCGGGCTCCCGGGGCGGCGCGGTGCCGGCGTCGGCGTCGGGCGTGGCGTCGACAGGCGGTGCCCCGTCCGGCCGGGCCGTCGTGGTGAGCCACAGGGAGCGCCGCCGGAAGGCGTAGGTGGGCAGGTCGGTGCGCGCGCCGGCCCAGCCGATGAGCGGCTCCCAGTCCACCGGCGTGCCGCGCACGAACGCCTCGGCCAGCGCGGCGGTGACCGTACGGTCCTCCGGCTGCCCCGCGCGCAGCAGCGGCACGACCGCGGCCCCGGTCGGCGCACCCCCGTCGGCAAGGCTTTCGCGGGTCATGGCCGTCAGCCCGCCGGGACCGAGTTCCAGGTAGCTGGTGACACCGGCCGAGCGCAGCGCACGGACGCCGTCGTGGAAGCGCACGGAGCTGCGGATGTGCCGGGTCCAGTACTCCGGCGACCTCAGCTCGTCCGCGGTGGCCGGGCGTCCGGTGACATTGGAGACGACCGGGATCCGCGGGGCGTGGTACTCCAGTTCCGCGGCGAGCGCGCGGAACTCGTCCAGCACCGCGTCCATGTGCGGGGAGTGGAACGCGTGGCTCACCCTGAGCCGCTTGGTCCTGCGCCCACGGGCCGCGAACCGTGCGGCGACGTCCTCGACGCCGTCGAGGTCACCGGAGACGACGGTGGCCCGTGGTCCGTTGACCGCGGCCACCGAGACCTGCCGCACCAGGCCCCGGTCCGACAGCTCCGCGACGACCTCCGCCTCGCCGGCCTCCAGGGCGGCCATGGCGCCGCCCTGCGTGGCCTGCTGCATCAGCCGTCCACGGGCGGCGACCAGCGCGCAGGCGTCGTTCAGCGGGAGCACCCCCGCGACGTGGGCCGCGGCCAGTTCGCCGACGGAGTGGCCGAGCAGGTGATCGGGGTGCAGCCCGCACCGCTGGAGCAGCCGGGCCAGCGCGACCTCCAGCGCGAACAGCGTGGCCTGGGCGGCGTCCGTCCGGTCCAGCGCCGCAGCCCCGGGGCTGCCGGGCTCCGCGAAGAGCAGGTCCTTGACGGGCCAGGGCGTGAAGGTGTCCAGGCAGGCGCAGATCTCGTCGAGCGCCTCGGCGAACGCGGGTACCGCCGCGTGCAGTCGACGTCCCGTTCCGGGGCGTTGGCTGCCCTGACCGGTGAAGAGGAACGCCGTCCCGCCCGCGCCGCGTGCCGAGCCCCGTACCAGGTTCGCGGCGGGCACCCCGCGGGCCAGTGCGTCCAGGCCGCTCAGGAGCTCACCGCGGTCGTCGCCCAGGACCACTGCGCGTTCCTCGAACGCGGTGCGGTGCACGGCGAGCGAGCGGCCCACGGCCGCCGTGTCCGGCACAGGACGCGCGGTGACCCGTGCGGCGAGCCGCCGCGCCTGGGCGCGCAGCGCGTCCCGGGACCGGCCTGACACCACCCAGGGCAGCGGTGGGCGGGTCTCGGCGGACCGCTCGCGCGACGCTTCGCCGCTCACCTCGTGCGCCCTGCCGTCCCCGGTGGGTGCGAGACGGCGGTCGGAGAGCACCGCGTGGCAGTTGGTGCCGCCCATGCCGAAGGAGCTGACACCCGCGATGAACGGGCCGTCCGGGTCCGGCGGGCCGGTCAGCGCGAGCGGGACGCGCAGATTCCAGGCGTCGAAGGCTATCTCCGGACGGGGTGTCACGAAGTTGAGGCTGGGCGGGATCTTCCGATGGCTGACGGTCAGGGCCGTCTTGATGAGACCGGCGATCCCGGCGGCCGCCTCGAGGTGGCCGATGTTCGTCTTCACCGACCCCACCAGCAGCCGGGTGCCGGGCCGCCGGGCCGCGCCGAGCACCGCGCCGAGCGCGGCGGCCTCGATCGGGTCGCCCTTCTTCGTGCCGGTGCCGTGGAGTTCGACGTACTGCACGTCGGCGGGGTCGACGCCGGCGCTCCGGTAGGCGGTGCGCAGCACCTCCTCCTGGGCCCGTGCCGTCGGCACGGTGAGTCCTTCGCCGGCGCCGTCGTTGTTGACCGCGGTGGCTTCCACGACACAGTGGACGCGGTCGCCGTCGGCGACCGCGCGGGAGAGCGGCTTGAGCAGGACGAACCCGGCTCCCTCGCCCCGCACGTAGCCGTTGGCGCGGGCGTCGAAGGTGTGGCACCGGCCGTCCGGGGAGAGCCCGCCGAACGTCTCGGAGCGCCGGGTGCTCTCCGGCGCCAGCACGAGGTTCACCCCGCCCGCCAGCGCAAGCCCCACCTCGCCCCGGCGCAGGCTCTCGGCGGCCATGTGCACGGCGAGCAGGGACGACGCCTGCCCGGCGTCGAGCACCATGCTGGGCCCGCGCAGATCCAGGGCGTAGGAGACCCGGTTGGCGATGATGCTGCGGTGCAGGCCGGTCATGCTGTGCCGGGTGGCCGCCCCGAGACGGTGCTGAAGGGTGGCGTAGTCGTCCCACATGGCGCCCACGAAGACGCCGGTGTTCCGGGCCTGCGGATCGGCCGGCACGACACCGGCGTCCTCGAACGCCTCCCAGCACAGCTCCAGGGCGAGCCGCTGCTGCGGGTCCATGGCGGCGGCCTCGCGGGGCGAGATGTCGAAGAAGTCCGGGTCGAACCGGTCGACGTGGTCGAGGAAGCCGCCGGTGCCGAGACCACCGGTGCCGGAGGAGCCGCGGCGGCCCGGCGGAACCGCGGTGACCGCGCTGCGGCCGTTGCTGATCAGCTCCCAGTAGGCGGTGGGATCCGGGGCACCGGGGAAACGGCAGGCCAGGCCCACGACGGCGATCGGATCGGCGGGTGCGGAGGTGTCTTCGGGCACGAACGCCTGGCCGGAACGCATAGAACTCCCCACAACCGACGACGGGCCGATGTCACGTGATACGTCCCGGACCTGAATTACGGCCGTCCCCGACAGGGACCGGGTAATGCGACGTGAACCGCTCACGACTGCATTCGGGAAAACCCGGCGAGATCACCGAAGTCAGTAGACCCGGCGCGCTCGTGTGCTGTCCAATAACCTGGCACATGAGGTCGATAAACAAGGCTATGAGCCCGTGGAAAAAAGCCGGAACAATGGAAGCGGAAGGCCGTACCGGGCGGCGGAGGCCGCGTTGACAAATGAGTTCGACGGTTTGTAGTTTCCTGTCCGGCCGGGGGTGGAGCGGACGCGCCGGCAGTCGAACGGGAGAGGTGTCTCGAATTGACCGAGCAGTATGCGCCCACCGCGGCGGACGTGGGAACGATGTACGACCAGTCGACAGATCTCCTCTCCGAGGTGATGGGGGGAAACATTCATCTGGGCTACTGGCGTGACGACGAGGACGACGCCACCGTCGAGCAGGCCACCGACGCGCTCACCGACCTGGTCGGCACCCGGCTCGCGCTCTCGCCGGGCGACCGGGTCCTGGACATCGGCTGCGGCAGCGGCAAACCCGCCGTCCGGATCGCGCACACCTGGGGCGTGCACGTCACGGGCGTCACCATCAGCGCCCAGCAGGCGGAGACCGCCGCCGCCCGGCCGGAGGTCGGGACCGGTGCCCGCCAGGTGTCCTTCCTGCAAGGCGACGGCATGGCCCTGCCCTTCCCCGACGCGCACTTCGACCATGCGTACGCGATCGAGAGTCTCCTGCACATGTCCGACCGGGCCGCCGCCCTCGCCGAAGCGGCGCGCGTGTTACGTCCGGGTGGCATTCTGGTGACGGCCAACCCCTATCAGCAGGGCGAACTCGACGCCCGTGAGGCCGAGATGGTCGCGGACAACCGGAAGCTGTTCCAGATTCCGCCGATCGGGAATGCCGACGAATACGTCGCCCATATGCGCAGGGCCTCTTTCGAAGTCCTGGAGACACTGGACATCGGCGAGAACGTACGCCGCAGTCACACCGTCGCGGCGGATCTCATCCGCCGGGTGGACAGACCGAGCGACGGCGCGCTGAGCGAGGAACTCGACCGGGCGGCCGACATCATCGAACGTTTCGGTGAACTCCCGCAGATCGGCTACGGACTGATCGTCGCCCGGCGGTCCTGAACCACCCCGCCCTCCCGCCGCCCGAGGTCCCCGCTCAGGTCCAGCCGCGGCCGTGCTCGAGGAGCCGGCTGTGCGCGGTGGCCAGCTGCGGACGCGTCGCGGTGCCGTCACGGGTGGCGAGGTACGTCGTCGTGATCGGCGGTATCTCGGGTCTGAGCAGGGGCACCAGCGCGCCCCGGGCGATGCCGTCGGCACACAGGTACGTGGGCAGCACGGCGAGGCCGACCGAGGCCTCGACGGCGGCCAGTACGGCCCGGTGGTCGGGGACCACCGCAGGCGTCGCGGCCGCCCCGGTGTGGAAGACCGACCACCAGTAGTGGTCGACGAGCGGCAGGTACTCCGAGCAGGTCACCAGCCGCTGGCCACCCGGCAGAGGGGCGTCGCCCGGAGCCCGGTCCCGCGGGATCGCGCGCGCGACCCCGGGCGAGGCGACCAGGCAGCACTCCTCGTCGTAGAGGGGCAGCGCGCTGATGCCCTTGGCGCGGGGGCGCGTCCGGGCGACGACGATGTCGAGTTCGCCCTCGGCCAGCTGCGCGAGCAGTGTGTCGGACAGCTCCGAAGTGATGCGCAGACGCACCGGATCGCGGAGCATGTCGGCCAGCACCGGCAGGATCCGGTCGCTGATCAGATCGCTCGGGGCACCCAGCCGCAGCGGGCGGGCCGGGGCGCCGTCGGCCGAATAGCGCCGCACCACGAAGTCGAGGGCGTCGACCGGGCCTTCGGCGTCCCGGGCGAGCGAGTCGGCGGCCGAGGTGGGCCTGGACCCGGTGGCCTGGCGGATGAACAGCCGTGTCCCGAACCGCTCCTCCAGCATCCGGATCTGATGGGTCACGGCGGGCTGCGAGATGTGCAGCCGGCGGGACGCCCGGCCGAAGGAGCCCGTCCGGTAGACCTCAAGGAAGGTACGCAGCAGACCCGGGTTGAGCGGTTCCGTCTGCGGCCGGGCCGCCGGGACCTGCGGATCTCCACGGGACTCGGCCTGCGGGCGGGGCCGCGGGCGCGGTGTCGTACCGGTTCCCGGTGGTCGGGGGCGGGGGGAGGGCATCAGAGCAGGCTCCATGAGTACGGCCGGCGGACGTGGGGGGGGGAGAGAGAGGCGTGGAGCGGATCCCGGGCCGCGCGCCTCAGGGCTTCGGCAGATGCGGTACGAGTTCCTCGAAGGTGCGGCGCTGCCCCAGCGAGGTGTCCAGGAGCAGGCCGTTGTTGCTCAGCGCCAGTCGGCGGAAGGCCGCCACCCGGTGCTCGTACACGTCGAGTGCCAGCGGGTCGTCGCGTTCGGCGGCCCGGCTGCGCACCCGGGCACTGGCCACGTCCGCCGGCACGGTCGTGAACACCGAGAGGTCCGGCGCGGGGAAGCAGCCGATCAGCGGTTCCACCACGGCGCGTGCCCCGGCCGGCACTCCGTGCACGAGCAGCTCGCCCAGCGGCGTGAAGAGATAGCGGTCGACCACGACGACCCGGCCGGCCCGCAACGCGGGCAGGATGCGCGCCCGCACGGTCATCAGCCGGTCCCCGAGCACGGTGCAGCACATGGCGAGCGGGTCGACCTCGCCGGTCCGCACGGCGCCGAAGGGATCGGCGCTGTACTCCTTGAACCAGCGGCTCGCCTTCAGCTCACGGGAAGGCAGTTTGAAGCCGCGGACGGTGTGGCCGCGCGCCCGCAGGAAGGCCCGGGTCGTCCGGGTGGTGGTGGTCTTGCCGCTGCCGTCGACGCCGTCGAAAGCGATGAGCGTGCCGGGAAGTCCGTGAGGCCGGACCGGCAGCCGCCACTGCGGGATCACAGGGCCCGTCCGCTGTACCGGGCGGTCGTCCGGTGGACCAGGCGGCGCGTCCCGGCCGGCACGCCCTCGCCGCGGTGCAGGAGCGAGGGGTTGTCCCAGACCAGCAGGTCACCCGGGCGCCAGGCGTGCGCGTACTGCCACCGCGGCCGCACGGTGTGCGCGTACAACTCCTCGATCAGGTTCCGGCTCTCGGCCTCCGGCAGGCCCTCGATCCGGTCCAGGCACATCTCGTTGAGGTACAGGGCCGGCTCGCCGGTGACCGGGTGCGGGCGCACCAGCGGGTGCGTCACCGGCGGGAAGGCCACGCGCTCGGCGGCCGCCTCCGCCCGCGACACCCGCGAGGAGGCCTGCCGCAGCGTCGAGAAGTTCCGTCCGAAGTCGTGCACGGCGCGCAGTCCGGCGACACGCTCCCGGAGCGTCCGCGGCAGTTCGGCGAGCGGGCCGCGGGCGTCGTTGAACCGGGTGCGGCCGCCCTCCGCGGGCGCCACCACCCCGTACAGCAACGTGGCGTCGGTGGGCTCCGGCAGGAACGAGGCGTCGCTGTGCCAGTGCTCGGCGGGCCGCTTGTAGGCGCGGGGCGGCGACGACTCGAAAACCTCGGCGTAGGGACTGTCGGAGTGCCCGTGCGTGGGGTCCCAGGGGAGCGCCGGCCTGCCGAAGAGCGAGGTGACCCGTAACTGGGCCTCGACGGTGAGCCGTTGGCCGGAGAAGAGCAGCAGCCGGTGCCGGTGCAGGGCCCGGACGAGTTCCTCCGCGTGCGCCCCGGCCTCCGCGGTGTCGAGTGCGACGCCGAACACCTCGGCGCCGAACGAAGTGTTCAGGGGTTTGTACGTGAGCATCCGCAGGGCTCTCCTTGCCGCCGGTGTCGCTGTCGTGGCTACGGTGGGGGACCGGCCCATGAGCACCGTGACCGCAGGCCGGCGAGGCGGTGCGGAAGACGTGTGCGTATGCGGTGCACGAGGCGGAGTACGGCCCCTCGGCCAGTTGCGAGCCAAGGACATTACACCGCGGACGCCGCCGGATTTCAGGGACGCATCGATGGGACATTGGTCCTCTTGAGGGTGCTGGGGCGACCTGACACGCTGGCCCGGCACGAACGCACCGAAGCCGCGCCCTCCCACGGTTACCTGGTCCGACGGGCGCCACGCCCTCCCACGGAACGCCGTCCGAGGGGACTCTCGGTGACGGTCCCCGCGCAGTTCCGCAGCACCGGTTCCGCAGCCAGCGGAACCCGCGGGCGGACGGTGGACCGGTCCCGGTGTGCGCAGTGGCCGCTTCCCGGTGGCCCCACCCACCAGATCCGACAACCGACCTTCTTGGGAGTGACGGTGACCATCGCCGAGGAGCGTTCCACAGCCAACCGCTTCGTCCTGTCCGAGGACGAGGTGCCCCAACGCTGGTACAACCTCGTTGTCGACCTGCCGTACGACATCGACCCCCCTCTGCACTCCACGGAGGACCGGCCCGCGCTCACCGAGGACTACGACTGGCTCTGGCCCACCGAGTGCCTGAAGATCGAGTTCCTGCAGGGCCGGTACGCGACGGACCCGTGGATCGAGGTGCCCGATCCGGTGCTGCGCACCTACCGGCGCTACCGGCCCTCGACCCTGGTCCGGGCCAAAGGCCTGGAGGAGTACCTCGACACCCCGCATCAGATCTTCTACAAGCGTGAGGACCTCAACCCCGGAGGCAGCCACAAGTTCAACACCGCGCTGGCGCAGGCGTACTACGCCGCCCAGGACGGTGTCGAGACGCTCGTCACGGACACCGGCGCCGGCCAGTGGGGCACCGCCCTCGCCCTCGCCTGCGCCGCCTTCGGCATCAAGCTGAAGGTGTTCATGGTCCGCAAGAGCTTCGACGAGAAGCCCTACCGGCGCAACCTCATGCGGATGCTGGGCGCCGAGGTCGTCTCCTCGCCGAGCCGCACCACCAGGACCGGCCGCGGCGTGCTGGACAAGGACGCGGACAGCCCCGGCAGCCTCGGCATCGGCATGGCGGAGGCCATCGAGCTGGTCCGCCACGAGCCCTCGCACCGGCTGGCGCTCGGCTGCATGTCGTACTACGCGGCCATGCACCAGACCGTCATCGGCCTGGAGACCCAGGCACAGCTCGCGCAGGCCGGCGTCGGCGCCGACGTCCTGGTCGGCTGCGTCGGCGGCGGCAGCAACTTCACCGGCTTCGTCGCCCCGTTCGTCACGGGTGACGACCGGCCGCTGTGCATCGCCGCGGAACCCGCCTCGGTGCCCACTCTCACCACCGGCGAGTTCCGCTACGACTGGGCCGACTACGAGCGGCAGACCCCGCGCATCCCGATGTACACCCTCGGCAGCGACTTCGTGCCGCCGCCCATCCACTCCGGCGGTCTGCGCTACCACGGCAAGACCCCGATCCTCTCCAGCCTCGTCAAGCACGGCCTGATCACCCCGCGCTCCTTCGAGCAGCAGGAGGTCTTCGAGGCCGGTCGGCTGTTCCTGCGCACCGAGGGCGTGCTGCCCGCGCCGGAGAGCTCCCACGCCATCCTCGCCGCCATCGACGAGGCCAAGCAGGGCGGCAGGCCGCGCACCATCGTCATCTGCCTCAGCGGCCACGGCTACCTGGACCTTCAGGGGTACGCAGATGTCCTCGACCTCGGCTGACCCAGTCCCCCTCCTGCCCCGCCACCGGGCGGCGTCGGTCCCCGACGCGGTGGAGGTCCGGACGTCGTCCCGGGTGCATGTCACGCTCATCGACATGAACGGGGCGGCCGGCCGCCGCGACGGCGGCGTCGGCTTCGCGGTGGCCGACCCCGGACTGCGCCTCGTCCTGGCCCGCGGCGGACCGCCGCACCGGGACGAGGCCGCCGGGGCGGGGAACGAGCGGGCCGCCGCGGCGGTGCGGCACGCCGCCGCGGCCCTCGGTGTCCCGGCCCCGGCCCGGGTCCGGGTGCGCTCCACGGTCGCGGCCCACAGCGGCCTCGGCTCGGGCACCCAGCTGCGGCTCGCCGCGCTGCGCGGTCTGGCGGAGCTGGAGGGCCTGGACCTGGGCGACCGGGAACTGGCGGCGCTGTCGGGACGCGGCGGCACCTCCGGCATCGGCGTGCACGCCTTCACCCGCGGCGGCTTCCTCGTGGACGGCGGCCACCGCACCCGCGACAAGGAGGCGTTCGCGCCGAGCCGCTTCGCCGAGGGCCTGCCGGTCCCCCCGCTGCTGTACGCCAGGACCCCGCCCGCCCACTGGGGCGTGGTGCTGGCCATGCCGGAGGGTGTCCGGGGTCTGGAGGGCGTGGCCGAACGGGACTTCATGGCCGCGCACACCCCGGTGCCGCTGCCCGCCGTCGAGGCGGTCGCGCACACCGTGCTCATGGGGCTGCTGCCCGCCCTGGAGGAGGGCGACCTGGCCGCTTTCGGTGACGGTCTCACCCGGCTTCAGGACATCGGGTGGAAGCAGGCCCACTGGCAGCGGCCGGAGCTGCGCCGGTGGCGGCCGCTGGTCGGTCTGATGCGCGCCGAAGGCGCCGCCGGGGGCGGCCTGAGCTCGACCGGGCCGCTGGTGTACGCCGTCTACGACCGGACCCGGCACGGCGACGGGGAACTGACCGGGCGGATCCGCGCCGCCGCGGACCGGGCCGGACTGCCGCTGGCCTCACTGACCACCACGACCTTCGGCGGCCCCGCGGCCACCGTACTTCCCGAGGAGTGAGGGCGATCCCCATGGACCAGTCGGAGCTGGAGGAGATCGAGCGCGACTACGTGCGCTGGTATCCCGCCCGTATCACCGCGATGGACCCCGGGGCCGCGTGGGCGCGGCCCACGATGGGGCTGTACGCCCACATCCCCTACTGCGCCCACCGCTGTCACTTCTGCAAGTACAAGGTGAAGGTCGGCGACGACCTGCACGACGAGATGGACGTCTTCCTCGACGCCCTGGAGAACGAGATCCGCACCGTGCGGGAGCGCGGTCAGGTGGCCGGACGCCCACTGGACGTGGTCTTCATCGGCGGCGGTACGCCCTCGCTGCTGGCCACCCGTCAGCTCGACCGGCTGCTGACCGTCATCACCTCGTCGTTCGAGCTGACCGACGACTGCGAATTCAGCATGGAGTGGAGCCCCGCCTCGCTCAGCGCCGAGAAGCTCCGGCTGTTCCGCGCCGCCGGGGGCAGCCGGCTCAGCATCGGAGTGCAGTCCTTCAACGACGCCGTGCTCAAGGAGATCGGGCGCGACCACACCTCCGCCGAGGCCCGGGAGGCGCTGCGGCTGGCCCACGAGGCGGGCTTCGACAACATCAACCTCGACCTGATCTACCGGCTGCCCGGCCAGAACGTCGAGGACGTCCGCCGCTCCGTGCGCGACGCCCTCGCCTGCGACCCCGCGCACATCAGTTTCTACCCGCTGTGGATCCGCGAGCAGACCGTGCTCTGGTCCCGGCTCCAGAAGGGCGAACTGGAGATCCCCGGTGAGGACGTCGAGCAGGAGATGTTCGAGGCCGGCCGGGAGATCTTCGAGGAGAACGGCTACGAGCACTACAACGTCTTCGACTTCGTCCGCCGCACCACACCCCGCTGCCGGTACACCGAACTCCAGTGGGAGGACGGCGAATGGGTCGGGGTCGGCCCGAGCGCGGTGACCTACGTCGAGGGCCGGCACACCATCAACGCCTACTCGATCGGCGACTACATCGAGCAGGCCCGCACCACCGGCGCCGCCACCACGGCCGGCGCCGTCCTCGACCTGCCTGCGCGGATGCGCCGCACCATGATGTTCGGCCTGCGGATGAACCCCTTCGACACCGACCGCTTCCGCCGCCAGTACGGCGTGGACGTCGACACCGTCTTCGGGCCGGAGCTGACCGCGCTCACCGAGAACGGTCTCGTCGTCCGCGACGGCCGGCTGCTGCGGCTCAGCGCCGAGGGCGTCCGCAAGGTGAACAACATCGGCAAGCTCTTCTACACGGCACCGGACGACCGCCAGTCCCTGGGCCTGTCCCGGCGGGGTCTGCCCATCGTGGAAGTGGACCGGTGACCGCCGCACCGGGCCGTCGGCCCCGGGTCGTGGGCCTCGGCCTGGTGATGGCGGATGTCCGGGTGGTCTGCCCGGTCCCGCTCGTTCAGGAGCACGACCCCAGCGTCGCGGCGATGGACCTCCGGCTGGGCGGGGCCACCACCAACACACTGGCCGCGCTGCAGCGGCTCGGCGCCCGCACCGCCGTGGCGGGCGTGGTGGGCGACGACTGGATCGGCCGCTTCCTGCTCGACCAGCTGGACGTCCGCGGGGTCGGCCGGGAGCACGTGGTGACGGTGCCCGGATCCAGCCCCTCCTGCCTGGTCCTGGAGTCGCCGCCGACCCGGACGCTGCTGTGGCACCTGCCCGCACGGCTGGAGCGGGCGGCCGGGACGGCGCTGCGCCCGCTGCTGCCCCGGCTCGTGGAGGACGCGGACGCCGTCCACGTGAACGGCCGCTTCCTGCCGGTCGCCGCCGAACTGTGCGCCCTGGCCCGGGAACGCGGCATCACCGTCTCGCTCAACGCGGGCCGCGGTGACGTCTCCTCCGGCGTCTCCGCGCTGCTGGACCACGCCGACGTCCTGGTCGCGGCAGAGCACTGGGCCCTCGCCGAGACCGGCGCGAGGACCGGCCGGGAGGCGTGCGAGCGATTGTCCCGGCGGGCCTGCGGGCCTCCCCGGCTGGTCTCCGTGACCTGCGGCGAGCACGGCAGCTGGACCGCGGGCCCCGGGAGGCCGCAGGCCGTGCACACCCGGGCCCCGGACGTGCCGCCGGGGCTGCCCACCGCGGGAGCGGGGGACGCCTACCACGCGGGCTTCCTCGCCGCCGCCCTGGCGGGGGCCGCACCGCGACGATGCGCGCGGGCCGGAGCCGACGAGGCCGGCCGCCATCTGTCCGGGGCCGCGGCGGTCCCCGCCGCCCAGAACCCACCGGAAGACACCCTCCGGTGCCGTCCGAACGACAGGAAGGGGGTGCAGAACCATGAAGTTCGACATCAAGAAGGCCGGCACGTGCAACGGCGGCAAGGCGCTGTGACCGTGCGCGCCGAGACGTAACACCCCTTTCGGCGTGGCGGGCACATGTTGATGCCCGTCAAGGTGTCCGCCACACCGATTCGGCATGTCCCCGAAGGACCGACGCGCACGGACGACGAGGTTACGAGGATTGAGCAGACAGCACGCCATCGACGACCACTACTTCACGCCCGAGGACACCGCCGAGGCGGTCGACCTCGTCAACCGGACCCACCCCGACGGATGCCGGGGCGCCTTCGTCGTCGGCAGTCTCTCCGTCGGTCTCGGCCACGCCGAGTCCGACCTCGACATCGTCGCCGTGCACGACACCGCCCAGCTGGCCCGCCAGTATGTCGCCAACGGCCGCCGCCTCGACCTCACCACCGTGCCGCTCGCCGTCTGGGAGGCCCGGGCCGCGTCGATGGCGCGGTACGCCGTCACCCGGACCGACCGCTCCCAGGGAGACCTCGACCGCGCGGAGATGACCAGGATCGTCCGCTACGCGGTGGCCGGCCGGCTCCCCGTGGGACGCACCGGTGAGGACGCCCCGGCCGGACCCGACCGCGACGTGGTCGCCCAGGTCATGATCTACCGCAACGCCTTCGTGGTCGCCGGCCTGGCCGAGGACGCCGCGGGGGCCCTCGCCATCGGTGACCCGTACACGGCGCTGCTCGCCGCCCGCGGCGCGGTCGAGGCCGGCCTGGACGCACTGCTCTCCGCGGAACGCGACCTGTACATCGGGCCGAAGTTCCTGCTGCGCCGCGTCGCCCGGTCCCGGCTGCTCGGCCCGAACCTGCCGGCCGTCTGGGAACTGCTGCACGAGCCGGTGCCGCTCGACGGCCTGACCGGACACGCGGAGGCCGTCGTCCGGCGCCGGCTCGCTCTCGCCGTCGCCCTGGTCGGCGTGGCCACCACCCGCGGCTGGAACGGTACCGGGGACATCGCCGAACTCCGGCTGCCCGGGGGAGCCGGCACCGGCCCGACGCAGAGCCCGTACCACAGTCTGCTCCGCTTCACCGACGGCTTCGTGCTGGCCGGACCGAACACGGCCTACGACCTCACCGATCCCATGGCACACCTCTGGAGCCTGTGCACGGGCGCCGGAGCGGCCGATGTGCACGCGGAGTTCACCCGCGTCCTCGACGCCGACGTCCCCGAGGCGGAACTGGCCGGTGCGGTGGCCGCTCTCGCGGAGCTGGGCGTCGTCGAGTTGCCGCGGGACGCGCCGTGACCGCCGTCGAAGTCGTCGGCCTGGGCCGTGACTTCGTCTCCTCCGGCCGCCGGGTCACCGCCCTGGACCGGGTGGACCTCACCGTCGCCGAGGGCGAGATCGTGGCCCTGCTCGGGGAGAACGGTGCCGGCAAGACCACCCTGACCAAGATCCTCGCCACCCTGCTGCTGCCCAGCCGCGGCACCGCGCGGATCTTCGGCGTGGACGTCACCGAACGGCCTCAGGAGGTCCGCCGTCACCAGTCCGTCGTCTTCGGCGGCGAACGAGGCTTCTACCACCGGCTCTCCGCCCGCGAGAACCTCCGCTTCTTCGCCCTGCTCGACGGCGCCCCGCCGCGCGGCCTGCGGCAGCTGGTCGACCGGTCGCTGGAGCGCGCGGGCCTCGCGGACGCCGCGGGCCGCGCCGTCGAGACGTACTCCCGCGGCATGCGCCAGCGACTCCACCTCGCTGTCGGCTTCGCCACCCGGCCCCGCCTCATGCTGCTCGACGAACCCACCCTCGGGCTCGACCCGGTGGAGGCGGCCCGGCTGCGCGCGGAGATCTCCGCCCTGCGGGACCAGGGCGTCACCATCCTGCTGACCAGCCATCACCTGCTGGATGTCGAGGAACTGGCCGACCGCGTCGTCGCGCTGCACGGCGGCCGGGTCGTCGAGGACCTGCCGCTGGCCGACTTCACCCGGCGGGCCGGCTTCGCCGCCGTCATCACGGTCACCGGGCACGGCCCCCGGCCCGAGCCCCGCACCGGCCACGGGATCCGGATCCGCGACGAGGGCCCGGCGGGCGGCCCGGGGGAGGGAGAGGGCGCGGGCGGCTGGACGCTCGTGATCGAGATCGAGGAGTGGGGCATGGTGGCGCTGGGCGGGATCGGCGCCCTGCTCGACGGCTGCGAGGTGACCGGCTTCGACGTCGCGCCGGCCCGGCTGGAGGACTCCTTCCGGCGCCTGTACGAGAGTCCGCGCCGATGAGGGCCCCCGCGCCCGGCGTCCCGCCGACCGGTCCCGGGGCGCTGCGCACACACCTGGCGGTGTTGTGGGCCTCCGCCCGGATCCAGGCCGTCCTGACCCTGCACAGCCCCGCCGTGGTGATCCTCGCGGGGGTCCAGCCGGCCGCCCTGCTCCTGATCACCCTGCCCCGCGACCCCGGCGACCGCGACACCGCCACCCGGGTCCTCGTCTCGGTGCTTGTCACCTGCCTGTGGGGCGGGCTGGTGTGGATGGCCGGTGGCATCGTCCGCCGTGACCTCGTCCAGGGCACCATGACCCGCAGTGTGGTCGGCGTCCGCGACCCCCAGCTGGTCCTGGTGGGCAAGTGCGCCGGGGCGGTGCTCTTCACCTGCGGCGCGCTCGCGGTCGTCGGAACCGCCGTCCCACTGCTGTTCGGACTGCGGCTGCGGCTTCCGCCCCCGCTCCTGCTGCTGGTCGGCCTGGTGATGACGGTCGTCTCCGCGGTCGCCATGGGCATGTTGCTCAGCTGCGTGTTCGTGCTGACCCGGCACGGCGTGCACCTCGGCAACGCCCTGCTCTACCCGGTCTACATCCTCGGCGGCACCATCCTCCCGGGCGGGTCGATCCCCCCGGGGCTGCGCTGGATCGCCTGGCTCGTGCCGCTGCGCTGGGCGAAGGAGTACATGGTGGACGTCTCGTTCGGCCGACCCGCGGGCGCGTCGCTCGCGGCCATGGCCGTGCTGGCCGCCCTCCACTTCCTGGCCGGGGCCGTTCTGTTCGGGAAGGTGGTGGACCGTGCCAGACGCCGCGGCACCCTCGAGTTCACCTGAGACCTCCGACCCGGGCCCGTTCCCCGTCGCCCGCGAACTGCTCCGCTTCTCCTGGCGGCTGTACCTGGCCGAGGAGACCCCGCGGGTACTGCTGCTGTCCAAGCTCCCCAGGGCCGTTCTCCAGGCGGTGTTCTACACACTCCTCGTCGGACTCCGGCCCGCCGCCGGCCTGGACGTCGCAGCCGCGCGGGAGGCCGCGTTCACCGGAGTCTCCGCCTTCGTCATGTGTCTGTCCACCGTGGTCGGGGTGAGCGGGGTCCAGCCCCTGGACCGGGACGAACGCACCCTCGCTGCGCTGCTCGTCGGACGCGTGCCCGTGCTGCGGGTGCTGCTCGCCCGGTATCTGCCCTACGCCGCCGAGGGCCTGCTGCTCTCCCTCGGCACGGTCGTCCTGGCCGGTCCCGTCCTGACCGGTACGGCGACGGCGGCACAGTTGCTCGCCCGCACAGGGGTGTACACGGTCATGGCACTCACCACCCTGTGCGTGGGCGCCGCCGTCGGCGCGCTGGCACTGCTGGGCCGCTCCGAGCTGCTGTACGGCAACGCCGCGCTCTACCTCGTCCTGGTCCTCAGCGGCGCGGTGCCGGCGCCGGGCCTGCCCGGGTGGACCGGCACGGTGGCCGGGCTGCTGCCGCTCACCCACGGCATCGAGGCACTGCACCGCTCCCTGGACGGCGAACCCGTCGCCGGGCAGCTCCTCGCCGAACTCGGCGTCGGGGCGCTGTGGCTGGCGGCCGTCGTAGGGCTGGTCCGCCTGTGGGCGCTGAGAACCCGCAGAAACGGCCACGCGGACGGAGGCTGACAGATCCCACACCCATAATGGAATTCCGCCGCCCGTCGAATCAATGGGGCAAACGTCCTGGCCTTTCATTCATTGACATTTTTGGATCGCAGCCCTTTTGATGAGCAGGAAGCTGGATGCGACGGCTCGTACATGATGGCCCGTGATGGGACGGATGAAATCGATGACACAGAGAATTCGATCCTCGTCCAGCCGGTTCTCGAGGATCCTGGGGGTGGGCTCGTACCGCCCGGGAAATGTGGTCGGCAATGAGGAGATCTGCGCACTCATCGATTCCGACCCGGAATGGATCGAGAAGCGCTCCGGAATCAGGACCCGACATTTCGCCGACGCCGACGAGACCATACCCGTGATGGGGGCGCGAGCTGCGGAAAAGGCGCTGAGCGCGGCCGGTCTGACTCCCTCCGACGTCTCCTGCGTCATCCTCTGCACCATGTCCTACCTGTACCAGGCGCCACCCGCGGCGGCGGCCTGCGTCGCCGAACTGGGGGCGCGCGGTGCCGCGGCCTTCGACCTCGGCGCCGCCTGCGCCGGCTTCTCGCACAGCCTGGCGGTCGCCCGGGACCTGGTGGCCTGCGGGCAGTCGGAGCACGTACTGGTGGTGGGGGCGGAGCGGATGAGCGACATCGTCGACCCCCGCGACCGCTCGACGGCGTTCATCTTCGGCGACGGCGCGGGCGCCGCGGTGGTGGGGCCCGCCGACGAGCCGGGTATCGGGCCCGTGGTGTGGGGGACCGACACCGAGCACCTGGGCGCCATCCGGCAGAGCCGCTCCTTCGCCGAGGTGCGGGGCGACCCGCTGGCGCGCTGGCCGTTCCTGGAGATGGCCGGACCGGAGGTGTTCCGCTGGGCCATCGGGGCTGTCGCCGAGGTGTGCCGACAGGCCCTGGCCGCGTCCGGGGTGACGGTGCGGGACATCGAGGCGTTCGTGCCACACCAGGCCAATGTGCGGATCGTGGACGCGGCGGTGAAGGCGCTGCGGCTGCCCGCGTCGGTAGAGGTGGCGCGCACGGTCCGGGAGGACGGCAACGTCTCCGGCGCCTCCATTCCGCTCGCCCTGGACACGCTGGCCGCCGCCGGCCGCGTCCGGCCCGGGGCGCTCGTCCTGACCGCGGGCTTCGGCTCGGGCCTCAGCTACTCGGCGCAGGTCGTCGTCGCTCCCTGACCGAACCCTCGAAGACGCGACGGCCGTGGGCACGCAGGCACCTCCGGCGCGCTGCGACACGTGCCGGTGCTCAGCGACACCGAAGCCGTGGAGCCGGCCGGCCCCGGGCACCGTGTCGACGTACTCGGTGGCCCAGTTGCCGGCCGTGCGGTCATCTCCGGTGCCCGCCGCCGTGCTGCAACGAGCGTTCCAGCCGGTTCACCAGCTCGCTCATACCGGGCGGTACCGCAGCGGGCGGTGAGAGCGGGCCGCTCGCCAGCCGCAGCAGCCGGGTGGCGAAGTACTCCGCCGCGTACTCCTCGGGTCGGCTGTACTGGGTGCGCCCCAGCATGTGCTCGACGAGCGTGGGGTCGATGTCCGCGGGCAGCAGGGCGCTGCCCGCGGACATCTCGTCCGTCGCGCCGGATCCCGCCGGGCCGTGGTCCCACAGGAGATGGCCCAGTTCATGCATGATCACGTGAGTCTGGTGGACCGCTGTGGTGCAGGCCTCGTAGAAGACGTAGTCCGTGGTGGCGGTGGAGACCAGGAGCCCGGCGGGGCCGCTGGCGGGGAACGCCAGCGGGGCCAGTTGCACCGGGCGCCCCCGGCGCCCGGCGATCTGCTCGCAGAGGTACTCCAGGGAGAAGGAGACGGGCAGGTCGAGACTCTGTACCAGGTCGCCGCATTTCCTGCGGATCTGCCGGCGCTTCATCGCTTCCCGTTCCCCTCGCTGCGGTGGATGTCGCGGCTGCCCATGATGTGTCCGGCGCCCTCAGGAGGGAAGATCCGGTTCTCGGCCAGCGGATGACCGGATACCGTTCCCCCCTTCTCCGTCCTTCCCGTGACGTTGCCGGGGAACCGGGACGACGGGTTTCGGAACGTGCATTGAACCATTGGTCCGCCGGGTGAGCCCTGAACCGGGCGAAGGCGCGTTCGCCGGCGGGCGGCGCGGGCGGGCGCGGTCGCGGTGCCACCGCCGGCGGAGGCCGGGCAGTGATGACCGGAACGGTCATGCCGCGCCTCTTGTGCTTCTGGGATAGTACGGCTTGTCGGCTCGAACACGGTCGGGGTCCTTCGGTCGCCGGTGTGACGAGTGGGATCACCACGCCGGCGACGAAGGGCTCCGCGGTTTCACGTCGCAGGCGCGGGATGTGCGATGCCGGATGACCCCGGCGTGCATGTACACGGTCGCCCCGGCCGGACCCCTCGGGACGACGGCTGCAGGGGAGATCCTCCGACGTCTTGCCGTATATCCGGAAAGAATTCCCGACTCAGAAGACTGGATGGTATGCAGTAACCTGGTACCGGGAACGTTCGAGATCCTGCGTAACCACTTGTGGACGCTTTGTCGCAGTCATGGTCTCGTCAACCTGCATGGTGGCACCCCTCTGAGCTTCCACCTGATCGGCAGCTCGGAGATCAAGGAGTGGGGATAAATGAGGACAGACCCACCTGGATTGCTGGCTCGGCGGTTGAACCATCTGTTCGACACCGTCCATCCGCGCGGTCGCGGCCCCTTCAGCAACGAAGAGGTGGCCCGCGCCATCCGGGCCCAGGGCGGTGACATTTCGAAGCAGTACATCGCCTACCTCCGTAAAGGGGAACGCGGTAATCCGCGGGTGCAGCATGTTGAGGCTCTGGCGAAATTCTTTGGTGTACCGGTTGCCTATCTTCTCGACGACGATTCAGCGAGCCCGACCGAAAAGCGGCTGGAAGAACTGGCGGCCTGGCGCGACGCCGGCCTGACCGAGGAGGACCTGCGGTCCCTGGAGCGCGCCGGGGTCACCGGCGTGGCCATGCGCGCGGTGGGTCTCTCCCCGAAGGGACTGGAGTTCGCGAAGGTCCTTCTCGACCAGCTCCGGGAGATGGAGGGGCTGGAGCCCAAGCAGCCCGGCTACGACGGCGACAGCCCACGGCCCGCCGGCTGAGGCGGTACCGGTACCGGCCGCGGCAAGGAGCCCCCGCGTGGGGCGTGTGCACGGTGGGAGAGCGGAATGCGCGCCCTGCGATACGAGCGGTTCGGAGGCCCCGAGGTCCTGAGGGAAGCCGAGGTGCCGGACCCGGTGCCGGGACCGGACGAGACCCTGGTCCGGGTGGAGGCGGCCGGCGTCAACTTCGGTGACATCAAGCAGATCGCGGGCGAGCACACCGAAGGCCCCCACGCCCCCGAGGGCCCGCTGCCGCGGATCCCGGGAATGGAGGTGGCCGGCCGGACCGCGGACGGGCGCCGGGTCCTCGGCTACCTTCCGCAGGGCGGATACGCGGCCCGGGCGGTCGTCGCCGACCGCGACCTCGTGATGCTGCCCGACGAGGTGGATGCCGGCGCCGCCCTCGCCGTCCTCGTCCAGGGCCTGACCGCCTGGCACCTGCTGAGGTCCATCGCGCGGATCCGGCCCGGTGAGAGCGTCGTGGTGCACTCCGCCGCGGGCGGCACGGGCAGCCTCGCCGTCCAGCTGGCCCGGGAGTACGGAGCCGGCCGGGTCATCGCCACGGCGTCCCGCGACGACCGGCGCGCCGTCGCCCTCGGACTCGGCGCGGACGCCGCGGTCGACGGCGCAGCCGAGGGGTACCGCGAACGCGTCCTGGACGCCAACCGGGGACGTCCCGTCGACGTGGTCCTGGACGCCGTCGGCGGCCCCGTCCTCGACGCCGCCCTCGACGTCCTCGCCCCCCTGGGCCGGCTGGTGACGTACGGTGCCTCGGCACGGCGGCCGGCCGCTCCGGTCGACCCGGGCCGGCTCGCGCTGCGGAGCGTCGGTGTGGCCGGCTTCTGGCTCCTCCCGCTCCTCGCCGCGCACGGCGCCGGCGGCAAGGCGCTCACGGAACTCCTCGACCTCACGGCACGGGGCCGGCTGCGGCCGCTCGTCGGCGCGGAGTACGACCTCGGCCGGGCCCGCGACGCCCACGAAGCCCTCCTCGGCCGCCGCAACAAGGGCAAGCTGATCCTCCGCCCCTGAAAACCCGTCATCTCCACCGCCGGGGTCCGCACGGAACACCAGGCGCAGAGACCCTCGGCCAGGGGGGCCGGAGTGGGACCTGTGTCCTATTGATGCTCAACAAACCCCCTGACACGCTTTCCGACCATGGACGCAGTGAAGCCGGATATTCTCTACAACCCCCGCGATCCGAAAATGCGCAGCGATCCTTATCCGTTCTACGCACGGCTTCGCGAGACCGAACCGGTCCACCAGAGCCCTTTCGGGTTCTGGGTCGTCTCCGGATATGACGAAGCCGCAGCCCTCCTGCGGGACCCGCGGCTCACCAGCGAGTTCCACCGGGACGCCAAATGGGCGGAGCACCGCGGCGGCTGGGAGAGTCCCGTGGTGAGCGACACCCGACGCTGGATGCTCATGCTGGACGGCCGGGCCCACCGGCGCATCCGCAGCCTGGTCAACCCGGTGTTCAGCGCGGGCTCCATCCAGAAGATGCGCCCGCAGATCTCCGAGATCCTCACGAAGGTCCTGGACCACATGGGCGAGGGCGAGGGCATCGACCTCATCGACTCCCTCGCGCTGCCGCTGCCGGTCACGGTGATCTGCGGTCTCGTCGGCCTGCCCGTCGAGGACCGGGACCAGTGCCGCAAGTGGACCGAGGCGATCGGGCACGTCGTCGACCCGGCCCTGGACGAGGTCACCCAGAAGGCCATGAACCAGTCGGTGCTGGAGTTCCGCTCCTACATCGCCGAACACCTCGCCAAACGGCGCACCGACCCGCAGGACGACATCCTGACCCGGCTGATGCTCGCCGAGGTGGACGGCGAACGGCTCACCGACGACGAGATCATCGGCAATGTGCTGCTGCTCTTCAACGCCGGTCACGAGACGACCGTCAACCTCATCGGCAACGGCACGCTGGCTCTGCTGCGCCACCCGGAGCAGCTCCGGATCCTGCGGAACGACCCCGGCCTCATCGAGCAGGGCGTCGACGAGTTCGTCCGCTACGACGCCCCCGTCCAGCTCGTCGCCCGTATCACCACGTCGGACGTCGCCGTCGGCGGGAGGACCATCCCCTCCGGGTCGAAACTGATGATCCTGCTCGGCGCCGCCAACCGCGATCCGCGCCGGTACGACAACCCCGATTCCCTGGACGTGACGCGCACCGACATCAAGCCGCTCGCCTTCGGCGGGGGCCCGCACTACTGCATCGGCGCGCTCCTCGGGAAACTCGAAGGCCGCCTCGTCTTCCGTGAACTGCTGCGGCGCTACAAGAGCGTCTCCCTCACCACGGAGGACGTCGTGTGGCGCCCGCACGTCAACTTCCGCGGACTGAGTGAGCTGCGGGTCGACCTGGTCTCCTGACCCGGCCTGCCCTCCGGCCACGGACACGGCCCCCCACGAAAGGAACCCACCCCTTGCGCGGCTCCTTGCTGTCCGGCGACACCCTCACCGAGACCTTCCTCCAGCACACCCGCACCTCCCCCGACGCCGCCGCCGTCTTTCCCGGCAGCGAGGAGCGGATCACCGCGGCCGAGCTCGCCGAGACCTCCTTGCACTGCGCTCTGGGCCTGCGAGAGCACGGCGTCGGCCCCGGAGCCGTCGTCGGCCTGCTCGTTCCCACCGACGCACGATTCCTCAGCCTGTTCTTCGGGGTGCAGCGAACCGGCGCCGCGTGCAGTGTGCTGCCGCTGCCGGCCGGCTTCGGCGACGAGCAGGGCATCGCCCGCCGGCTGGCCGGCATCCTGCGCGTCGCCGGCATCCGCCACCTGGTCCTCGGCGCCTCCTTCGGGAACCTGGGCGCCCTGCTCACCGAACAGATCCCCGGGCTCGTCCTCATCGACCCCGGCGTGTCCGCCCCCGGCGGCGCCCGCCAACTGCCCGGCGTCGACCCGGACGCCCTGTCCGTGGTGCAGTTCACCTCCGGCTCCACCAGCGCGCCCAAGGGCGTGCAGCTCACCCAGAGCGCCATGGCGGCCGGGTTGCGGGCCTGTGTGGTCTCCGGGCACTTCAGCCCCGACGACGTCTTCATGCAGTGGGTGCCCACCTTCCACGACATGGGCCTGGTCGGACTCTTCTCGCACCTGCTCAACGGTGCCGACGTGCACGTGTTCACCCCGACCGCGTTCCTGCGCCGCCCGGCGCAGATCCTCAAGTACTTCGCCGAGCACCACGGCACGGTCATCACCGGCCCCAACTTCTCCTACGAGCAGTTCGTGGCCGCCGCCCCCCTCGAGTTCGTCAAGGAGCTGGACCTCTCCGCCTGGCGGCTGGCGTTCAACGGTGCCGAGCCGGTCAGCGCCGAGACCGTCGAACGCTTCAGCGCCCACCTGGCCCCCGCCGGACTGCGGGACACCGTCATGTATCCGGTGTACGGCATGGCCGAGGCCACCTTGGGCATCACCTTCCCCGAACCCGGCAGCCCGGTACGCGTCCTCTCCGTCGACCGGGCCGAGATGGCCGCCTCCGGCCGGGCGGTCCCGGTGGCCCGCGGCGACCGGGGCGCCAAGGACGTGGTGGCGGTCGGCCGCCCCGTGCACGGCATCGAGATGCGTCTGGTCGCGGAGGACGGCCGGGTGTGCGCGCCCGGTGAGTCGGGTGAGGTGCAGATCGCCGGCCGGGCCGTGACGACCGGCTACTACAACGCGCCCGAGGCCACCGCGGCCGCCTTCGACGGACGCTGGTTCCGCACCGGCGACGTCGGGTTCCAGGACAGCGGCGATCTCTTCGTGACCGGCCGCATCAAGGACATGGTCATCGTCCGCGGCCAGAACTACTACCCCGACGACATCGAGGCCGTGGCCCGGGAGGTGCCGGGGGTCTACCGCAAGCGCTGTGTGGCCTTCTCCGACGTCACCGACGACGGCCGTGAAGTGGTCCGCGTCGTGGTCGAGGCCGACCCGAAGAAGGCCGCCGCCGACCTGGACACGCAGATCGCCACCCGGATCGTCCAGGAGATGGACTTCACCGACGTCCTCGTGCACATGGTCAAACCACGCTCGATTCCCCGCACCACCAGCGGCAAGTGGCAGCGCACCCGCACCCGCGAACAACTGTCGGCGTCGGCCGGCACGGGGGCGGCCGGCACCCGGCCCGTCAGCCGAACCGAACCGGAGGAAACCACGTGACCACCCCTTTCAAGATCGAGACCGCACGGGACCCGGAAGCGGAGCCGCTGCACAGCTACGACGTCTTCCCCGCGTACCAGAACGCCTCGTGGGAGATGAGCGACATCCCGTGGGACGACTTCCGCCCCGACCTGGTGCGGCCGGAGTACATCGCCTTCGCGATGGGCGCCGTCATGGGCGAGTCCAACTCGATAGCCGCCCAGCACGGCTTCTTCAACGAGTTCGTCGACGACTACGACTTCTCGGCTTTCGTGTGCCTGTGGGGATACCAGGAGCTCCAGCACCACCTGGCGTTCAAGAAGTGGCTGCGGCTGGCCGGCAGCGACGTCGCCTACGAGCAGATCAACGCGATGCGGGCGCCGTACCCGCCCGGCATCACCCCGTCGGCGACCCTGGCCACCAACATAATCTCCGAGATCGCCACCAACCACATGTACAAGTGCGTGAGCCGGGTCGCGGAGGAGCCGGTCATCGCCAAGATCATGAAGCGCGCGAGCGGCGACGAGGCACGCCACGCGCGGGAGTTCATCCACTACACCGCCCGCCGGCTGGTCACCCACCCGCAGGAGCTGGCCTCGGTCCTGGAGACCTTCTACGTCTACATGGCCGACCCCGAGGGCCGCTACAACCACCCGGTCAGCAAGTTCAAGGGCAACCTCCCCGAACTCGACGGCCACGTCACCATCGACGAGGTCTTCCGCTACTTCGGCGAGGTGGACGACGGCACGGAATGGGCCCGGATCCACAAGCAGCTCTTCGACACGCTCGCCGAACTCACCGGCCGGCCGGTGGAGAAACTCCGCGACATCCGCCGCATCCTCGCCGACCTGCCGTCCGCCGGAGACGGGGCCCGATGAACGAGGAGACCGCTCCCGTCGTGCTGCCCTGGCTCGACGAGCCGCGGTTCGAGTGCTTCGGCTGCTCGCCCCGTAACAAGATCGGGCTGGCGCTGAAGATGTACCGCCTCGACGACGGCCGGCTCGGCACCGACATCACCTTCTCCGACGCGTACGCCTCCTACCCCGGGGTCGTCCACGGCGGCATCGTCAGCGTCCTGGTGGACGAGCTGATGGGTGACCTGATCGCCCTCAACCGCGGTCTGCTGGCCTTCTCGGTCACCCTGCGCACCAAGTTCCTGCAACCGCTGCGGACCGGTACCCCCTACCGGGCCGTCGCCCGCATCGTCCGGGAGAGCGGCGGCGTGGTGCACGCGGAGGCCGATGTCCTCGATACCGACGGCACCCCGCACGTGATGGCGAACTCGGCCTACCAGCCCATCAGTTCGGAACAGGCCGAGGGCCACATGGGGCTGGTCGGCGCGGACCGCGAACGCCTCGCACACTACTTCGATCACGCGATTGGATGACCATGCCGCAGCAGAACCACGCCCAGACCGTCTCTCTCCAGGACGCCACGGTCCTCGACGAGGTCCGCGCCCAGGCCGCCAAGGAGCTCGGCGTCGACGTCGCCGAGGTCTCCGAGACCACCGTCCTCAAGGAACTGCCCGGCGCGGACTCGGTACGCCTGCTGCGCGTCGTCGCGCAGATCGAGCGCGTCTACGACGTGGAGTTCGAGGACGAGGACATCTTCGCCGTGCGCACCCCCCGCGAACTCACCGACCTCGTCCTCGCCCAGGCACGCACGGAGGCTTGAGATGACCACCGACGCGCAGACGGAGGTCTGCCCGGTGCTCCACGCGGGACGGGACGACGATCTCTCGCTCCTGCCGAAGGACGCGGAGCTGGCGACCAACGAGCACTACGAGCTGCCCACGGAACTGTTCCGGGCGTTCCTCGACGAACGTGTCAAATACAGCTCGGCGCTCTACCGCACCCCGGGCGCCACCCTGGAGGAGGCGCAGACCGCCAAGCTCCACTTCGTCGCCGAGCGCCTCGGCCTCAAGGGCGGCGAGCGGCTGCTGGACATCGGCTGCGGCTGGGGCAGCCTCACCCTGTTCATGGCCCAGGAGTACGAGTGCGACGTCGTCGGGGTCACTCCCTCCGGCCCGCAGGCCGAGTACATCCGGGAGCAGGCGGACCGGCTGAAGGTGGCCGCCAGGGTCGACATCCGTGTCGGCTCCTACACGGACCTGGACGTCGAAGGACGCTACGACGCGGCGACGATGCTCGGTTCGATCATCCACATGCCCGACCGGGTGGCCGTGCTGCGCAAGGTGTACGACTCGCTGCGCCGCCAGGGCCGGCTCTACCTCTCCGAGAGCTGCTTCCGCAGCACCGAGGCGTACCGGGAGTTCGCGCTGCGGCCCGGCACCCGGCACGTCACCGAGACGATCTTCGGCTTCGCCGACATGGTTCCCTTTTCCCACCTCATCGAGTCGGCGGAGTCGGCCGGCTTCAGCCTGGAGCAGCTGGACGACCTCACCGCGCACTACCACCGCACCATCGAGGAGTGGCAGCGCCGGGCCGAGGCCAACCATGACCGGATCGAGGCCGTGGCGCCCGGCATGGCGGAGCGCCTCGTCCGCTATCTGAGCGTCGCCAACGCCGGCTGGGGCTACACCTCCAAGCACTACGCGCTGACGGCCGTCAAGTCCCGGCTCGGCCCGAAGGCGGCGGTATGACCGGGACGACCGTGCTGGACGACCTCCTGCCCGCCTTGGAGATGCACCAGCTCGTCGACCAGGCGGTGACCCGCGCGGGTGAACGGTCCTGGACGCTCGCCGAACTCGACTGGGACTCCCTGCGCCCGGAGCGGCTCACCGAGGTCGACCGGTCCGCCGTGCAGTTCATCACCTTCGTCGAGGACCACATTCCCGGCTACCTGTCGCACTTCCTGGAAGCGTTCCCGGTGGCCGAGGCCGAACAGGAGCTGGAGCGCTTCGGGTTCAACCGGGAGTACTTCCGGTTCCTGGTCGCCTGGGCGGGCGACGAGGAACGGCACGCCTCGGCCCTCGCCCGCTATCAGGTCGAGACCGGCATGGCGACCCGGGAGGGGCTGCTCGCCACCCTTGCCGAGGAGGGCCGCAAGAAGTTCGTGCTGCCCTACGAGCACCCGGTGCAGTCCTTCACCTACACCCTGATCCAGGAGAAGGCGACCCAGCTGTTCTACCAGCGCTTCCGCGAGACGGTCAGCGAGCCGTTCCTGAAGGACCTGCTCGGTCGGCTCGCCCGCGACGAGGCGCGGCACTTCGCCTTCTACAGCAACCTGGTGGGCGCCTACGTCACCAGGGACGGCGCCTCGTCCGTTCCCGGTCTCAAGGAGGTCATCGCCACCTTCCGGATGCCGCTCGCCGACACCATGAAGGGCTACTGGCGCTGGTCGCTCAAGGTCGCGGACGCCCAGGCCTACGACCACACCGAGGCGTACGACGCGGTGGTCCGGCTGGTACGGGGCTTCGTGGACACCCCGGGTGAGCCGAGTGTCGCGGATCTCGGCGCCTTTGTGCAGGACATCCGGCGCGTCAAGTGACCTCCGGCGGTGCCCGGATCCTGGTCGTCACCTGTGACTGGAGCGGGCGGGTGGCCCCCGAGACACTGCTCGGGGGTCTGGAGCGCGCCCACGCCGCGCGGCTGACCGGGCCCCGGCGCGCCGAGTGGGTGCGCACCCGGCTCACCGCCAAGGCCGCGGTGGGCTGGGCGACCGGGGACCGCGGCGCCCAGATCCTGCCCGGCTCCGACGGCGCGCCCCAGGTGGTGGATGCCCCCTCCGGCACCGCCGTCTCCCTCTCCCACTCGGGTGACCTCGCCGTCTGCGCGGTCACCCGCGCCGGGTCCGCGCCCGCGCTCGGGGTGGACGTCGAGCCGGTGGACGCCCGTAACGACGTCCTGCTGCCGCGGTTGCTCGGTCCGGGGGAGCCGCTCTGGACGGGACCGGGGCGGCTGCCGCGCCCGCTGCCGCCCGGCTTCGTCGCCACGGTCCTGGCGGCCTGTAAGGAGGCCGCGCTCAAGGCGTACCGCCGGCCCTCGCCGGCGCTGCGCCACTACCGGTTGGGCCGGGGCCCCGACGGCGGCCTGTGGGTCCGGGCCGACGGCTCCGCCCTCGGCGGGTTGCGGGTCCGGTGGAGCTGTCAGGCAGGCCGGGTGACCGCCGTGTGCGCCGCGGGTCACCACACACCTGTGCATGAGGTGGTCTCGGCGGACCGTGTCGTCGCCGCGTTCGGTGGCGGTCCTGACCGGGCCGCCGGCGCCCGGCGTTCCGGGGCCGGCGGGGAGTTCCGGCCCCGGAACGGCGGGCCGGGTCAGTGGCGGATGACGCCGGAGCACTCGCCGCGCAGCACCGTCTCACCGTTCTGGTTGTGAATCTCGATGGCCAACTCGACCCGGGTGCCCGACCTGGCCTCGCCCAGTGCGCTCACGGTCACCTCGGCGGTGATGGTGTCGCCCGCCCAGACCGGCTGCAGGAACTCCCAGACCATCCGGCGGGCGATGAAGTCGAGCTGGCCACCGATCTTCGTGGCGAGCGAGGCGGTGAGCAGTCCGTGTGCCATCGCCCGGCCCTCGTCGGGCAGGTGGTGCCGGCCGAGGTCCTCCGCCAGGTCGGCGAAGGCGGTGATGTCGGCGGTGGTGATCAGGCGCTGCTCGCGCATGACCTGGCCGACGGTGAGGGCGGGCGGCGTGGTGCGGCGGCCCGGGGACGGAGGCGTAGGGGTCATCGTCGTGCCTCGGGTCCGGCGGCCGACCCGTTCTGCCGAGCGGGGGCCTTGTCGCGGATCAGGCAGCTGCTCTTGCCCACGGCGTGCAGCCTGCCGTCCGGGCCGGTCGCCCGGCAGGTCGCCAGCCCCCGGCTGCGTCCCAGATGGACCACCTCGGCGTCGACCGTGATCAGGCCCGGGGCCTCCTGGATCGGACGCAGGAAGTCCACGTTGAGGTCGAGGGTGACGATGTCCTTGTCCCCGGGGACCAGGGCGAGGATCGCGCATCCGAGAGCGGAGTCGATGATCGTCGACAGGATACCGCCGGCGAGGAAGCCGAGGTGGTTGGTGAAATAAGTTTTCACCGGCATCGTGAACTGCACCACGCCGGGATCCGCTTTGACGACTCTGATGTCGAGGGCCTGCGCGACGGGTGGTGACACGATTTCCCCGGAGATCAATCCGCGAAGATAGGACAAGCCGGTCGCCTCGGCCTGAGTGGCGAAAAGTGGCCCCTGGTCCCGCCATTCGATCGTGGCAGTGTGCTTGTTGGGGTCATGGATCTCCGACAACTTCACTCCTCCAGCCGAGCTCTGGACATGAGAGTGTCAGTGTGGCAGTACTGCCGACCCACTGCAACTACTTCCCCGAGCATGCCGGTTGGGGAATCGACACGCAATGGGGTAGATGTCCCGGCAGGCGTATTTCGTCGACGTGCGATGTCTGCCCCGCCGTAATTCTGCGCCCGACTCCGGCAGTTCCGGAACTCTTCTGTCACCTTGCTGATTCGTTGACCGAAAGCTCGCGGGCCACCGCGGCCATGTCCGTTCCCGGACTGAGCCCCTCCATGGCGCGGAGCTGGTCGAGAAGGGTCTTGGCGAATTCCATCCCCTTCGGCGACAGTCCGACCGCGCGCATGGCGACGCCGGTGACGCCGGCCCGTTCCGGCGACTTCGGGTCGGATCCGGTCGGGCTCGTGGTGTGCCAGGCGTCCGGGCTCCGTCCGGTGAGAGCTGCGGGGTCCTCGTCGAAGAAGTACGAGACGGGTACCCCGAAAAATCTCGCGAGCGCATCGAGATGGTGGATCCGTGGATTACCCCGCTCGCCCTTCCGGAGGTATGCGATGTACTGCTTGGAGATGTCGCCACCCTGATCCCGTATGGCGCGGGCCACCTCCTCGTTGCTGAATGGACCGCGGTCGTGCGGATACATGGTCTCGAACAGGCAGTTCAGTCGCTGAGGTAACATTTCGGACCGATATGTAGGCATTTATCCCCACTCCTCTGGCTTCTGGGTGACAACTGGAGGCGCGTCAAGCCCCGTGGAGACCACACCGGTTGACGGAGTGGCGGTAGCTACGTAGTATTAATGGGGTGCTAATGCAGACCTCTTCGAGCATCTCGGACAGAGGTTACTGCGCACCGTCTGCACCCTCAACATTCATGCCCGCATTTGTCGTCAAGCGCATATGCGAATCCGCGGTCCGACCGGTTTTCTGGTCCATTTTTCAAGGAATCACGCACATGGCATCCGACGCTCATGCCTTCGCGCGCTGAATTTCCACACCGTGCGCTGTATCAGCTGAGTGTCTGTTTTCTCATGCCCATCTGAACCGGCACGGAGGAGGCGTCACATGGAAGCAGACCCCACCTTATCGGATTTAACTTGCCGAGAGACGGCCGTACTGCGGCTGTTGGCTCAAGGGTTACCCAACCGCTTGATCGCCCGTCGCCTGGAAATCTCGGAGAAGACCGTGAGGAATCACCTCAGCAGCGTCTATCTCAAGATCGGTGCGGCAGATCGGACGCAGGCCGCCCTGTTCGCCCAGCGCATGGGTCTCACCGAACCCCGCGATACGGAAAGATCCGCCACCCCCTCGCTCACGGCTCGTGAGGCAGGCGTTCTTCGACTGGTCGCACGGGGATTCACGAACCGGCTGATCGCCCGCCGCCTGGAGATCTCCGAAAAAACCGTGAAGAACCATCTCAGCGGCATCTACCTGAAGATAGGAGCCGCCGGCCGGACGCAGGCCGCCCTGTACGCCCAGAGCATGGACCTCGCCGTATAGAAGGCAACGCCCTCAGGTCTCTATCGTTCGTCCGCGGATCTCTGCACCGAACGGCATCCATATCCGCGGCTATCCCCGCCCGCTGACGAAGGCGCTGGACAGCGTGGTGGGGAAGGGAAGCGATGAAACGCAGGCAAATCCGAGAGAAATGCACCGACCTCATCCGGAGCCTCGACCTGACCGTTCCCTTCTCCCTGGACACGCTCTGCGCGCAGGTGGCCGAGCGCCGGCAGCGCCGGATCGCCATGGCGCCGCTGGCTTTCCCGCCCACCGGACCGGTCGGCCTCCTGGTCGCCACCGTCTCCGCCGACTACGTCTTCTACGAGGCGCACACCACGGCCACGCACCAGACCCACATCGCCGTGCACGAACTGGGCCACCTGCTGTGGGACCACGCCGCCCCGGACCCCGGGGGAGGGCACCTCGACCACGCCGCGGGCGGCTCGCTGGTACCGGACGACATCGATCCCGTGCTCATCGGCCACATGCTGGGGCGCACCCAGTACAGTGAGCCCGAGGAGTATGCCGCCGAATATTTCGCCACCGAGGTCCTGGGGATGCGGCGGGCGGGCGGCCCGCTCCTCGGCACAGCCGTGGTCCCTCCGGACGAGGGAGACTTCGCGGGCCGGCTCGGACGCTCGCTGCAGCACGGAGGTGACCACTGGAGGTGACCGCCTCCGTCGAGCACGTCTTCAACTACACGCACACCGTGTCCTGCGTCCTCACACTGAGTGCCTTCGGCTACAAGTGGTTCGACCTGCGACGCGACGCGAGCAACCTCGAACTCTGGGCCCTGTGCGGCACCCGGCTGTTCAACGGTGTCGCCTACCTGTTCCTGGTGCCGCTGGTGAACGTCTGGATCGGCGAGCTGACAGGCATACCCAACCTCGCCACCCTGCTCGGCCATTCCTGCATCGTCCTGGCCGCACTGTCGGCCCATGTGATGGTGCTCGGCTGGTTCCACTCACCCGCGGAATCCAGACGCCGCCTCCCGCGTGTGGTCGGGTTCTACCTGCTGGCCATCGCCACCATGGGCGTGCTCTTCTTCGCGGCGCCGCTGCCCGGCGCCCACCCGGTCGACTTCGAGGTGCATTTCGCCACCACGCCCACGGCCGCCGCCTACCTCATGGTCTTCCTGGTGACCTACGGCGTGAACCTCGCGAACACCGCGCGGTTCACCTGGCCCTCCTCGCGCGCCGTCGAACGGTCATGGCTGGCTCAGTCGCTACGGATGACCGCGGTCGGATCGGTTTTCGTCCTGGGCTTCATCCTGGGGAAGGCGATCGGGATCGTGGGGCGTTGGTGCGGCGTGACCGACTGGGACCGGGCCGCCGTGGTGTGGAGTCCGCTCGCCGCCAGCCTCGGCTCCCTGGTACTCGTCCTCGGGTACACCCTGCCGGGCTGGGGCACCTTTTTCGTCGTCCGCCGTGAACAGTTCCGCCTCTACGGCACGCTTCATCCGCTCTGGTCCGTCCTGTGCGAAGCCGCCCCGGGGGTGACCCTGTTCAGGCCGCTCTCGCCGCGCGTGGCCCGGTTCTGGGGCAACCTCCGGACCCGGCTGTATCGGATGATCATCGAGATCAGGGACGGACAGCGACTGCTGCGCCCCTACGTCTGCGACGACTGCGAGGAGCGGTTGCGGTGCTCGCTGCGGGAGGCGGGCCTGATGCGCGGAACCGCCGCGGACGATCCTTTGGTGGAGGCGGCCGTCATCGCCCTGGCGGTACGGCGCAAGAAAGAAGGCGTCCAGCCCTCCGGCGGCACGGCCGGCCGCGGGTCGCGTCAGCCGAGCAGCGAACTGGCGGACGAGCTGACCTGGCTCGGCCAGGTGGCCGAAGGATATGTACGGCTGACCGTGCCTCGGAACCGTCTTCCGGAACTGCACTCCTGTCCGTGCGCCGGGGAACCGGCCGTTCGCCCCACCTGAGACGGACCGCCGAGGGCGTGTCCGCGACGGCCCGGAAATGGCGTGAATTTGTCACCGGGCCCGGGCACCCTTTCGAGCCACCCGTACCTTTCGGAGGGCTTCCGGCGGGACGTCGGACGAGTTATGCGCCCATCGATCCGGGACGAATAGCCCAGTGGTCGCCCCTTGACGCGTGCCCCGGCCACCCACAAGCTCGTCAACAGCCGTGCTCGCCCCGGGAAGAGCGCCCTCACGGCGGAAGAAGTGCCCACGGTGCTTTCGTCCGGCCTCGTCGGGGACGGAATTCCCGCCACGGTGAACCGAGAGCCTGTCGCCGGTGCAGACCCCGACAAGGAGAATCGAAGACGTGTACGTTCCCGCGCATTATCGAGGAAGTCCCGCGGCCGCGGTGACTCTTGTCCGGGCCAGCCCGCTGGCCACGCTCCTTTCCAGCGCGGACCCCGTGCCGTACGCCACCCATCTCCCGGCCGTCATTCCCGAGGCGACCGCCGACGCCCTGCGTAGCGGCCCTGTGGACCTCAACGGGCACCGACTGGCCGGGCACATGAACCGGGCCAACCCGCACTGGCGGCACATCGCCGACGGAGAGACACCGGCGCTGCTGATCTTTCGCGGGCCGAACGGCTACGTCTCGCCCGAGGTGTACGACTATTCGCCTGCCGCACCCACCTGGAATTTCACAGCGGTTCATGTCCGGGGAACTCTGCGGCCCCTGCCCGCCGGCGAAGCCACGCGCACCGTCGTCCGTCGTACGGTGCAGGAGTTGGAGGGCCGTTTCGGCTTCGGCTGGGACATGACGGATTCCCTCGAATACTTCGACCGGATCATTTCCGCGGTCGGTGCCTTCGAAGTGGAAGTGGAGCAGGTGGACGGCATGTTCAAACTCAGCCAGGAACAGAGCGACGGCGTGCGGACCAAGGTGACCCGGCATTTCTCGGAATGCCCGCACACGGGGTACCGGGATCTGGCGCACGCGATGGAACAGTTCGGAAAGGCCGGCAACCAGAATGTGGGAGAGACGTTATGACGGCAGAGAAGTACGACGTCGCCGTGGTCGGGCTCGGTGCGCTGGGCAGCGCGGCCTGCCACTCGCTCGCCGCCGCCGGGCTGCGCGTACTGGGCGTCGAGCGGTACGGGCCGGTCCATGACCTCGGGGCCAGCCACGGTGAGTCGCGGGGCGTCTGGCAGGCGTACTTCATGGGCCCGCGCTATCTGCCGCTGCTGCAACGCGCTTACACCCTCTGGTCGGAGCTGGAGGAGCAGAGCGGTGAGCGCCTGTTCCACCGGACCGGCGGAATCTGCCTCGGTCCCGCCGACGGCGAACTGCTGCCGGCCGCCCGGGCCAGCGCCGAGCAGTTCGGCCTCGAGCACGAATACCTCGACGCGGACGAAATACACAAGCGGTTCCCGCAGTTCACGCCGGCCTCCGACTGCGCGGCGATCTACGACCCCGGCTCCGGCTACGTACAGCCTGAGCAGACCGTGCGGGTCCAGCTCCAGCTCGCCGAGAAGCACGGTGCCGACCTGCGGTACCACGAGTCCGTCGTGGAGATCGTGGAAGGTGCTCGCGGGGTCAGGCTCCGTACCGACCGCGGTGCCTACGACGCCGACCACGTCGTGGTCGCCTCCGGCTGCTGGGCTCCCGCCCTCCTGCCCGATCTGGCGCCGATACAGGTGCTGCGCAAGGTCATGCTCTGGTTCGAGCCCGGGGGCGGGGCACAGGACTTCCAGCCCGACCGCTTTCCGTACTGGATATGGGAGGGCGACGGCATGATCGGCTACGGGCACCCCGCCGCGAGCGGTTTGTACGGTGGGGTCAAGGCCGGCGTGCACAGCGGCGGCACCCCGACCGACCCGGACACGGTCGACCGCTTCGTGGCCCAGGGGGAGGTCGCCGAGATCCAGGAGTTCCTGCGCAACCGGATCCCGCGGCTGGGTGGCGGCCGGTACCGCAAGAGCGCCGTGTGCCTCTACGACAACACTCCCGACCTGGGGTTCCTCATCGGGCAAGCGTCCGGGAAGGGGAAGGTTCTGGTGGCCGGCGGCACCTCCGGCCACGCCTTCAAGTTCGCGCCGGCGATCGGGGAGGCCATCGCCGAACTGGTGCAGCACGGCCGGGCCACCTACGACATCTCGGCCTTCGACCCGGCCCGGTTCGCCAGCTCCAGCCCGCAGCGGTGAACGGCGCGCCGGTGGGCGGAGCGACGCAGGAGGCGGAGCGCGGAGCGGCGGTGGAACGGGCTGCGGCCCGGTGGTCGGCCGTGGACGGGGCGGCCGTGGGACGGGCCGTCGGATCCGCTCTCGCGGAGGACGAGGCCACCGAGGACATCACCACCCGGTGGAGCGTGCCGGAGAGGCTGCGGGCCCGGGCCGAGATCGTCACCCGGCAGCCGGGGGTGGTGGCGGGACTGTCGGTGGTCGAGGCGGTGTTCGCCCGCGTCGACCCCGAGGTGAGGGTGAGGGCGCACGTGGCGGACGGTGCCGCGGTGGCTCCCGGCGAGGTGCTGCTGAGCCTCCACGGCAGCGCGCGAAGCCTGATCACCGGCGAGCGCACGGCCCTGAACTTCCTGCAACGCCTCTGCGGCATCGCCACGTCGACCCGGCGGTACGTCGAGGAGGTGCGAGGCCTGCCCGTGCGCATACTCGACACCCGCAAGACCGCCCCGGGTCTGCGCGCCCTGGACAAGTACGCGGTGACGGCGGGAGGCGGGCACAACCATCGGCAGCACCTCTCGGCGATGGTGCTGCTCAAGGAGAACCACATCGCCGCGGCCGGCGGGGTGGGCGCCGCGGTCGCCGCCGTGCGTGAGGGGATGGCGGCGGCGGGCCGGGAGGTGCCCGTCGAGGTGGAGGTGGAGACGGTCGAGGAGGCCGAGGAGGCGCTTCGCTGCCACGCCTCCTGGATCATGCTGGACAACATGGCACCACGGCGGATGGAGCGGGTCGTCGCGGCACGGGCGGCGACCGCCGGTGCCGCCGACGTGCTGCTCGAGGCCTCCGGCACCATCTCCCTGGACCGGGTGCGGACCGTCGCCGAGACGGGCGTCGACCTCATCTCGGTCGGCGCGCTCACCCACAGCGCACCGGCCCTCGACGTCAGCATGCTGCTGACGACCTGAAGGGGGTCCTCATGGAGACGGCGGCACAGAGGCACGCGGCAGCACCCCGACGAGCGGCGGCACACGTGGAGGCACAGCGCATGGAGACCGAGATCCTCGACGTGCTGGGAGTGGGGTTCGGCCCGTCCGACCTCGCCCTGGCGATCGCCGTGCAGGAACACAACGAGGAGAGCGCCGGCCCTCCGGTCACCGCGCGGTTCCTGGAGCGCAAACCGGCCTTCGGCTGGCACCGCGGCATGCTCATCGAGGGTGCCACCATGCAGGTCGCCTTTCTCAAGGACCTCGCGACGCCGCGCAATCCGGTGAGCCGGTTCGGCTTCGTGCCCTATCTGCACGACCAGGGCCGGCTGATCGACTTCATCAACCACAAGTGTTTCTACCCGTCCCGGGTGGAGTTCCACGACTACCTCACCTGGTGCGCGCGCCGACTGGATCACCTGGTCGACTACGGCCACGAGGTGGTCACGGCCCGGCCGGTCACCGAGGGCGGGGTCATCACCCATGTCGAGGTCGTCGCCCGTGACCTCGCAGGCGGCACGCAGGTCGTGCACCGGGCACGCAACATCGTCGTCGCGCCCGGCCTGGCGCCCCGGATGCCGGACGGGTTGCCTCACGGCGCCAGGGTGCGGCACAGCTCGACCACCCTGGACGACCTGCGTGGCCTCGGCGCCGACGGCCCTCGGCGGTTCGTCGTGCTGGGCGCCGGACAGAGCGCCGCCGAGATCGTCGATCATCTGCACCGCAGCTATCCGGCGGCCGAGGTGCACGCGGTGTTCTCCCGGTTCGGCTACAGCCAGGCCGACGACAGCCCGTTCGCCAACCGGATCTTCGACCCGGCGACCGTGGACGCCTTCCACCAGGCTCCGCAGACCGTCCGGGACACGCTCCTCGACTACCACGCCAACACCAACTACTCGGTCGTCGACGTCGACCTCATAGAGGAGCTGTACAGGCGCACGTACGAGGAGCGCCTCACCGGCAGGGCACGGCTGCACTTCCACAACGTGTCGGTGGTGGACTCCGCGGCCGAGACCACCGACGGCGTCGACGTGACCGTCCGGCACCTGCCCACGGGGCGCGCCACCACGCTCCGGGCCCACCTGCTGATCTGCGCCACCGGCTACCGTCCGGCCGACCCGTTCGCTCTGCTCGGTCAGGTCGGCGCCGCCCTGCACCGGGACGAGGCGGGGCTGCCCCGGGTCGAACGCGACTACCGGGTCGCCGCCGACGCCCGCCTGGAGGCCGGGGTCTATCTGTGCGGGGCCACGGAGCACTCGCACGGCATCACCTCGTCGCTGCTGTCCAACACGGCCGTACGGGCCGGGGAGATCCTCGGCTCCGTGCTGGCCCGCAGGAACGGCGGTCACCGCCGGGTGAACGCCGACATGAGGGGGGTCGCGGAAGCGGGCCAGGTACCGATGGGCGCGGGGTAGCGCGCGCCGGGGCGGGAACCGTTTGGTCACGGCCCGCCGACCGGAAACCCTTCGCCGTACCGCCCTCCGGACGCGGCTGCCACCGGCCCACGGCGTCCGGGCCGGACCCGCCGGATCCGACACCTCACCTTTCGGACGCCACCGCACATCCGACCGCCATGACCGCCATGGCCGCCGACCCGGCGAGCCCGGACCCACCCGGGTCCGGGCCTCCGAAGGCCGCCCACGCCCCGAACGACGCCTCGGGCCCTTCATCCCGCAACGATCAGCTGTACGTGCCGGCGCCTCCCGGCGAGCGGGTCGAGCGGGTCATGGGTTCGGCCGGTTCCGGCTCGGTGCGCCGGCCGGCGGGACGGTCGGTTCGGCCTCGGCCGCGGCCTCGGGCGAGCGTTGGCGGGCCAGGACAAGGCTGGTCATCATCGTGATCGCCATCGCGGCGATGCCGACCAACGCCGCCGTGGTGTAGGCGCTGTCCTTCGGGAAGACATGGCCGGCGTCGGTGCCGGCCGCGAGGACCAGGCCGCCGATGGCACTGCCGAGCGAGTACCCGACGCTGCGCACGACGTAGTTGAAGCTCATGGCACTGGACGTCTCGCTCTTGGGCGTGAAGGCGAGGATGACGCCGGGCATGGCGGCCGAGAAGCTGCCGACACCGAAGCCCAGCACACCCATGGCCACGAACAGCTCGGCCAGGTTCGACCGGACCGCGGCGAAGAGGACGAACCCGCCACCGATGACGACGGCGCTGCCGGCCAGGAGCAGGGGGGCTTCGATCCGTCCGAGCATCCGGGGCGTGAGCTTGCCGGCGACGAACCCCAGCACGGAGAACGGGATGAGGACCAGCCCGGCGACGAAGGTGGTGAGCCCGTAGCCGTAGCCGGCGCTGTGCGGCGTCTGCGCGTACCGGGTGATGAGCGTGAGCAGGATGTACATGCCGATCGCACCGACGAACATGGCGACATTCGCTCCGGCGACCGCCGGGTGCCGTAGCGCCCGGAGATCGACCAGGGGTGCCTTGCCGCGCAGCCCGGAGACGGTCCAGACGCAGAGCAGGAGCACGGCGGCGAGGGCGAGGACCACCGCCACGGAGAGGTGATGGCTCCACAGGCTCCGCTGGCCGGCGAGGAACAGGACGAGGAACAGCCCACCCGCCAGGAGGAACGCGCCCGCTATGTCCACATGGGCGGAGCGGCCTTCGGGGGCCGCGGGAACGGAGCGCCAGGCGGCCAGGAAGGCGACGGTGGTGACGAACAGACCGAGGCCGTAGGCGGCGCGCACCCCGCCGAACTCGGCGAGCAGGCCGGCGAGGGGGTAGCCGACGCCGACCCCGATGATGGAGACCACCGAGACCAGGGCGATGGTGGCCGCGCTGCGTTCCTCGGGGAGATGGTCACGGGCCACGCCCATCATCAGCGCCGTCAGACCGAGCCCGACGCCTTGTGCGGCCCTGCCGACGAGCAGCCACGCGAACGGCAGCGGCAGCACGGTGAGCGCGCTGCCGGTGACGACGACCGCCAGCGTGACGAGGATCGTGGCCCGCCGGTGCGGGCCGGCTCCGAGCCGGCCCAGGACGGGTGTGGCGACCGCGCCGCTCAGCAGCGCGATGGTCAGCGTCCACTGCGCGCTGTCGAGCGAGACGTGGAACGTGGTCGCCACGCTGGTGATGAGGGGCGCCCCGAGGCTGGCGACCGCCGCCACGACCAGGGCGATGAACATCAGGGAGGGAACCAGCAGCCGCGTCTCGGAGTGCTCCCGGGTGGTGCTCATCGGCCGGTCCCGGCCGTGACATGGCCGGACGGACCGGGACGGACGCGGGTCCGTGGGGACACCGTCACCTGCCGGGGAGACGGGCGCGGCAGGAGCGTTAACGCGGGTGGGGTGGTCATGTGCAGGACCATAGGGCCCGGAGCGAGTCGCCCTCCAGTCCGGCAATCGGACTGATCTTGATAGCCTCAGGCTATCAACTGTGCAAGCGCGGCAGCTCGTTGCTCCGTAGCCGTTGCGGCTGTGAGGCACGTCACATGTGCGGCGCCGGGGCGAGGCGGAGACCTTCGCCCGGAGCGACCGCCGGGACTTCGTCAGGCGCCGTTGAGGAAGGGGAGTACGTCCGCGGCATCCGTTATGCCGGGTGGCGGGCCGTCGACCCGGGTGCCCGGGTGCGCGTTCTGGATGATCATCGGTGCGAGTGTGGGGGTGGTGTTGACTTCGATGAAGTGGTCGACACCGAAGTTCTCCTGAAGGTCCGTGATGGATTCGATGAGGTTCGCGGGTTTGGTCCAGATCGCGAGTGACGCGTTCCTGACCGTGTCGGATTCGACGATGGGCCGGCATTCGGTGGTGAAGTACAGAGGGGGCAGTACCGGCCGCACGGTTCGTTCCTTCTGCCGGAGGATCGCCCGGAGGGCCGCCGGCTTGAACAGGGGGGTGTGGATGGGGAGGAGGGCGGCGAGACGTCTGCAGGGGACCTTTCTGCGTTCCGCGTGACGCTCCAGCAGGTCCAGGTCGTCGAATCGGCCGCATACGACCGTCTGGGTCGGGGTGTTGATCATGCCGACATGGAGGCCGTCCTCCGAGATCTGCCGGCACATCGCCCGAGCGGTCCGCTGGTCGACGGCGAGGGCGAGCATGCCGCCCCGCAGTGAGATCCTCTTGGCTTCGAGGAAGCCCGTGATGAGGACGTCGATCGTTTCCGCCATGGACATGAGGTCCGTGATGACGCTCCCGACGTTGAAGCCTGCGCCGTGTCCGAGAAGGATGGACGGCCGGACGTCCAGATCCAGCGATGTGTATACGCAGTACGGGACGAGCGTTGCCGCCACCAGGTTGTGGACGTACTCCGTCTCCGGGCTCGGGGCCGGCCCGGGAGCTCCTTCGGTGAGTCTGCGTGTCACGGGCGGCTGGCCGAGTTCCGCGAGCTTCTCGTCGGTTGTCCCAAGGGCGGCGGCCACGCTCGCGTTCGTGTGGGCCAGCGTGCGCAGGATCCCCGGCGGATAGGGGTTGCTGAACGGTGGAAAAGCGAGGGCTGTCGTGAGCGGCATCTGTTCTCTCCCGGGATATCTGCCCGTTCGTAGCCACCAGGGGGAGGGGCTGCTCCCGTCGGACCGTCCGGAAAACGGATTCGGTGGTGCGGCGGACCGGATCCGTTGTCCGGACCACCGGCATGCGGTTCAGCTGTCGGCTTCGACGACCTGCCGGGTCGCGGCCGTTTCGGACGCGACCCGGCGCGGGGTCCGTCAGGGCCGGTTCTCGGGGCGCAGGTGGTGCAGGACGGTGGTGGCGATGCCGGTGAGAGGTGCGGTCATGACGTCGGGAGCGGGGATCGTGCAACCGGTGTGGCGGCGGATGTGCCCGATGAGTTCGGTGGTGGTGAGGGAGTCGGCGCCGAGCTGGTCGATGCGGCGGCCGACGTCGACGCGATCGGGTGTGGTGTGGAGTCCGGAGGCCAGCCAGGAGGTGAGGGCGTCGAGCAGTATCGGACGGGCTTCCTCCGCGGTGGCGGCGGCCCGCAGCCGCGGCAGGAGGCTGTCGTCGGCGCCGGCATCCGGCGTGTGGACCAGCACGGCGGTACGGGGTGCGGTGACAGCGGGGAGGAAGGCCATGAGTGCTTGCTCGCGACCCCGGGATTCGGCGACGACCGCGGTGACCGTGGTGTCCGGGTGCTGAAGCAGCATGTCGAAGCGGTCCAGTGCCTGGGACGAGGTCATGGGCAGGATGCCGTAGTCGCTCATCACCGAGGTGATCCCGGTGCGGAGCACGTATCCGACGTCGGAGATGGCGCCCAACTGCAGGACGGAGGCGGGCAGTCCGTCGTGCCTGCGCCGGCGCGCGATGTTCTCCAGGGCGAGGCTGGCGGCGCCGTACGAGGCCTGCCTCCTGTTGCCCAGCAGCGCGGCGAAGGACGAGTACATGGCGAAGAAGTCGAGGCCGCGCCGGCGGGTGTGGGAGTCGAGGAGGAGCGCTCCGGTGAGTTTGGGGTTCAGGACGGTGAGGTAGCGCTCGGCGGACAGGTCGGTGATCTCGTCGTCGTCGAGGACCATGGCAGCGTGGACCACCCCGGCGAGCCGGCGCCCGCCCGCGTCGAGATCGTGGAAGAGCTGCTCGACGGTGTGCGGGTCGGAGATGTCGACGGCGCGCGCGTCCACCTGGACGCCCTGGTCGTTCAAGCTGCCGACCAGGGCGGCGGCGTCCTGGTTGTCCGCGGTGCCACGTCGGCTGACGAGCGTGAGGTGACGCGCTCCCCGGCGGACCAGGTGCCGGGCGGTCTCGGCGCCGAAACCGTCGAGGCCGCCGGCGACCAGATAGGTTGCCGTGGGATCCAGCACCGGCGGCTCGGGGGCGCGATCGAGGGGGACACCGTCGTCGAGGACGACGACGGTCTTCCCGGCCCCCTGACCGGCCAGGAGGCCGTCCATGGCTTCGTGGATCCTGTCGGCGGGGTGGACGGTGTGGGGCAGCGGACGGCATTCGCCGCTGTCGATCACCTTCTGCAGGTCGTGCAGGCAGCGATCCACCGTGGGTGAGGTGTCCTCGAACCAGCCGACGACATCGATGGTGTGAACGGTGACTTCGCGGTCCGGTGACGGCATGTGCAGCGGCGCCGGTGACGGCGCGACGAGCGGTCCGACGTCGAAGAAATGGCCTCCTGGCGCCAGGAGGTCCAGCGCACGCCGGCGCAGGTCCGCCGTGGTGGAGCTGAGATTGAGTACGACGTCGACGCCACCCTGGGCGACGTGCCGGACCTCCTCGGCGAAGCCGGGAGCACTCGAGTCCACCACATGGTCGACCCCCGGAAGACGCAGCAGGGCGCGCAGAGCGGGCGTGGGGGCGCCGACGATGACGCGGCTCCCGGCGCGCCGGGCGAACTCCATGGCCGCCAGTCCTGTCCCGTCGGATCCACCCAGGATGAGGACGCTGTCGCCAGGCCCCGAACCGGCCAGGTGCCCCAGGACATGGTGCGTGGTCAGCTGGGCTATGAGCAGGGTTGCCGCCGCGGTGAAGGTGACCTGCTCGGGGAGTTTCACCACCCGGTCGGCGCGCAGGTTGATGTGCGAGGCCAGCCAGCCGCCGTGGGTGATCCCGGCGACCCGGTCCCCTGGGAGGATGTCGGTGACGTCGTCCCCGACGGCGGTCACGATCCCCGCGCCCTCGCAGCCGAGGTGGACGTCGCCCGGACGCGCGCCGCGGGGCGGGAGCAGGCGCCCCGTGGCGAAGAGGGCGTCACGGCCGTTGAGGGCCGCGGCCTGCACGCGGACGGTGATCTCGCCCGGCCCCGGGTCGGGGATGCTGCCGTCCTGCCAGACGAGCCTGTGGGGGGTGCCCGCTTCGCCGTGGACGGTCAGCGCGAAGTGCGCGGTGGCGCCGTGGGCGCGTGTCCGCCGGGTTTCCGGCAGCGACTGCACCCGCACGGCGAAGCGCCCATGAGGAGTGATCACGCACTCGTCTTCGGCGTCGGGGTGGGTGATCTCGTACGCGACGTGGCCGGCCGTCCGCCGTGCCGGCTCCGCGGTCCCGCCGACGGCACGGATCCTGCGGACGGTCAGCAGCGGCTGCTCGTTGGCCAGTGTGCGGGTGGCACCCCACAGGGCCGCGCCGGTATGGGTCATCGGGGCGTCCGGGCTGTCGGCGGTCGTGCACGCGACCAGCCACAGGGTGGGCTGAAGATCTCCGCCGGCCCGCGCACAGGCGGCTGCCAGGGCACTCAGCTGCGCGCAGGCACGGGCAGCACGCGCGGTGACCTGCTCAGCCGTCGCCTGCTCGGTGTCGTCGGCGATCAGGACGACGTCGACCGGCCCCGCGGCCGGCAGCAGAGCCGCCCAGTCCGTCTCCGGCCGGAGAGCCGGGAGCACCACCTCGCGTGCTCCTGTGGCGGTCAGGGCGGCTGCCACGAGGTCGCCCAGGCGGCCGGCGGAACTGCCCCCGCTCTCGGTGACCAGCAGGCACGGGGGAGTTGCGCCGTCCGCGTCCTGGTCCCGCGGCGTGCTGCCGGGTTGCGTACCCGTGGCGCGCACCGCCGCGATCACCGATCCCGGAACGCCCTCCCGGTCCGGTTGTGCGCTCAGGAACGCGCTGTCGGAAAACCCCGTCCGCTCCAGCACCGACGGCCACTGGTCGCGGGTCAGCGCCGCGCCGGCCGGCCGCAGATCGGTGTCGGAGGACTCCCAGAAGGAGTCGAGTATGCCGAACAACGTCGCGACGTAGGTGTTGCTGTGCATCTCAAGGGCGACGAGCTGACCGTTGTGATCCAGGAGTGTGGCGGCGTTGCGCAGCCCCTGAGCGATGTCGGCCGTCGTGTGCAGGGCGTTGCTCGCGATGACGAGATCGAAGGATCCCGCCGCGAACCCCTGCGCGGTGGGATCGGAGCTCAGGTCGAGGGCCTGGTACTCGAGGAAGTTGAAGGCGGCGAAGCGGGCCTCGGCGTTGGGGAAGAACGCGGAAGACACGTCGGTGTACACGTAGTGCGTGCGCTCGGGCGGCAGATGGGGCAGGACGCGAGCGGTGAAGCCCCCGGTGCCGGCGCCGATCTCCAGGATCCGCAGTGGCCGGTCGGCCGGCCAGTCGGCCAGGGCGGCGCGGAGGTACGCCACGGCGGTGTCGGACAGGTACGTGAGGCCTGGATCGTGGTTGTACACCTGCGCCGCGATCGGACCGGATGCGCCGAACAGCACCTCCAGCGCCTCCACCTCACCGGTGAGGACGCCGGGCAGGCTGCGCCCGACCCATGCGGCGGCCTGCCACATCACGACGAGCTCCGGAAACGTGTCGAGCCTGTCCTGCAGAAGCTCCTCGGGCACCGGTGTGCCGCTCTGGCACCAGCTCCCGTCGGCGCGGGCGGTCAGCAGCCCGTACCGGACCGCGATCGCCGACATCATCTCCACCAACGGGCACAGGCTCTCCCTGACGCCGGCACTCCTGAGGTCGTCGAGGCTGAAAATCCGCCCACCGGCCGGTCCGGCGGCCTCGATCGCACCTCGTGCCACCGCAGAGCCCAGGATGCTGTCCACCGCGGCCGCCATGTAGTGCGCGCTCAGCTGCCGGGCCCTTTCCAGGTGGCCGCCGTAGCCGTGGTCCCGGAACGCGTCGTCGAGCCGGGTGACGACCGGGCCGCAGTCGTCGATGACGCGTGAAGGCGCAGGGAGCGGGCAAGGGGTGCCGGGCAGAGCGGTCGTCCGCGGGCGGGCCCTGAGCACTTCGTTGTAGATCCGGGGCGCAGGAGAAGCGCTGTTCTCGATGCGCCGCGCGTATACGTCCCCCAGGTCGAGCAGGACTGTTCCGTCGGTGTCGCAGACGGTGATGTCACACATGAGCCCGGTCTCGACGACGGACGTCAGCCGCATGTACGCCATGACGGTGGCGGGCAGCGGGCCCCAGGCGCGGACGCTTCCCACCGCCACCGGCAGATGGGGGACGTAGGGCTGCGCGGAGCCGGAGACGGCGCAGGCGGACAGCGGCAGCATCGCCTGCAGGCAGCCGTCGAGGAGAACGACACGGGCCTGGTGCTCGGTGTCGGCGAACTGATGTGTACGGAGCCTCGCCAGCCCTTCGCTGTCCTTGACGGTCAGCGCCGCCAGTGAACGGAACGCCGGCCCGTAGTTGAGCGATACCGCGGCGCAGGCCCGGTAGTGGTCGGACATGTCCACGGGTTCGCTGATGCGGCGGGCGAGACCGGCCACGTCCACCGTGGCAGGCCTGGCCTCGGCCAGGCCGCGCCACCGCCCGTTCACGTGCTGGACGGGCTCGATGTCCTCACCGGTGTGCCCGGCGACGACGAAGGTCCCGTCGGGACGGACGGTGGTGGTGGTGCGTACCGGAGCCGATCCGGGGTCGCCGGGCAGGACCAGCGACCTGGCCAGGGATATGTCGAGCAGTTCCACGGGTCCGCCGTGCACCTCGCGGGCCGCCGACAGGGCCATGTCGAGAAAGGCCGTGCCAGGCATGACGACAGCGTCACCGATCCTGTGATCGGCGATCCAGGCCGCGCTCTGCTCCCGCCCCCACGTCGGGTCGGCCGCAAGCAGGCGCCGGCCCAGCAGCGGATGGGACGCGACCGGCTGCGGCGCCGGCGCGATCTCGTGGTCGGACCACCACGAGGGGTCTCCCAACTGGTAGCGCCGGCGTTGCCACGAGTAGGCCGGGACATCCACGACGCGACCGCCCCGGGGGAAGAACCGATCCCAGTCCAGCTGCGCCCCGGCCGCGACCGCGCGCAGCACGGTGCCGCTCAGCGCTGATGGGCCGGCGCTGATCCGGGTCAGCGTCGACGCCACCTCCACCGGCGCCTGCTCATCGACGGCGATGCGGCGCAGGTAGCCGCTGAGCGCCGGGTGAGGGCCGACCTCGATCAGGACGTCACAGCCGTGCTCCTCACCGATGAGCGACGCGACCGCCGCGCCGAACCGGACCGGTTCACGCACGTTGCGCCACCAGTAGTCGGCGTCCATCTCGTGGTCCGCGACCGCGCGGCCGGTGACGGTGGAGACCAGCGGGATCCCGCCCCGACCGGTCCCGAGCTCGCCGAGGCCGTCCAGCAGCGGTCCGCGGACAGCGTCCATGGCCGGGCTGTGGAAGGGGTAGTCCAGGCGCAGGAACCGGAAGGACACACTGTCCCGGACACAGCTGTCCTCGACGGCCTCCAGTGTCCGGCTGTCCCCGGCCAGGGTGACGTCATTGCCGGAGTTGACAGCCGCGATCACCACACGGTCGCTCGCCCCCGTCTCGTCGAGCAACCGCTGAGCCTGCGCGGGCGACAGCGCCAACGCCGCCATCCGCCCGGCCCCGAAGGTGGGCGCCTGCGCGAGGCTGCGGTGCGCGATCACGTGACATGCCCGGGGGCGGTCCAGGATTCCGGCGCAGTAGGCGGCCGCGACCTCGCCGACGCTGTGGCCGCAGACCCCGTGCGGTCGCACCCCCCGCTCGCGCAGCGACATGAACAATCCGGCCTGCAGGGCGAACAGCATCGGCTGCGCCACCTCTGTCAGCGCCCACCGCCCGGTGTCCGGCGTCGCCATCTCCGCCTCGACCGACCAGCCCAGCAGCGGTTCCAGTTCGCGGCTGACGGCCCGGACCTCGGCGGTGAAGGCAACGTCCTGCCCCAGCAACTCCGCGCCCATCCTCGGCCACTGGGTGCCGTTCCCGCTGAAGACGAACCCGACGCGTCCCCGGGCCATGCTGACGGCCGACGCCGCCTCGTCCGACGCGCCCTTCTCCACCGTCTCCCGCAGTGCTTGCGCCGCCGCCGCGCCGCTGGAGGCCAGCACGGCCGTGCACAGCTCACGGCGCTCGCGGCGCCGCACCGTGGTGAACCCGACATCGGTCAGGGCGCAATCGTCAACGCCTTCCAGACGGGAGGCCATCGCCAGCGCCGACTCCCGCAACGCCGCCTGCGTCCGGCCGGTGACCACCACCGGCACAGCCGCAGCCGGCCGCCTGTCCTCGGTCCCCTCGGCCCCGTCCCCGATGACGCCCGGGGCCGGCGGCGCATCCGGCAGCTCCACCACCACGTGCGCGTTCGCGCCGCCGATACCGAACGAGTTGACCCCGGCGATACGCCGCGTGCCGGCCCCACCGTCCAGCGGCCGCATCGCCGTCGTCGGGTCCAGCCCCAGCCCGCCGAAATCGATCGCCCGGTTCAGCGGTTGCGCGTGCAAGGTGGCGGGCACCCGCTGCTCGCGCAGCACCAGCATGGCCTTGAACAGCCCCGCCATGCCGGCCGCCGCCTCCAGGTGTCCCAGATTCGACTTCACCGATCCGATCGGCAACGGCTTCCCTCCGCGCCGCCGCCCCAGAACCCGCCCCAGAGCCTCGCACTCCGCCGGGTCGCCCGCCGCCGTCCCCGTCCCGTGAGCCTCCACGTACGACACCTGGTCGGCGCGCACACCGGCCTCGGCGTACGCACGCTCCAACATCGCCGCCTGCGCGTCCGCACCCGGCATGGACATCCCCAGGGTCCGCCCGTCGGCGTTGACCACCGAAGCCCTGATCACCGCGTGCACCCGGTCACCATCGGCCACCGCACGGCTCAACGTCTTCAGGAGCACCACCCCCGCGCCCTCCGACCGGACGAACCCATCGGCGTCCTGCGAGAACGAGTGACAACGCCCCGTCGGGGAGAGCATCGACGCCTGGCTGGAGATGACGTGCCCGCCCGGACCGAGCACCAGATTCACCCCGCCGGCCAGCGCAACCTCACAACGGCCCGAACGGACCGTCTCGGCCGCCAGATGCAGTGCCGTCAAGGACGACGAACACGCCGTGTCCACCGTGTGGGACGGCCCGTGGAAATCAAAGAGGTACGACAGGCGGTTCGCCGCGCTGAACGCCCCCGTACCGGTGGGGGCGAACGAATTCATCACCCCGGGACGTCGCATCAGCAGACCCCAGTAGTCCTGGACGGTCAGTCCCATCACAACCGCCACGTCCGAACCCGCCAGCAGCCGCGGATCCACACCCCCGTCGTCGAAGGCCTCCACCGCGCACTCCAGCAGCAACCGTTGCTGCGGATCGATCTGGCCGGCCTCCTTCGGCGAGATACCGAAGTACTCCGGGTCGAACCCCCACACGTCCCCGAAGATCCCGGCCGCCCCGGTGTACGCCTTCCCCGCCCGCACCCCACCGTCGCTTACGACGAAATCATCGGTACTGAACCGGTCGCCGGGTACCGACGTCACAAGATCCTGGCCGGTGGCCAGGGCATCCCACAACCCGCCCAGCGTGGTGATTCCTCCGGGGAGACGGAGCCCCACCCCGATCACCGCGACAGGCTCTGTCGACCTCTCGGCAGTCCCCGCACCACTTGTGCCGTCCCGTTCCTGACTCGCCATCACTGAGCCTGCCTTTCGCGTATTTTTTCCACACGTGTGACCGTTCGCGTTTCCGGGCGGGGGATCCTGCAGCTGTTCACGCGGCTGCCCGTGGTTCTCGGACACTCCTGTCGGCCCCAGGTGGGGACCAGCAGCTGATGAAGAGTGGAGACGATCCGACTTCGGCGGAACCCGATCCGCCGCGCGATGTCCTCGCGGGCCTTGTGGCGCGTCACATGGAAGGAGCGCGGCCGCGTTGCCGGAAACGGGTCGGTACTGCCCGGAAACCCTGGAGGCTTCCTCACTCCAGGGCGCGGGCCGGCTGCGTAATCGGATTTCCGGTTCCCCTGCTCGGCAGAACCTGCCTCGCCGTCCTCAAGGGATCCGTGCGCTCGCGCTACGAGGTGATTTCTGATGCGGTCCTGGCACTCAGGCGCATCTTGAGATCACGTGGTCCCATCGAGGTGGTGATATCCGGATGCTTCTGTCCGGGAGCGGGTTCCAGGCGCCAGCGGGAGGCGATGTCCGTAAGCGCCAGCACAGCCTCGATGACGGCGAACTGGTCGCCGATGCATTTGCGCGCACCGCCGCCGAAGGTGAGATAGGCGTTGTTGCGCGGCGCGGAATGCTGCATTTCAGCGTCCCAGCGATCGGGATTGAAGGCGTCGGGGTCCGGATAATAGCGTTCCAGACGGTGCAGAGCGTAAGGGCTGTACGCGATGGTCGTCCCGGCCGGGATGTCGTAGCCGCCCAGGCGGGTTTTCGCTGTGACGATCCTGGTCCATATCATCCCGGCCGGCGGGTACAGCCGCAGCGTCTCGGTGATGATCTGGTTGGCGATCTTCAGGTCGGGCAGCTGGTCGAGGGAGACCGGCCCGCCGTCCAGGACGCGATCGGTCTCCGCCCACAGCCGCTCCTGGACATCCGGATCGCAGGCGATGAGGTACAGCGCCCACGACAAGGCGTGCGCCGTCGTCTCCGAGCCCGCCACCAGGAAGGTCAGGACCTCGTTGCGCAGTTCGGCGCTGCTCAGACGCTCGCTCCGGCGGCTGTCGGCCGGATCGTCGGGGCTGCCCGGATCGCGGGCCGTCAGGAGCGCCGAGAGGAGATCTCCGTGGTCCGCCGTGTCCACCTGGGCCTTGGCGATGATGTCGGTCACGGTGTTGTGGAGTCCGGCCAGCGCCCGCTGATAGCGCCGGTTGCCGCGGGTCGGAATCCGGTTCAGCACCGCCGGCGTGAACGTCTGCCGGTACGTCGCGTGTTGCACCACGATGGCGTCGTCGACCAGCTGCCGCAGATCCTCCGGGGGCAGCGTCCCGCCGAGCATCGCCTGCAGCATGTTGTGCATCGTCAGGCTGAGCATCTCGGCCGGCATGTCCAGGACCTGACCATCACGCCACCGGCTGGTCAGCAGGGTCGTCCCCTCGGCCATGACCCGGGCGTAGCCGGAAAGCCGGCTGCGGTGGAACGCGGGCTGGACCAGCCGGCGCTCCCGTCGGTGCAGGGCGTGCGGGCAGGTCACCAGACCGTCGCCGAACACCTCCCTGGCCCTGTCGAACAGCAGACCGCCCTTGTCGTAGGTGCGGTCGTTGAGGAGTATCTGTGAGGTCAGCTCCGGGTCACAGACCATCACCGCCTTGAGCGGGCCGACGCTGACGCGGACCATGTCGCCGTGCGCGGGCAGCGAACGCAGGAATCCCCTCGGGTCACGGAGTGCCTTCACCGCATGACCCACGACCGGCAGGCCTCCAGGCGCTACGGGAACGGTCTCGCTGGGATCTGTGGTGGTCCTCTTACGTGCAAGCACGTTGCGCATGCGGTCCTTCCGGGTGCGTCAAGTGACATTCAAGGCCACGTCAAAAGAGGGCCGACAACGAACGAGCGAGTGTTGTATCGATGCAACACACGGGAGCGCCTTTTGCGACGGTCAGATTATCAGCGTGCTCATGACAAAAGCGTGATCCGGACGTGATCGCGGCGTGATCTGGCTGGTGGCAGGGTTTCTCGCATGATCGCGGGCGGGGTGCGGAAGATTTCCGATCTTCCGGCGTCCTCCGGTCCGGACGGCGGGCTGGACGCCGGCCGTCGTCCCGGGCGGCAGGCCGGTGGTTTTCAGTCGCGGCGTTTCCGGGCGGTGGTGGGCCCGGGTCCGGTCGTGGTGGTAGAGCGTGATCCCGTGCCGGGGTGGGTGGCGGACGCGGTCGGACGGACCGGGATGGTCGGCCTCGGTCCGAGCTGTGCGGTGGGCGCCGTGTTCGGGCGGGCGGGTGCCGTGAGCACGGGAAGTTGCCGGACGGCCCCCGGTGGCAATTGCTGACAAAGATCGCATACGGAAACCTAAACATGGTCCGGCCATTCCGAGCAGAAACCGCCGTAGGGGCTTGACGGCAACCGCCAAAATAATGATCGAATAGCGTCGTGCGTCCGGGAACCAAGACGCTTCACGTTTTCGTGTTGGCGAGGACTGTTACTCAGACGGGGGGCGGAAGTGCAATTCGCAATCCTTGGGTCAGTTACGGTGCGTTTCGCGAACGGCGATCCCCTGGCGATTATGAGGCCCCGTCAGCGGAGCATCTTGTGCATCCTTTTACTCAACAGTGGGCATCGCATTGGTAAAAAATATCTTGCCGACGCATTATGGGGCACCGACCTGCCCAGCGATCCAGGTGGCGCGCTTCGGAGCAACCTCTACGGCCTGCGCAAGGCGGCTCCGATCAAGGGGCGGCTGCAGACGGACCGTGACGGCTATCGCCTCGCGCTGCACGAGGGTGACGTGCTGGACCTGCATCGCTTCCAGAGCCTGGCCCAGCAGGCGCGGACGGCCCAGCTGTCGGGCGACGTCGACGGCGCCGCCCAGTTCTTCCAGCGTGCCCTGGACGTCTGGGGCGACCCGCCGCTGGCCGACATCCCGGCCATGCCGATCATGCAGCCGGTCATCTCGGAACTGCTCGAGCACCGCCACGCGGTCCAGGAGTCGCTGGTGGACGCACGGCTGGCCCTCGGCCAGCACCATGAACTGCTGCCGTTCCTGATGTCACTCACCACCGCGCAGCCACTGCGGGAGCGACGGTGGGAGCAGCTCATACTCGCCCTGTACCGGTGCGGCAGGCGGGCGGAGGCGCTGGACACGTTCACCCGGGCGCGCCGACTCCTTGCCGAGGACTACGGCATCGATCCCGGCGACCCGCTGCAACACCTCCAGCGGCTCATCCTGGCGGGCGACCCGATGCGGTCCCTGACCCTGCCCGTCCCGCCCCGGCGGGTCCATGCCGACGCCACGCGCGAGCCGCGCCCGCAGGGGCGCGAGGCCCCGCGGCCGCCGGTCGGCGTTCCCCACCAACTCCCCGCCGAGCCGCGGCACTTCATCGGGCGCGAGGCCGAGATCGGGGTGCTCACCGACGTGGCGAACGAGATGTCGCCGGTCGGCTCCTCCCCGGTGGTCTCCGTGGTGTGCGGCCCGCCGGGAATCGGCAAGACGGCCTTCGCACTCCATTTCGCCCACAAGATCGCTGAGCGCTTCCCGGACGGGCAACTGTACATAGACCTGGGTGCCTTCAGCCCGGCGACCGACTCGATGAGCGTTCAGCAAGCGATCCGGTCCGTTCTCACTTCGCTGACCCCGTTGCCGGAGCCGGAGGCGATGACACCGGCGGCCTACGCCAACCTGTACCGGACCACCCTCGCGCAGCGGCAGATACTCATCCTGATCGACAACGCGTACGACAGTGCGCAGGTGCAGCCCCTGATCCCGGCTGCCCCGCAATGCATGGTCGTCATCACCAGCCGCCGCAAGCTCACCGGCCTGGTGACCTCGCACGGCGCCCACCTGACCACCCTGGACGTACCCTCCCGGGCCGAGGCGAACGCCCTGCTCGCGAGCCGGCTGGCCGCCGGAGACCTCGACCCCGACCCCGCCACCCTCTCGGAGGTGACCGAAGCGTGCGCGCGGCTGCCACTGGCGCTGGTGACGGCGGCCACGCGAGCGGTGGCACGACCCGTGGTCCCACTGCGCCACCTGGCCGAGGAACTGCGGAGCGAGCGGAACCGGCTCAACGTGCTGTGCGGCGGCCGGGCCGCGGGTGACATCCGGGCGGCCTTCTCGTGGTCCTACAAGCGTCTGACGAGCGCCGAGGCGCGCATGTTCCGCGTTCTCGGCGCGCACCGGATACGTGACATCACCGCCGCCGACGCGGGCCGGCTGGCCGACGTGCCGACCCCGGCGGCGACGCAGGCCCTCACCGGGCTCGCCTGCGCGCATCTCATCCGGGAGTACGCCCCCAAGCGGTACCACTTCGACGACCTGGTGAGTACCTACGCCGCCGAGAAGGCGGGGGAGGAAGGGGACCGGCCACGGGACAGCACGGCACCGTAGCGGTGCCGGCGATCGAGTGCCCGTCCGCGGTCACCTACCCGCGCGCGACGACCGGGCGGGACGTCAGGGGCCGCCCGATGCCGGGCAGGGACGCCGCGCCGGGTCGGGCGGCGGCCGTACGCAGAGGGACGCGGTACGCAAAGGGATGCCGTACGCAGAGGGACGAGGAGGAAGACCTTGAACAGGAAATCGCCGGCCGGGCTCCGACACCGGGTGCGGCCGGGAGCCGTTCCGTCACGGACCGGCCTCGCCGGGGGAGAGGGGGACCGGGCGCCGCTGCCGTACCCGTCGGGATGGTTCTGTCTGGCGCTGTCCCGTGAGGTGCCGGCCGGCGCGGTGGTGACCCGGCGCTTCATGGGCCGCGATGTCGTCCTCTACCGCACCAGGAGTGGCGTCCTGCGAGTCGTGGATGCCCACTGCCCCCACCTGGGCGCCCATCTCGGCGCCGGAGGGGCGGTCGACGGCGAGCATTTGGTCTGCCCGTTCCACCGCTTCGCCTTCGACGTCGGGGGATCCTGCGTCGAGGTGCCGGGCGGAGCCCCGCCCCGGGCGACGCTGGCGCAGTTCACCGTGCGCGAGCGAGGCAGGATCATCTACGTGTGGCACGGCCATGACGCCGCACCGCCCGCCTGGGAGCCTGCGGAGATCCCTGATGACAGGTTCGCGCCTGTCGCCTCCTGGAGCACGCTCCTGGCCTCGCACCCACAGGAGGTCATGGAGAGCTTCGTCGACTACCGGCATCAGCCGATCGTGCACAACGTCTCCCTCCGCGAGGTGGTCCCGCCGGTGGATGAAGGGCCGTTGCTGCGCATATCGTTCAGCGCGGCCATCAAGCTGTCCGTCCGCCTGGCGACCATAACGGTGGAGCAGGGCGTGGTCCTGTCCGGTCTCGGCCTGGCGTCGGGAGAGGTGGCGCTGCACCAGGTCGGGGTGAGGCTGGGGGTACTGCTCATGGCGACCCCCGTCGGGCCGTGGCAGACGCACTTACGTGCAGTCGCCATGGCAGAGACCGCTTCGCGCGCGGATTCCCCCCGGCTCCGGAAGGCCGCCTCCCTGTCCTGGTCCGCGGTGACGGGGCAGGCGCTCGTGCGGACCGTGGCCCACCAGATGCGCCAGGACGCCATGATCTGGAACCGGAAGCGGTACGAGCCGAACCCCCGGCTCACCCCCGAGGAGGGCGCCATCGGCCACTACCGCCGTTGGGCGCGTCAGTTCTACCCGCCGAACACGCGGCCCACCGGGACGTCATGACCGCCGCTGACCCGGTACCGCCGCACATGACGCTGCGACGGAGCAGGTCGACGGCGGCCGTCGTGCGCGGCTGGTTGCCCGGAACGTAACCGCAGGAGCATGCGACGGCCCGATTCCCTGGCCGGCGGGGCGAGCGTCGGGCCGGGTTCAGGACGCGTGGGGCTGAGCGGGCAGCGTCGCGGGGCCCGAGCCGTCCCGGCGCTCATGCACAGCAGTCCGTGGCGGTTTCGGGCCGGGATGCCTTTGACTCCGTGGCGAAGCTCCATGCGTCGATGTCCTGATAGCGCCGCGGGCCTGGGTGGCCGCTCACCGTGCTGCCGACCAGGTGGAGGCGTTCGGTCTGCCAGGGGCGTCCGGTGAAGCCGTCGAGGCAGGCGGCCGCCGCAGTCACGGACGCGTTGTCGTAGCGGCGGGCGCGGGCCAGCGTGAGGTGGGGACGCAGCGGACGTTCGGCGAAGGCGACGTCGCAGTCCCTGACCCGCGCCCGTACCGCTTCGGCCAGCTCGTGCAGTTGGTCGAGATCGCCCTCGATGCCGCTCCACAGCACTCGCTCGTCGAAGTGACCGCCACCGCGGAGTGCCAGTTCGAGCGAGGGGCGGGCGGCGGCCAGGTCGGCGAGGGGGGAACGAAGCCGCCGGACGGCCTGTACCGGCAGCTCGCCGAGGAAGGCCAGGGTGATGTGCCAGTCCTCGATGCGGTTCCAGCGCAGGTCGGGACAGGCGGCGTAGGCCGGGCTCAGCGCGTGCGCCAGCTCGTTCTTCGCGTCGTCGGGCGGCGCGAGGGCGATGAACGCGTGCTGGGTGGCAGTGGGGGACGGTTCGGTCATGGATGTCTTCCTACCCCGTGCGTCCGGACGAGGTGAATTCTCCCGGCCGGACTCGTTCGGTAGGGGCTCGCCCTTGCAGGTCGGCGGAGACCGCCTGGTGACTTCAGGTGAAGGGCGGGTCTCGAAGCCGGCGCTTCACGATCGAGCGGCGCGACCGTGGTTGTCACGGCGGCCGGCCACGGGTACCGGGCCGCCGGACACCGTGGGGATCTGGCGTAGGTCCTGGAACCCGAGGTTGCCCAGCCTCTGACTCATCCGGTGTGAGGTGAGCGCGCTGCCGCCGTTGCGCGCCGCGGTCCAGTCGGCAACGGCCACAAGCAGCGGCTCGTGCGGTGCCGGGTCCCGCCTTGTCCAGTCCGTAGGCGGAATCCGCGGTGACCCAGGTGATGGGCGGCGCTGAGGCGAGGGCCCGCAGCGCCGTGCGCCGCCCCAGTCGTAACCGGCGGTCGTGACCGGCGGTGGAGCCACTCACTCAGCTCCGGGCGGCGCACGGACGTTGGCGATCATGGGCTGCTCCCGGCCGACAGGTCGGCCGGGAGCATGGGCAGGTGCTGCTCGTCGGGGCTCAGCGGACCTGTACGCGCTCGCCGGTGAGGACGATGCGGACCTCGATGTCGGGGGCGAGGCGGGCGACGGCGTCGGCGTAGTGGCGGGGGTCGGAGTCGGTCTTGGTCATCATCCGGTCGCCGAGGCGGCCGCTGTGGAAGGAGTAGTGGTGCGGGATCGCCAGGGTGGGGCGCAGCACCGCGGTCAGGCCGGCGGCTTGTTCGGCGTCCATGACGAACTGCCGCATGTCGGCCGGGCGGACGCACAGGCCGTTGGTCGGCAGGATGGTGAGGTCGACGGGGCCGATCCGGTCGGGGATGGTGTCGAGTTCGGGGACGCGAAGCGAGTCGCCGCCGAAGAAGACGGTGCGGCCTTCGGCCTGGAGGACGAAGGTCACCTCGTGGACGCCGTGCTCGCCGGGGGTCGCGGTTACCACCAGGGGGCCGACGGTCGTCGCCTCCCATGCCTCGATGGCACGGACGTCACGGAAGCCCTTGTCGCGGGCGATGGCTGCGACGGTGCCCGGGCCGATCAGCGGGACGGAGAGGTCGAAGCCGCCGTCGAGCAGGGCGTCGAGGTCGCAGTGGTCGTAGTGCTCGTGGCTGACGACGACGGCGTCGATCCGGCCGAGGCCGGCGACGGTCGTGGCGAGCTGTTCGCCCGGGTGGTAGGTGGCGGTCTCGGTGAACCAGGGGTCGGTGAGGATCCGGGTCTCGCCGATCTCGATCAGCTGGCAGGCGTGCCCGATCCGGGTCACGGCAAGGGGGGTGTTCATGGTTTCTCCTGCTTTTTTTGGGGGGTGGCCGGTTGTCCGGGTGGGTCAGGCGCCGAGATCGATGTCGAGGATGGCGCCGAGGAGTTCCTCGGGGGTCTCCACCTGCGGGAGGTGGCCGGTGCGGGGCAGCAGGGTGAAGGCGGCGTAGGGGATGGCGGCGGCGTAGGCGCGGCCGTAGTCGGGGGTGACGATGCCGTCGCTCTCGCCCCAGATGACGTGGACGGGCAGGTGGAGGTCGGCCAGCCGGTCGATGAGCGTCGGGTCGGACATCGTGGGGCCCGTGTAGCCGATCAGGGCCTGGAGGTCGGGGCTCGGTCCGGCCTGGCCGGCGGGCGGAACGGGTGCCTTGCGCGGGTCGTGGAAGGAGTGGGTGCTGATCTGCTGCGGTGTCATGCCGGCGAGGCTGGTGACGGGGTGGCCGTCCACCTCGATGCCGATGCCGTCGACGATGACGGCGCCGCTGACGCGCGGGCTCTCCTGCAGGGCGATCTCGGCGGCGAGCCAGCCGCCGAAGGAGTTGCCGACAACGGTGACGTCGGTGAGGTCCAGCTCCTCCAGCAGCGCGACGTATGCGCGGGCCAGCGCGGTGACGTCGGTGAGGCCGTCGGCCTTGGGGGTGCCGCCGAATCCGGGGTGGGTCGGCAGCAGCACCCGGGCGTGGGCGCGCTCGGTGAGCAGATCGGCGAAGCCGGTCATGGTGGGGATGCCGCCGCCGCCGTGCAGGAGCAGGAAGGGGCGGGTGCGGTCGCGGTCCTGGACGGTCACCTCGACCGGCCCGGTGGGGGACGCGACGGTGTAGCCGCAGGTGCGGGTGGGACGGAGGGAACCTGCGGGAACGGGGGCGCTCATCGTCTTCACATCTTCTCGGTTGGTCAGCTTCCTTATATAAGGAAGCTTAGATCAAGTCTCGTATCTAAGCAACCTTGGATTGGACGTAGACTTGGGCCATGCGCAAACCCTCCGAAGTCGGCCTGGCCGTCAAGCGTCTCCAGCACCGCCACCACCGCGCCGCCAGCCAGGCGCTGGCTCCGCTCGGCCTGTCGCTGGTCCAGTGGGACACCCTGCGGCACCTGCACGCCAAGCCCGACGCCTCGCTGCACGACCTGGCCGTGCTGACCTTCCAGACCGATCAGTCCTTCGGATCGCTGGCCACCCGCATGGCCGACCGCGGCCTGATCGAACGGGTACCGGGCCCCGGGCGTGCCGTCCGCCACCGGCTCACCGAGGAAGGCGCACGGCTGCTGGCCGAGGGCCGGACCGCGCTCGACGCCCTCACCGCGACCTCGTTCAGTGCCCTCACCCCCGACCAGCTCGACCAGCTCGGCACCCTCCTCGACATCGCCCTCGGCCTCAACCCCACCGACTGACTCCCACCACCCCGCGTTCCGTCACCTGGTGACCGGGCCCCACCCGGTGACCGGGCCGCTCACTCCCCGACCTGCCGCCCGCTCCCGGACGTCGGCCAAGTCCCCGGCCGGCCATCCTGCAGGTACGAGGGCGTCCTTTCGCCCGAGCGCGGGTGATCGGTGTTTCGAGCGGGATCCAAGGATGCGGCGCTTCCGTGATTGAGCCGGGCCGTGCATGCGCGGCTGACTGCGGGGCCCGGCCGCCCGGGACCGTCGGCGGCGCGGCGGCCGTGGCGTGGACCTGACCGAGGAGTTCGGCGACCACACCGCCCGGACCCGGATCCACAAACACCTCGGCAGAATCTCCGCGGACCGCGGTGATCACCGAGAGACCCTCGGCCACGCCCACCACGCCGCGGCGGACCCGGACGCCGCCCGCGCCGCCTGGACCAGGGCCCGGGTCCGGGCCCTGACCATCGCCGACGAGATCGGTCTCCCGGGCGGCGCCCCGCCGCGCACCGGGATCCTCCGCCACCCCGACCGGCCGCAGGGCGGGACCCCCACATCGCGGGACGACGCCCTCGCGTCGGCACCTGGAGGTGCGCCCCGCCGCCCCGCCGCCCCGCCGCGTCCCGGTGACGGCGCCCCGCGTCAGCGGATGTCGTGGTCGGGGTGGATCCGGTCGTACGACTGCCGTGCTTCGGCGATGTCGGCACGGTGCGCGAGGGACCAGTCGGCGAGCGCCTTGACCAGGTGCGTCAGGTCGGCTCCTGTCCCGGTCAGGCGGTAGTCGACCTGGGCCGGGACCGTCGGATAGACGGTGCGCAGCACGAGGCCGTCCCGTTCGAGCCTGCGGACGGTGAGGGTGAGCATGCGCTGGGAGATGCCCTCGACGGCGCGCTGCAGCTCCCGGAAGCGCCGTGGCCCGCCCGCGAGTTCGACGATCACCAGCACCGACCACTTGTCGCCGATGCGGTCCAGCACGTCACGTATGCCGCAGTCGGGGTGCTCTTCGAGGCCACAGGGGTCGAGAGCGGCGGGGGTGGTTACCGCGGTGTGCGTGAGTGACATCGAACTGCCTTCTTGTGGCCGGTGGGCGTGCGATCAAGGATCAAGCGTAGTGACCGACGAGAACCACGACGGAGGACTGTGATGGGCATGATCTTGGTGACGGGAACCAACGGGAACCTCGGCTCGGCCACCCTGGCGGCGCTGCGTGCCGGTGGCGTCGCCGCGACGGGCGGCAGCCGCACGCCGGGGCCGGGGACGAGACACCTCGACTTCGACGACCGCACGAGCCTCGACCTCGCCGGGGTGTCGACCCTGGTGCTGATCTCCGCCGGGTACGCGGAGGACGATCAGGTCGTCGGACGGCACGCGGCGGTCCTGGACGCCGCCGTGCGCGACGGTGTCGACCACGTCGTCTACACGAGCCTGACCACGGCCGGTGACCATCTCGGGTTCGCGCTGGCGCATCGGGCCACCGAGCGCCTGATCCGGGCGAGCGGACTTCACTGGACGATCCTGCGCAACGGCTTGTACGCCGAACTCTTCGGCGGCCTGCTGACATGGGCCGGCGAGGGGGTGGAGTCCGCCTTCGGGGACGGCGCCCTGGCGGCGGTCGCGCGGGAGGACCTCGCCGACGCCGCGGCTGCCGTCGCGGCGAACCCGGCCCGACACCGCGGCCGGGTCCATGAGTTGGTCGGCACGCCGATCACGGCGGGTCAGCTGGCTGACAGGCTGGGGGTTGCGCACCGCACCATCGGCCTGGGGGAGTACCGGCGCAGGCTCCTGGACGAGAGCCCGGGGCTGCTGCCGTTCCAGCCGCCCATGCTCGTGTCGATCGCCTCGGCCGTCCGGCACGGCTTCCTGGACGGCACCGCTCCCGATCTCGCCGATCTCCTCGGCCGCCCGGTCCGCGACCCACTGGCTTCGGCCGCCACGGCCGCGGCCGCCGCACGGCCGGAAGCAAGCCTCTGGTGACGCTCCCCGTGCCCGAACCCCCTGGGGGCGGCTGCGGTCACCGATGCGCGTGGCCGACGCGGCCTGGCTGGGTTCGACCCCGTGCGCGGGAACGGCACGGTCGCTGACCGCCCCGGCCGTTGCGAGCGGCGACCACGCCGGAAAGGCGATAGCCACCGCCAACGTCCCGGACCTCCCTCCCGCTCATCCGCTCATCCGCTCGTGGCGCTGCGGCAGCGGATCACGGCTCTGCGCGAGTGACGCGGCGCCGCCGAACCGGCCGTCCCCGCCCTGGAGCGGTACCCGCACACCGCGGAGCACACCCCGGCCGGCGTCCGGCGGGCCCACCGCCCGGGCACCGACGCCCGTCTGCACCCCATCTGGCACGGCACGCCCGGCATCGTCCTGGCGCTCGCCCGGGTGCGCCGGGCCACCGGCCGTGCCGACTTGATCGAGCCGGCGCCGGTCGGCGTCGCGGACATCATGGCGCGCGACGAAGCAGGACCCGCAGACTTCCTGGTGATGCACCCCACCGCGCAGGCCCTCCCGATGCGATCGGTCCGGTGACAGCCAAACCGCCTGGCTGTTTCTTCCCGAGAGCACCGAAAGACCGTCGTCCGCCATCACCATGGCCCACGGTTTCGGCGGCACCCGCCCTCACGGCATCGAGCGCACAGCCCGCCGCTTCGGCGAGGCCGGCTACGCGGTTCTCCTCCACGGCCATCGCGACTTCGGCGACAGCGGCGGCACACCGCGCCAGGACATCGACCCCTACCAGCAGATCGCGGACCGGCGAGGGGCCACCGACCGCCGTATCAAAGCCGTTTACGCCCAGGCCCCGCCGTCAGCGGTTACAAAACCGGACTGCGCCGCGTCCCGCCCCATGAGGTACGCGTCTTGGAAGAGCGCTTCCACCAGGGCGAACGCCATCAACTGGCCGGCAAGCCGCCCGTCCACGCACCCTTCGTCGACACCGACACGAGCCATGTCTGCCCGGCGGTACACCCACAGAAGGGCGCGGTCGACCTCTACCCGCACCGGGCACCGGGCACCGGACGACACGTGGACGAACGAGGTGGCCCTTCGGTCCAACCGCCGCGCCCGCGCCTGCGAATCCGGTCGGTGGATCTCCCGCATCGCCCCCACCCCCCCCGCTGATGCCCGTGGCCGAGGGCGACGACGTGACGACGATGCGGGCCCGGCCGGGCTGCGCGTCGGCTCGTTCCCCTGCCGCTCCACCCTGAACTGAGCTGGACCTTCCCCCTCGCCCTCACCTGACGCCCGGACAGAGTTGACACTCGCGGCTATCACGATTAGCTTCTAGCTAGTCGCATTAGCTTGTAGCTATTGCACTTAACGAGCAGGGAGATGTCATGACTGAGTTTGTCTCCGTCCCGGGCGGCACCATCGCTTATGAGGCCGCTGGGGAGGGCCCGCTGGTCGTCCTGGCCCACGGCATAGGGGACAGTCGTGCGGCGTACAGGTTCGTCGTGCCGCGTCTGGTGGCGGCGGGGTATCGAGTGGCCGCGGTCGACCTGCGGGGCTGTGGCGAGTCGAGCGCGCAATGGCCTTCCTACTCGCGCACCGACATCGCGGGCGATCTGCTCGCGGTGATCCGCCACATCGACGGCGGCCCGGCCGTCCTGGTCGGCCACTCGATCTCCGGCGGCGCCGCCACCATCGCGGCGGCCCAGGATTCCGCGCTGGTCAGGGGCATCATCGAGCTGGGCCCCTTCACTCGCGCGCAGTCGATCAAGCTCGGCGACTTCCGCTCGAAGAATTACCGCAAGGGTGCCTTCCGGCTGCTCGGCGCCGCCCTGTTCGGCAGCGTGGGACTGTGGTCCCGCTATCTCGACCACGCCTACCCGGGCCGCAAGCCGGCCGACTGGGCCGACCGGCTGGCCGGCATCCGGGCGATGCTGGGCGAGCCGGGCCGGATGGGGGCGTTGAAGAAGATGGGGCAGTCGGCGCCGACCGACGCCGGCGCCCAGTTGGGCAACGTAGGGTGCCCTGCCCTGATCGTGATGGGTTCGCTGGACCCCGACTGGGTCGATCCGCGCGCCGAGGGCGAGGCGATCGTGGCCGCGATGCCGGCCGGTGTCGGAGAGCTCGTGATGGTCGAGGGGGCCGGCCACTACCCGCACGACCAGTACCCCGAGGAGACGGTGTCCCTGGTGCTGGCCTTCCTGGAAGCACACGCCCGTGCCTAGGGCAGGTCTTGATACAAAAGCCGTCGTCGCGGCGGGAGCGGAGCTCGCCGACGAGGTCGGTCTGGCGGGCCTGACCATGGGTCTGCTGGCCAACAGACTCGGCGTACGGCCGCCGTCCCTGTACAAGCACGTCGCCTCCCTGCACGAACTGCGGCACGGCATCTCCGTCCAGGCCAAGCGCGAATTCGCCCATCAGCTGGCCCGGGAGTCCGTCGGCCGCTCCGGTCCGGACGCGGTCCGGGCGTTCGCCGACAGTTATCGCCACTGGGCCCTGAAGCATCCCGGCCGCTATGCCGCCACCGTCCCCGCTCCGGCGGCCGGTGACGAGGAGGACCGCCGCGTCAGCGAAGAGGCGTTGCAGATTCTGCTCGACGTCCTCGCCGGTTTCGGCCTGCCCGAGGCGCGCGTGGTCGACTCCGCGCGGGCCATGCGATCAGCGCTTCACGGGTTCGTCACCCTCGAGGGCACCGACGGCTTCCAGATGCCCCGTGACGTCACGCGCAGTTTCCACTTCCTCGTCGACACCCTGATCGCCGGCCTTGAGGCCGACCCTCCTGACCGCGCCTCCGAAGGATGACATGGCCGCCACCGATCCCTCCCCGTCCACCCCACAGGCATCAAGCACCGTGAGGACCAAGACGCAACGGCCGCCGGGGCACGACTACCTCCGAGGCGGCGTGCGCGTGGCCGCCGAGGTGACCGCTTGGGTGTGCACCCCCTGGGCCCTGTGGTCGTACTCCATCCCGCTGGCGATCGGCGCCGTCGTGCTGCTGATCGGGCTGCCCGCCGTCTTCAGCACCCCGGGCGACCGGCCCGGCGCAGAACCACCCGTCGCGGTGCCGGGCATCGTCACCATCCTGCTGGTCGTGCTCCATCTGGTGGCGGCGGCAGCGTCTGCGTGGGCACTGTGGGGGACGTGGATCGCCGCAACGGTGACCGTCCTGTGCCTGGTCGTGCCGTTCACCGAACTACCGCGCTGGCGAGCCCTGCTGAGCGCGACCCACGACCGAGCTGAGCGCCCAGCGCGCCGGTGACCGCGCAGACCTGCGCCCTGCGACGTTGTGGGCCGCTTGGCTACTTCCGGGCGTTCGCCGCGCGCCAAGCGCAGCCGCGACCGGCACGTAGATGATCGCCGCGATCCGCGATCACCTCCGGCGACGCGGAATCCGCGCCGTCATCCCCCAGCCGTCCGGCCAGGTCGGCCACCGGCTGTGGCGAGGCCGCGTCGGAGGTCGACCACCGTCCTCCGACGCCGAGGCGTACACGCAGCGCAACGCTGTCGAACGGTGCGTCAACCGACTCGAGCAAGGGTGCGGCCTGGCCGTACGAGCGGGCAAGCTCGCCGTCGCCTGCCAGACCGCACTCCACCTCGCCGCCGTCCTCATCCGGACAGCCGCTTGACCGCCGGAGCACCTTGCCCGCGAGGACGGCCACATGGACGACAACCATGCCTACGCCTACACCTACGTGGCCGGCACCCTCATCGGTGTCGCCGCGGCGCAGCCACTTCGGCAATGCGACGGATGGACCCCGAAGGCCGCGGCAATCTGCTCCAGCGTGACGCCGGGCTCATGGGCGCGTGCGACCCGCACGGCGTCCTCTTGGAACTCCTTGCTGCCGTCTCACCGTCCCCACGCCGCAGAGGTCCGCACAACGCGCACGGCACGAGTTCCGTAATTGAACCGTGCTTCCGGTCGGGGAGTCGATCAAAATTTTCCCATTTCCCTTTGCGCGTGTGCGTGCTGCGGGGAGAGGGGTAAGCGCGAGATATTCAAGATGGACATCTGTGGAAATATGGGTTAAATGGCCCTGGAGGTCCGGCTCGCGCATATCTGTACGGCGTTACGGTACATATGGAGCCATGAGGCTTCCTGTCGAAAGCCTATCAATCCCAGGTGGCGGTCAAGTTTGGCGTTGGCAGCCTCCGTGTCGGTGTGCTACAAACCTCAGGTCTGGCTGGTGGTCGATAAAGGAGTGATATGAGAAAGAACCGGATGAGCGCTGTGGTCATCGCGGCGGGTTTGATCGTGGGGACAGCCGCTATTGCACAGCCGGCCGTTGCTGCGACGCCGGACTGCTCAGGGTATGAATATGTTGCGACCCTTCATGTGAATGAGGGTAAAACGTCGATACCCTGGCAGTACGTCGTATCCCTGGAACAGGGCACGGTCGAAGTCTGCCTCGACGGCCCGGACGGCAGTGACTACGGCTTGACGCTGCAGCGCTTCGTTCCTGGCGGCACGCAGACCGTGGCCACCGCGGCGGCAGGAACATCTGACAAGACCCTTTCGTACGAAGGGCCGATCAGTGGCTACAGGATCCAGGTCAGCGCCGATATCGCGGGCTCTTACACTGTGGGCGTCAACGTTCCCGGCTGAGCAGCCGAGGTCCTGAAGTCGGAAGTGCCTTTTTCGAGACGGGAGGCCTGCTGTCCTGATTCAGGATGGCAGGCCTCCCGTCCGGGGTTTGTTTCTCGCTTTTCGGTGCAAGAAGTGAGCTCTTTCATCGTTGCCGCTCCAGGGTGAGACGGCTGCCGCGATTGACGTCATTCGATTCGGACTGCATCGTGCCTTGCGGAGGATGCGCCAGCGTTTGAGTGGGCAGGGCCGCGCTCGACCGTCACCCGGGCCCGAGACAGTGAACGACTCTGTCGGGGGTCTTGAGATTCCCGGGACAGCGGAATCGGCGGCTCAGGACACTTCGGACGGGCGCGTAGTCCTGGCCTCCCGAACTGATCGGTGCCCGTTCGTCCCCGGTCCGGTGCCGCAGCCTGCCAGCGGTATCTGGACGAGGGCAACCTCGAGCTCCTCGAGGGCGCGACCTTCGTCTTCCTCTCGGCGGACTCCCGCGGGTGACGCCGAGTCTGCCAGGGCGTAGGGAACAGGCCCGGCAGCGCATCTCGTCACCGGCACCCGAACGCGATGCCTACGGGCGCACCATCCGGACCGCCGGCCTGGACGCTCTCCACGCCGTCCTGGCCGTCACCCGCTTCGAACAAGCCGTCGGCGTCTACGCGGACGTCAACGACGAGGGGTTCACCACCTGTCCGACGCTCGGCTCGACCTTCATAGGTGTGGTCGGCGTGAGTCCTGGAAAACCTGGGGGAAGCTGTCCGAACGTCCGACGCGTTGTAAAGTGGGAAACGCCCTTGACCTGCAATAACGCAGGCAGGGAGCTTAGGTTCAGGAGTCCCTCCATGCTGCGCACCATGTTCAAGTCCAAAATCCACCGCGCCACCGTCACTCAGGCCGACCTGCACTACGTCGGATCCGTGACCATCGACGCCGACCTTCTCGATGCCGCCGACCTGCTGCCCGGCGAGCTGGTCCACATCGTCGACATCACCAACGGCGCCCGCCTCGAGACGTACGTCATCGAGGGGGAGCGCGGGTCCGGCGTCGTCGGTGTCAACGGGGCGGCGGCCCACCTCGTGCACCCCGGGGATCTGGTGATCATCATCAGTTACGCTCAGGTCTCCGACGCCGAGGCCCGTGCGCTGCGGCCGCGGGTCGTGCACGTGGACGGTGACAACCGGATCGTGACGCTCGGTACGGATCCGTCCGAGCCGGTTCCGGGTTCGGACCAGGAGCGCAGCCCGCGGTCCGTTCCGGCTCCGGCCTGATCACCTGCCCGCATCCCCGCGAGGAGAGCTCATGAGTGACATCACGATCCGTGACGACCGGGCGGGCGGCCGCCTGGAGGCGTACGCGGGTGACGAGGTGGCCGGCCGCATCGCGTACTTCGTGCTCGAAAGCCCCGGCCGGGCACTCGTCCCGGTCCACACGGTGGTCGAGCCCGCGCACGAGGGCAAGGGGATCGCGGGCTCGCTCGCCCGCGAGCTGTACGCGATCTCGGAGCGTGAAGGGGTGCCGGTCGCTCCGCTGTGCCCGTACGTCATCTCGTGGGCCGAGCGGCATCCGGACGTGGCGCCGGTGGCGGATCCCGCGCTGCTCGACGCGGCGAAGGCCTGGCTCGCCGCTCACCCCGACCGTTTCTGACCGGCCGGTCGCCGGGGCCGCCCCCCCCGGCGACCAGCCCGGGCAACGCGTGCCGGTCAGGGCTGATCGCACGCTTCCCGGTGTCTTCGACGGGGCCAGCTGGACCCCGTTCGTCCCGCGAGGGGGTGAGTGGAGGCGACGGGTCCGGGTAGGCGGGGGAGAAGTCCAGAGTCGATGATCCCTATGGCTGGAGGACAAGATGACGCATCCGTTCCCCGACCCCGTGCGACCGGACCCCACGCCCGGACCGGGCCCCGACCGCCCGCAGCCGTTCCCGGACCCCGTACCGGCGCCCGACCCGACGCCCGGCCCGTCCCCGAGCCCGGTGCCGCAGCCGCCCCCGAGGCCGGCTCCCGGCCCCGACCCGACCCCGGCCCCGGAACCCCAGCCGGGCCCCTTGGGCTAGGACGGTGGAAGAAGGCGGCGGGCCGGTGAGGACATGTCCTCACCGGCCCGCCGCCTTCTCGGCCTCGGCCCTCAGCCGGAGATCTCGGACCGGTCGCCGCCCCACAGGGTGTGGAACGACCCCTCCCGGTCGGTACGCCGGTACGTGTGCGCCCCGAAGAAGTCCCGCTGCCCCTGCGTGAGCGCCGCGGGCAGCCGCTCCGCACGCAGCGCGTCGTAGTACGCCAGCGCCGCCGCGAACCCGGGCGTCGGCACCCCCTGCCGCACGGCGGACACGAGCACCGCGCGCCAGTCGTCCTGCGCCGCCGCGATCTCCTGGGCGAACGTGTCGTCGGAGAGCAGGCTCGGCAGGTCCGCGCGTGCGTCGTAGGCGGACCGGATCCGGTCGAGGAACGCCGCCCGGATGATGCAGCCCCCGCGCCAGATCGAGGCGACCGCGCCCAGGTCGATGTTCCAGTCGTACTCGGCGCTGCCGGCCGAGACCTCGTGGAAGCCCTGCGTGTACGACACGATCTTCGACGCGTACAGCGCCTGTTCCACCTGGTCGGCGAAGGCCGCCGCCTCGGACTCGCCCAGCTTGCTCGCCGTCGGCCCGGCGAGCCCGCGGGACGCCTCGCGCAGCGCGCTGTGGCCCGACAGGGACCGGGCGAAGACCGCCTCGGCGATGCCCGACACCGGCACGCCCAGGTCCAGCGCGATCTGCACGGTCCAGCGGCCCGTGCCCTTCTGCTCGGCCTGGTCCTGGACCACGTCCACGAACGGCTTGCCCGTCGCCTCGTCCACGTGCGACAGGACCTCGGCGGTGATCTCGATCAGGTACGAGTCGAGCCGCCCGGTGTTCCAGGTGCGGAAGATGTCGGCGATCTGCGCGGGGGAGTAGCCGGCCACGTCACGCAGCAACTGGTACGCCTCGCCGATCAGCTGCATGTCGGCGTACTCGATGCCGTTGTGCACCATCTTGACGAAGTGTCCGGCGCCGTCGGGACCGACGTGCGTGACGCACGGCGCGCCGTCCTCGGCCTTCGCGGAGATCTTCTCCAGCATCGGGCCGAGGGACTCGAAGGACTCGGCCGGACCGCCGGGCATGATGCTCGGGCCGTTGAGCGCGCCCTCCTCACCGCCGGAGATGCCCGCGCCGACGAAGTGGATGCCCTGCTCGCGCAGCTCGCGCTCCCGGCGCCGGGTGTCCGCGAAGTGGGCGTTACCCCCGTCGATGATCATGTCGCCGGGCTCCAGGAGCGGGGCGAACTCCTGGATCACCGCGTCGGTCGGCTCACCGGCCTTCACCATGATCACCAGGCGGCGGGGCCGCTCGAGCGCGGCCACGAACTCCTTGGCCGTCTCCGTCGCGACGAACTCGCCCTCGCTGCCGAACTCCTCCACCAGCGCGTGCGTACGCGCCGCCGTCCGGTTGTGCAGAGCGACCGTGTATCCGTTCCGCGCGAAGTTACGGGCGAGATTGCGCCCCATCACCGCGAGTCCCGTGACGCCGATCTGCGCTGAGTTGCTCATACGGTTTGGCTCCTAAGATCCTGAATCGGTGTGCCGGTCCTGCCCGCCAGTATTGCCCGCCTGCCCATCCTGACGTGCCGGTTCGCCGGCCGCACATCCTGCCTTGCCGGTGATGTGTACGCAGAAGACGCGTCCCTGCCTCAGTGCGCGGGCGAACTCCGCCGTCACACCTGCCCCCGGCATACACGCCGACAGCGGGGAACGAAGGTGCATTCCTGGTCACTTGGCGGGATGAGGCGGCTGATTGCCCTCTTGTCATGGCCTGTTAACAGCGTTTACTTTTGCCGCTCCTGACGCTTGTCGAGGGGGCACCTTCATGGCCGTACGCCGCGGTCGGCACCGCCGGTATCAGCCCAGCAGGATCAATCGCGCGTCGCTCACGGTCACGGTGGGCGGTGCCGGAATGGCGATACCGCTCATCGGCACCGGCGTCGCGAACGCTGCCGACGTGGACACCTGGAACAAGGTCGCCGCCTGTGAGTCCACGAACAACTGGAGCATCAACACCGGCAACGGCTACTACGGAGGGCTCCAGTTCAGCCGGTCCACCTGGGAGGCCTACGGCGGCAGGGCGTACGCGGCCCGCGCCGACCTCGCGACCAAGGACCAGCAGATAGCCGTCGCCGAGAAGGTCCTGGAGGGCCAGGGCCCCGGCGCCTGGCCCCTCTGCTCCCAGCGGGCGGGGCTCACCCGCGGCGGCGACAGCCCCGACATCAGTCCCTCGGGCACCTCCGCCCGGACCACCAGGACGACCGGCGCCGGCAAGCACAAGGCCGACGTACAGCCGCAGACCACACCCCAGTCGCGAGCCGGGACCGCCGAGATGTACACGGTCGTCCACGGCGACACGCTCTCCGGCATCGCGGGGGCCCGTGAAGTGCCGGGCGGCTGGCGGAAGTTGTACGACACCAACCGCAGGACCGTCGGCGCCGACCCCGACCTGATCGTTCCCGGCCAGCGGCTGGACCTGCGCACCACGGCCGCGCCCGGCACCAGTGGCACCTCCACGTCGTCGTCCGGCAAGGCGGCGAAGAAGGAGAAGGCGGCACAGCGGGAGAAGGCGCCGAAGAAGGAGAAGGCCGAGGCGAAGCCGGCGAAGAAGACCCAGGCGGTCTCGCACGGCCTCACCGCACCGGTCGCCGCCGGCACCGGCACGCCGTACCACGCCGCAGGCTCCTCCTGGTCGAAGGGCTACCACACCGGCGTCGACTTCCCGGTGCCGACCGGCACGTCCGTCAAGTCGGTCGCGGCGGGCAGTGTGGTCACCGCGGGCTGGGGCGGTTCCTTCGGCTACGAGGTGGTGATCCGGCACGGCGACGGCCGCTACACCCAGTACGCCCACCTGTCCGCGATCTCCGTGAAGGCCGGGCAGGGCGTGGGGAGCGGGCAGCGCATCGGCCGCTCGGGCTCCACGGGCAACAGTTCGGGCCCGCATCTGCACTTCGAGGTGCGGACGGGGCCCGGGTTCGGCAGCGACGTGGATCCGGTCGCCTATCTGCGCGCGGGCGGCGTCAGGCTCTGACAGGGGCGCGCGCACCTGCCGCCGGTGTCCGGGAGGACGGCGCGGGCGCGCGCCGTTCAGGACTTCACGCAGGACCGCATCATCGGGGCCGGCCACAGGGGCAGGCACGGGATGCCGTAGTGGGCGGCTTCGGGCCATGACGTCTCGTCGTCCGGGGCGTCCGGGCCGTCCGGCGTGCCGCCGGACGGCGGGGGCCCGTTGGAGCCGGGCGGCGGGACGAGCGCCTGCCCCCGCCCGGAGGCGAGCATCCCGGTACTCCCCGTGAACGTTTCTTCCCGCGCGTGTCCGCGCGCGCCGGCCGCGGACGCGAAGAGCGCCTTCTCCCGCACCCCCGCTCCCGCGCTGACCCGCAGTGCCCCGGCGACGGCCTGTTCAGGGAGCACCGCGGCCTTCGCGAAGGAGGCCGACGTGGCTCCGGCGGGCGCGTGCGCCGCCCTGGAGGCCGGCAGGGCGCCCGCCGGGGCCTCGGACGGAACCGGCCGCGTACGCTCCGGCCCGCCGGGCAGGTCCGCGGTGCCGGGCAGGTCCGGCCCGCCGAGCGGATTCATGGTGTCGAGCAGATTTACGATGTCGAGCGGATCCGTGGTGCCGACCGGATCCGTGGTGCCGGGCCGCTCCGGGGCGCCGACCGGCTCCACGTCGCTGCCGAGCCGCTCCGTGGTGAGCAGGATCAGACCGCCCGTCGCGACGACCCCGCACGCCAGGGCGAGCATCGTGCCCGTCTGCCCGTGGCGGAAGGTCTCACCGAACATCGTCAGGCCCACCGCGGCGGCCACGATCGGGTTCACGACGGTCAGCGTGGCCAGCGGGGCCGCGAGACCGGCGCCCCGGTAGGAGGCCTGCGACAGCAGCATCCCGGCGGTCGCCAGGACACCGATCACGGCGAGGCTCGGCAGGTCGGCGAGCGTGACGCCTCCCGTCCAGTCCACCGCGACGGTCTTCGTGAACACCGAGGACATCCCGAAGGCGATACCCGCCGCCACGGCCAGCAGCACGCTGCGCACGGCCGGGTGCCGGTGCACCGCGCGGGCCGCCGTCATCAGCGCCAGCACCGAGCCGCCGGACACCAGACCCACCACGACACGCTGGGTGTTGCCCAGGGACTGCGCGTCGGCCGTGCCGACCAGTGCCAGCAGCCCGGCCAGGCCGACCGTCGCCATGATCGCACCGCGCCAGGCGGTCGCCCCGGCCCTGCGGCGGACGAAGACGGCCGCCATGGGCAGCGCGAACACGATGGTCAGCGCGCCGAGCGGCTGGACGAGACTGAGCGGCCCGTAGGCCAGCGCCACCACGTGCAGCAGACCGCCGAGGGCGTTGAGGCCGACCGCGGCCCACCAGGCGGCCTGGTGCATGGGGGCGTACGTACGGTCGGGCGTGGTCGCCGCGACCCGTTCCTGCACGATGGCCCCGCCGGCGTAGGTGACGGCGGAGACGAGGGAGAGCACCACGGACAGCAGGAGCGCGCTCATGTGTGGCTCCTCTGCGTGGGGTGGACCTGCTCCGGCGGGCGGAGCGTCCGGTGCGGCGAACGGTCGGCTTCCATGGTGATGACGATCCCTTGTGAAAGGTCCCGTGTCGTCGTCCCTGAGCAGTCATTGGGTCATACTGCCGATGGAGTACGTCTTGGGCCCTGTCCTCCCCAAGTCGGGTGACACGAGGTACAACCCGCCCCGCGCCGCCGTTATGCCCGCTTGGTCTACTGGTCCGCGTGAATCCGGATCCGGACCTCGGGCGGCTCGCCTCGCCCGGAGGTTTTCCCGAAGACGCCCTCGGGGGTTTCTTCGCCCTGCGCACGGGACGCCCGCCGCTGCCGACGCTCGCACAGGCCTATGCGGCCGCGCCGGCCTGCGCGGCACGGAGCGTTCCGGACGAGGCCGATCCGCTCGCCTTCCGCGTCCGCAAGGTCGTCGGGTCGCTGGGCGCGCCGGAGGTGCGCGTCGGGGTCTCGGTCGCCCAGCAGGGGCTCGCCGCCCGGCTGTGGTCGGTCGCGCTGGGCGCGGCCGTGCTCCACGGGCGGGTGCCGGACCTCGACCCCCGGCTGCTGCGCTGGGACGCGGACGGCGGCGCTCCCGACGACCTGTGGCTGTCCGAGGTGCGCGCACTGCCCGGTGACGCCGCGACGGTCCGCCGGCTCGTGCACCAGGGCCACCTGGAGCCCCTCGCGGCGGCGCTGCGGGCCCGGCACCCGGTGGCCGCGGGACTGCTGTGGGGCAACGCGGCCTCCGCGCTCGCCGGCGCCGCGCGACAGCTCGACCGCTGGGCCGTCGGCCACGGCCGGACCGACCTGGCCGAGCGTGCCCGCGACCTGACCGCCGAGCTCCTCGACCACCCCGACCTGCGGAACACCGGCACCCTGGACGGAACAACCTTCCGCCGGCGCAGTTGTTGTCTCTATTACCGGGTACCCGGTGGTGGAGTGTGCGGCGACTGCTGCTTCGAGCGGGCTCCACGGTCTTCCCCCACCGCCGCATCTGGGTGACCATGTGGGAATCGACCGCTGAGATCTGGGGGTTTTGGGTGCGAGTGGGACTGCTGACCCGGGAGTATCCGCCGGACGTCTACGGCGGTGCGGGGGTCCATGTCGAGTTCCTCGCCCGCGAGCTGAGGCCCCTCACCGACCTGGACGTGCACTGCTGGGGCGAGGGCGCCGCGGAGGGGGCCGTCCGGCACCGGCCCTGGGCCGGGCTCGACGGCGCCAACGACGCGTTGCGCACCTTCTCCGTGGACCTCTCCATGGCCGCCGCCCTGGAGGGCCGCGAGCTGGTCCACTCGCACACCTGGTACGCCAACCTCGCCGGCCACTTCGCGAAGCTCCTGCACGGCGTCCCGCACGTCATGACCGCGCACTCCCTGGAGCCGCTGCGCCCCTGGAAGGCCGAGCAGCTGGGCGGCGGCTACGCCCTCTCCAGCTGGGCCGAGCGCACCGCCATCGAGGCCGCCGACGGCGTGATCGCCGTCTCCGGGGCCATGCGCGAGGACATCCTCGGCTGCTACCCCGCCCTGGACCCGGCGAAGGTCCACATCGTGCACAACGGCATCGACACGGTCCTCTACCGGCCCGACCAGGGCACGGACGTCCTGGAGCGGATCGGCCTCGACACCTCCCGGCCGTACGTCCTGTTCGTGGGCCGCATCACCCGCCAGAAGGGCGTACCGCAGCTGATGCGCGCCGTGCGCGACATCGACCCGGCCGCCCAGGTCGTGCTGTGCGCGGGCGCGCCCGACACCCCCGAGATCGACCAGGAGTTCCGCGTCCTGTTCGAGGAGCTGAGCCGGGCCCGTGAGGGAGTGCACTGGATTCCGCAGATGCTGCCCCGCCCGGAGGTCATCCAGCTCCTCACCCACGCGGCCGTCTTCGTCTGCCCCTCGGTCTACGAGCCCCTCGGCATCGTCAACCTGGAGGCGATGGCCTGCGGGACCCCGGTGGTCGCCTCGCGGGTCGGCGGAATCCCCGAGGTCGTTGAGGACGGCGAAACCGGGGTACTGGTGACCATGGACGAGGACTTCGAGACAGGACTCGCGCAGGCGCTGGACTCGGTCCTCGGTGATGCCGGGGCCGCCCGGCGGATGGGCGAGGCCGGACGGCGGCGCGCGGTGGGGGAGTTCGGCTGGGACGCCGTCGCCCGGCGCACGGTCCGGCTCTACGAGGAGATCCTCAAACAGGCGTAGTCCGGTCTGCCCGTGGGCAGGCTCGGACCGATGAGGGTTAGGGGAGCGGCCATGCGTCGTGGTGGACCTTCGGTGCTCGGGATCGTGCTGGCGGGCGGGGAAGGCAAACGCCTGATGCCCCTCACCACGGACCGGGCGAAACCAGCGGTCACGTTCGGCGGTACGTACCGCCTGGTCGACTTCGTGCTGTCCAACCTCGTCAATGCCGACATCCTGCGCATCTGCGTCCTGACGCAGTACAAGTCGCACTCGCTCGACCGGCACGTCACGACGACCTGGCGGATGTCCAGCCTGCTGGGCAACTACGTGACGCCCGTCCCGGCCCAGCAGCGGCTCGGTCCGCGCTGGTACCTGGGCAGCGCGGACGCGATCCTGCAGTCCCTGAACCTCGTGTACGACGAGCAGCCGGAGTACGTGGCCGTGTTCGGCGCGGACCACGTCTACCGCATGGATCCGCGTCAGATGCTCAACCAGCACATCGACAGCGGCGCGGGCGTGACCGTGGCCGGCATCCGGGTGCCGAGATCCGAGTCCTCGTCCTTCGGCGTGATCACCCCGGGCACGGACGGGCAGACGGTGGAGGGGTTCCTGGAGAAGCCCGCGGACCCGCCCGGCCTGCAGGGCGACCCCGAGTGCGTCTTCGCCTCCATGGGCAACTACATCTTCACCACCAAGGCCCTCATCGAGGCCCTCCAGCGGGACGCCGAGGACGGGGACTCGGTGCACGACATGGGCGGCTCGATCCTGCCCCAGCTCACCGACCGCGGCGAGGCCGCGCTCTACGACTTCAGCGACAACCACGTGCCCGGCGAGACCACCCGCGACCAGGGCTACTGGCGGGACGTGGGCACCCTCGACGCGTACTACGACGCCCACATGGACCTGATCGCCGAGCGGCCCGCCTTCAACCTCTTCAACCGCAGCTGGCCCATCTACACCACCTCGGGCCAGCTCTCGCCGGCGCGGTTCAACGCGGGCGGCATCGCGAGCGAGTCGATCATCAGCGCGGGCTGCCTGATCCGCGGCCAGGTCACGCGCTCGGTCCTCTCCCCGGGTGTCGTCGTCGACCCCGGAGCCGTCGTCCAGGGGTCGATCCTCCACGACAACGTGCACATCGGCCGGGGCGCGGTCGTGCGCGGCGCGGTCCTGGACAAGAACGTGCAGGTGCCCCCGGGTGCGACCATCGGCGTCAACCCGGACCGCGACCAGGAGCTCTACACGGTCTCCCGGGCGGGCGTGATCGCCCTGGGCAAGGGCCAGCAGGTGCCCTAGCGTTCACGGAACGCGTCCCGGGGTGATGTCGCTCACCCCGGGACACCTCGTACGTCCCCGGGTCCCGCTCCTTTCGTCGAGAGCGGGACTTAACCCGTTGTTAACTGTGCGTAGCTTGATCGCGCTTGACCGTAATCGACCGACCGGGATTGACTGCTGGCTCACCCGTCGTCGACGCGAGAGCCGATCCGATGTCCTTTGACTCCGACCTTCTCGCACCGCTCGACCTGGCGTTCTGGAACATCGAGTCCCCCGAGCACCCCATGCACCTCGCGGCACTCGGGATCTTCGAGACCGGCTCGCCCGCCGCGGCCCGGCACGCGGCCGACCTGCTCGCGGCCCGCGCGGCCGGCGTACCCGGGCTGCGCATGCGCATCCGCGACAGCTGGCAGCCGTCCGCCTTCGGCGGCGCCGTCCGCGAGGCCGTGCCCGACTTCGAACCGCTCGACCACGTCCGCCTGCACGCCCCCGCCGCCGACTTCCACGCCGTCGCCGGCGCGATCATGCAGCGCCCCCTGGAGCGCGACAGGCCCCTGTGGGAGGCCCACGTCGTGCCCGGCGCGGAAGGCACCTCCTTCGCCGTGCTCTTCAAGTTCCACCACGCGCTGGCGGACGGACTGCGGGCCCTGACGCTCGCGGCGGCCGTCCTCGACCCCATGGACCTGCCCGCACCCCGCCCACGCCCCGAGGAGCCCGCGCGCGGCCTCCTCCCCGACGTGCGCAAGCTGCCCGGACACGTCCGCGGCACGTTCCGCGACCTGGGCCGGGCCCTCGACATCGGCGCCTGTGTCGCCCGCGCCACCTGGGACGTACGCTCCTGCGCCGCCCTGGTCTCCGAACCCACCGGCACCCGCCGCGTCACGGGCGTGGCCGTGGAGCTCGACGAGATCCACACCATCCGCAAGAGCGTGGGCGGCACCGTCAACGACGTCCTCATCGCCGTCGTCGCGGGCGCCCTGCGCCGCTGGCTGGACGAGCGGGGGGACAGCAGCGACGGGGTGTCGCCCCGGGCCCTGATCCCCGTCTCGCGGCGGCGCCCGCGCACCGCGCACCCGCAGGGCAACCGGCTCTCCGGCTACCTGATGCGGCTCCCCGTCGACGACCCCGACCCGCTCGCCCGGCTCGCCGCCGTCCGTACGGCCATGGACCGCAACAAGGACGCCGGACCCCACCGGGGCGCGGGGGCCGTCGCCCTGCTCGCCGACCACGTCCCGGCGCTCGGCCACCGGCTCGGCATGCCCGTCGTCGGCCGGGCGGCCCGGCTGCTCTTCGACATCCTGGTCACCAGCGTGCCGCTGCCCGGCCTCGGCATGAAGCTCGGCGGCTGCCCGCTGACCGAGGTGTACCCGCTCGCCCCGCTGGCCCGCGGCCAGGCCCTCGCGGTCGCGGTCTCGACGTTCCGCGGACGCGTCCACTACGGGCTCGTCGCCGACGCGGAGGCCGTCCCCGACCTCGACGTGCTGGCCGGGGCGCTGACCGCGGAGGTGGCGCACCTCACTGCCGCCTGCGCCTCCTGAACCGCCGGCCGCGGGCGCCGGGACCGTGTGCACGCCGCCCGCGGGCGGTCGGTGGCCGTCACGGGTTTGGAGCCTTCGCCCCGGGCTCCGTAAAATTGCGCCTTCGTAGGCGAGCGCGGTTCGAGCGCCGCGCGGAACCCGAGGAACGGCAACGACGATGACGGTGACAGAGGACAGCGTGGCGATCCCCGCCACGCGCACGGCACAGGCCCCGGACGGCTCGTACGGTCCCGGTGCCGACAGCGGCCACGGGTCCGACGGCGACCACGACCCCGGTGTCGACCACGGCCCCGGTATCGACCCGGAGCGGCTGGCCGTCTGCCTCGCCGTGCTCGACGAGCTCGAGAAGATCGACGTCGACCACCCCGACGCCGTCGCCGTGCGCCGCGCCACCGCGGGGATCTACCGCTCGGTCAAGCAGCGCCGCCGGCAGGAGCGCAGGGCCGCCAAGACCGCCCACGACAAGGCCGTCACCGAGGCCACGGCCACCGGCTCCGCCCAGCGCATCGACGACGAGACCGAGGGCGTCCTGCCGTCGTCCGTGACCGAGGCCGGCGCGATCGCGGGGGTGCTCCAGCGCCCGCGCTCCTGCTACACCTGCAAGACCCGGTACACCGAGGTCGACTTCTTCTACCACCAGCTCTGCCAGAAGTGCGCCGCCGAGAACCGGGCCCGCCGCGACGCGCGCACCGACCTCACCGGCAAGCGCGCGCTGCTCACCGGCGGCCGCGCCAAGATCGGCATGTACATCGCGCTCAGGCTGCTGCGCGACGGCGCGCACACCACGATCACCACGCGCTTCCCGAACGACGCCATCCGCCGCTTCAAGGCCATGCCCGACAGCGACGAGTGGATCGGCCGGCTGAAGATCGTCGGTCTCGACCTGCGCGACCCCGCCCAGGTCGTCGCGCTCGCCGACTCGGTCGCCGCCGCGGGCCCGCTCGACATCCTGATCAACAACGCCGCCCAGACGGTACGCCGCTCGCCGGGCGCCTACAGCGAGCTGCTCGCCGCCGAGTCGGGGCCGCTGCCCGCCGGCGAACTGCCGCCCGCCGAGGTCATCGGTACCTTCGGCTCCGGCGCCGTGTCCGCGCTCCCGGTCGCCGGGGGCGGGGCGCTGACCGCGCAGGACGTCACCGACCTGGCGCTCGTCTCCGGCTCCGCGTCGCTGGAGCGGATCGCCGCGGGCACCGCCATCGACGCGGGCGGGCTCGTGCCCGACCTGCACGACACCAACAGCTGGATCCAGGCGGTCGAGGAGGTCACGCCGGTCGAGCTGCTGGAGGTGCAGCTGTGCAACTCCACGGCGCCGTTCATCCTCATCAGCCGGTTGCGCGGGGCGATGGCCGCCGCCGAGGCCGGGCGGACGTACATCGTGAACGTGTCAGCCATGGAGGGGGTGTTCAACCGCGGCTACAAGGGCGCCGGTCACCCGCACACCAACATGGCCAAGGCCGCGCTCAACATGCTCACACGCACCAGTGCGCAGGAGATGTTCGAGAAGGACGGCATCCTGATGACCGCCGTCGACACCGGGTGGATCACCGACGAGCGGCCCCACCCGGACAAGATCCGGCTCGCCGACGCCGGGTTCCACGCGCCGCTCGACCTGATCGACGGGGCGGCCCGGGTGTACGACCCGATCGTGCGGGGGCAGCAGGGGGAGGACCTGTACGGGGTCTTCCTGAAGGATTACGCGCCCGGTAAGTGGTAGGCGGGCGGGGCAGGGGGCGAGGGGCGCCTCGTTCGCCGACTGCGGGCCGGCGGGGACCGGCCGCGCGGTTCCCCGCGCCCCTCATGGGGCTCTGTGCGCCGGCCGGACTCTCGTCCCGCCGTCCACCAGCAGGTCCGTGCCCGTGATCCACCGGGCCGCGTCCGAGGCCAGCCAGATGACGGCCCGGGCTATGTCCTCGGGCTCGCCGATGCGGCCGAGCGGGAGAGCGGCGGCCGCCTTCTGCGCCGGCTCCTAGACGAAGCGGGCCATCTCCGTGCGCACGAGGCCGGGGGAGACCGAGTTGACCCGGACCCCGGGGGCCAGTTCGCCCGCGAGCTGCCGGGTCAGATGGAGCAGGGCGGCCTTGCTCGTGCCGTAGGCGCCGAGATCGGGGCCGACGTGCGTCGCGCCCTCGGTGCAGATGTTCACGACCGAGCCGCCGTGCTCGCGCAGCCAGGCCCGCCACGCGTACTGCACCAGCCGCAGCGGCGCCTCGACGTTGACCGCGAACGCCTCGCGCCAGCGGTCCGGGTCGGCGTCCATCAGCGGGCCGTAGGGCTGGTTGGTCGCCGCGTTGTTCACCACCACGTCGATCCGGCCGTACGCGTCCATCGTCAGCTCGGTCAGCCGGCGCAGGTGGGCCGGGTCGGCGACGGTGCCCGCGAGCGCCACGGCGTCCAGCCCCGCGGCGGCCCGGCGCAGCCCGTCGGCGTCCCGCGCCGTGAGGCACACCCGCGCCCCCGCGGCCACGAACGCCTCGGCGACCGCCAGGCCGATCCCGCGCGAGGCCCCGGTGACGACGGCGGCCCTGCCCTCGAGTCCGTACGGCGACGTCATCCGCGTACCGTCTCATGGCGAACCGCCGGGCGACAGGTTCCGCAGGGCGGGGACCGGGGCGTCAGTCGACGGCTCCCAGGCGGGCGTGCCGGGACGAGACGAGTTCCAGCACCGTGCGCCAGTCCTCCAGCACCCCGGCCTCCAGGCCCGCGGTGCGGGCGGACTCGTCGGCCTGCCGCAGAAGCAACACGTCCTCGACGACCCGGTCGTCGTCCAGAGCCGGATCGTCCAGGGCTGGATCGTCCAGGGCCGGGTCGTGCGCCCGGCCGCCCCGGTCCTCCCCGTGCAGCCCGTGCAGGCGGACGAGGGAGGCGACCCGCTCGCCGAGCAGCGGGCCGACCGCACCGGCCGCGTGGCGGGCGCGACCCGCCGGGCCATCCGGCCGCAGCAGCTGCCCGACGACGTGCACCAGGCCCGCCACCTGCAGTTCTTTGTCCGCGGGGCGGCTGCGGCGCAGCAGCGCTGCGGTCTGCAGCGCGTGCTCGTGCAGATCGACCGGGGCGCCGCCGGGGCAGGCGCCGCCCCGGGACCCCCGGCAGGCGTGCAGCAGATCCATCAGCTCTTCGACACTGCGCAGTTCCATGCGCCAGTCCTCCCTGCGGGCGAGAAAGGCCGTCGTCTCGCGCCAGCAGATCATGACCAGATTTCGACCGGGCCAACGGGAACCGAACTGCGCCCCCCCCCGTCCCGCTCAGTGCCCCCGGTCGATCCACTCCTGGAGGTGCGGGGCCTCGGCGCCGATCGTCGTCGGGTCGCCGTGGCCGGTGCGGACCACCGTCCCGGCGGGCAGGCCGAGCAGGCGGGTCCTGATCGACTCCACGATCGTCGGGAAGTGCGAGAACGACCGGCCCGTCGCGCCCGGCCCGCCCTGGAACAGGGTGTCACCGGTGAAGACGGCGCCCAGCTCCGGCGCGTAGAGGCACACCGCCCCGGGCGCGTGCCCGGGAGTGTGCAGCACGGTCAGCTCCACGCCCGCCACGGAGAGCCGCTCGCCGTCGGACAGCTCGCCGTCCGGCAGGCGGTCCGGGTGCGTCTGCTTCCATAGCGGGAGGTCGTCCGGGTGGAGCAGGACCGGTGCCCCGGTGCGGGCCGCCAGCGCCGGGGCCGCGTCGATGTGGTCGTTGTGCGCGTGCGTGCAGATGATCGCGCGCAGCGTGCGGTCGCCGAGCGCCTCGGCGATGGCGTCGGCGTCGTGCGCCGCGTCGATGACCACGGCCTCCGTGTCGTCGCCGACGATCCATACGTTGTTGTCGACGTCCCAGGTGCCGCCGTCCAGGCTGAACGTGCCCGAGGTGACCAGGTGCTCGATGCGGGCGGTCGTCACAGCTCCACCACCGAACGCAGTACGTCGCCCTCGTGCATGCGGTCGAAGGCCTGCTCGACCTCGTTGAGGGCGATGGTCTCCGTCACGAACGCCGCCAGGTCCAGCCGGCCCTGCTGGTGCAGGTCGATCAGCATGGGGAAGTCACGCGAGGGCAGGCAGTCGCCGTACCAGGAGGACTTCAGGCTGCCGCCGCGGCCGAAGACGTCCAGCAGCGGCAGTTCGAGCTTCATCTCCGGGGTGGGGACACCGACCAGGACCACCGTGCCCGCCAGGTCGCGGGCGTAGAAGGCCTGCTTGTACGTCTCCGGGCGGCCGACCGCCTCGATGACGACGTCGGCGCCGAAACCGCCGGTCAGCTCGCGGATCGCCGCCACGGGGTCCGTCTCCTTGGAGTTGACGGTGTGGGTGGCGCCCATCGTGCGCGCCTTCTCGAGCTTGCGGTCGTCGATGTCGACGGCGATGATCTTCGCCGCGCCCGCGAGGTTCGCGCCGGCGATCGCCGCGTCGCCCACGCCGCCGCAGCCGATGACGGCCACCGAGTCGCCGCGGCCCACGCCGCCGGTGTTGATGGCCGCTCCGATGCCGGCCATCACGCCGCAGCCGAGCAGGCCCGCGACCGCCGGGGACACGGACGGGTCGACCTTGGTGCACTGGCCCGCCGCGACCAGGGTCTTCTCGGCGAAGGCGCCGATGCCCAGGGCGGGGGAGAGCTCGGTGCCGTCCTCCAGGGTCATCCTCTGCTTCGCGTTGTGCGTGTCGAAGCAGTACCAGGGGCGGCCGCGCAGACAGGCCCGGCACTGGCCGCAGACCGCACGCCAGTTGAGGACCACGAAGTCGCCGGGGGCCACGTCGGTGACGCCCTCGCCGACCGACTCGACGACGCCCGCCGCCTCGTGGCCGAGCAGGAACGGGTAGTCGTCGCTGATGCCGCCCTGCTTGTAGTGCAGATCGGTGTGGCAGACCCCGCAGGCCTGCACCTTCACCACGGCCTCGCCGGGTCCCGGGTCCGGGACGATGATCGTCCGGATCTGCACCGGCTCGTTCTTGCCGGGGGCGATGACACCGCGTACCTTCTGGGCGGCCATGTCGGACTCCTTCACATGGACAGTGCAACGCTGATCATGGTGGCACAGGGCCGGACGGGTGGATCCCCGCCTGTGGACAACCGGGTGGAACAGGGCGGAGAAGCGGCCGTACGGGGCTGTGCGGACACCGTACGACTTCAGACCGTTACACCTTGTTTTCAGCCCCATCGAGCAACGGCCCGCTCATTTGGTTACCCTGTACGGGACGGACAGCTCTTGCGGGTTCCACCCACACCCACGGTCCGTCCCGGGACATGCCGGTCACCACGGCCTGCTCTCATGAGAGTCGACCGGCGCCACCGCGTCCGCAGTGCCTGTACACAGACCCGAGCGGGCGTCGAGGGACCGACGGCAGAGTGGTCCCGCACGCCCCGAGGGTGACCCGACACATAAGGAGTGCGCGGTGACACCGGAGAAGACGAATCTCGAACAGGGCCCCAAGGAACGTACGAAGCTCGCAGGCCGGGCGGAGAAGCTCGGCAGCCTGGACGTGTGGGCCAGGTCCGCCCCCATCCGGCTGGCGGGCTACGAGGACGACCTCGCCGAGCCGCACATCCTGCCCAGCGTGGACTGAACCGCCTGTCCGGGCCCGCCGCAGCCGCCCCGCGGCGATCGGCGGACCCGGGCCGTGCCCGTACGGGCCGGGAGATCGCGGTCCGTACGGCCGTGGCAGACTCGTGCGCATGACGACGATCAGGGAAGCCTCGGCCGGCGACTGGCCGCGGATCTGGCCTTTCTGGCACCGCATCGTCGCCGCGGGCGAGACGTACACCTGGGACCCGGACACCTCGCAGGAGGATGCCCGCGCCCTGTGGATGGCGCCGGGCAAGCGCGTGTTCGTCGCCGAGGACGCCTCGGGTGCCGTGGCCGGCTCCGCCTACGTCGGTCCGAACTACGGCGGTCCCGCGAACGCCGTGGCCAACGCCGGTTTCATGGTCGATCCGGACCGCACCGGTCAGGGCATCGGCCGGTCCCTGGCCGAGCACATCCTGCGCACGGCCGAGGCCGACGGCTACCGGGCCATGGTCTTCAACGCGGTCGTGGAGACCAACCCGGCCGTGCGGCTCTGGACCTCCCTGGGCTTCGGGATCATCGGTACGATCCCCGACGCCTACGACCATCCGACGCACGGCAGGGTGGGCCTGCACGTCATGCACAGGGCACTCTGACACCGCCCCGTTCAGGAGCGCGGGGAACCGCGCGGCCGGCCCCCACGCACCCGCGGCCGGTCCACGACTCCTGTCGGCACCCGCGGCCGGTCCACGATCCCTCCTGGCATCCGCGGCCGGTCTACGCCCCCTCCTGCACGACGCCCAGCGGAGCCGTCCGCGTCCAGGGGCGCAGCTCCTCCAGCTGAGCCGCCAGCCCCAGCAGCACCGTCTCGCTCCCGGGTCGCCCCACCAGCTGGACCGCGCCCGGCAACCCGGACGGCAGCGTCCCGAACGGCACCACCATCGCCGGCCACCCCGTCAGGTTCCACGGCGGCGTGAACGGCGAGTAGTTGGTGTTGACCAGCAGGTTCGGCAGCCAGCCCCGCTTGTGCCACTGCGCCGCGGCCGGCCCCCGCCGGGCCAGCGCCGGAGTGAGCAGCACCTCGTGCTCCTCGAAGAAGGGCGCCAGCCGCTCCCGCAGCTGCTGCCGGCGCACACCGGTGCGTACCGAGTCGACGAACCGCCGCCCCACGCCCGCGTGCACCCGGGTCCGCCGCGTCAGCCGCCGCGGATCGAGCCCTTCCGCGTCCATCGCCGTCCCCGCGGTCCAGTGCGCCAGTGAGGTCGTCCCCAGCCACACCGGATACGGCGGGTCCGCACGCCGGACCCGGTGCCCCGCGCCGGCCAGCGCCCCGGCCGCCGTACGGGCCGTGTCCACGTAGGGCCGGGAGACGGTGACCCCGGGCAGCGGACTGCGCACGGAGACGGCGACCGAGAGGGCGCCGGGCTCCCCGGCGCGCACGGCGTCCGCATGTAGGGCGTCCGCGTGTACGGCATCCGTACGTACGGCGTCCGTGGCGGCCAGTACCGCGAGCATCAGGCGGGCGTCCTCGACCGTCGTCGCCAGTGGTCCGTTCTCGGACATGCCGAACCAGTCGCCGTGGCCGATGCCCGCCGGAACCGTGCCGTGTCCCGGTTTGAGGCCTATCAGGCCGCAGTTGGCGGCGGGTATCCGCAGCGAGCCCATGCCGTCGTTGCCCAGGGCCAGCGGCACCATGCCGGCGGCGACCGCGGCCGCGCTGCCCCCGGAGGAACCGCCCGCCGTGCGCGTGGTGTCCCACGGGTTGCGGGCCGTGCCGTGCACGCCGTCCGTGGTGCCGAAGACGCAGAGTTCGGGCACGTTGGTCAGACCGACGACGACGGCGCCCGCCGCGCGCAGCCGGGCCACCGTGACGTGGTCCTCGCCGGCCGGGGTGTCCGGGCTCGCCGCACTGCCGTTGCGGGTGGACTCGCCGCGTACGGCCAGGTTGTCCTTGACCGCCACCGGCACACCCGCGAGGGGGAGCCCGGCGAGGTCCGGGCGGGCCGCCACCTCGTCCGCCTCGGCGAGCGCGTCCGCCGTACGCAGCCGGCGGAAGGCGCCCACGCGCACGTCGAGCAGCTCGATCCGCGCGAGGTGCTCGGCCACCACCTCGCGGGGTGTGACCCGCTCCTCGCGTACGGCGGCGGCGATCTCGACGGCGGTCCGTCCGGCCCAGCTGGTCACGTCGGCTCCTCGGGGAACGTTGCTGTGTTCTGGCGTTCGAAGACGACTGTGCCCCGGTGAGGGCCGTCCAGTCGAGGTCCGTAGTGCCTGCGGATCCGCTGCGTCGCTCCCGGCCGAGGACATCGGCCCCGGTGGTCGCACCGGGCGGGGACCGCCTCGCGGGCGTGGCGACGCCGCGGGCCGGGCCGGCCGTCGTCGGCCCGGACGCCGACGGACAGGTCACGGTCGGCCTCGACGCCGCCCTCCTCGGACCAGGAAAACGCGGGTTCCGACACCGCAGCCGACCGCATCACCATCGCCCGGCACCCACGACTTCGTGTCCTGGCTCGTGAGGCGAGCACGTGCGGACCGTCATGAGACCTCGCGGCCGGCGCGTGTATCGAAAGTGCGTGCGGTGGCTGGTGCGGCGTAGTAATTCTGGAGAGCCGCAAAACACGTCTCTCGCTCGGAGTTGTCGATGGCCGTTCGCCGTGTCGTCCCCAATGTTCAGTCGGAGGCTGTGGAGGAGAGCCGGGAGTTCTACGGTCTGCTCGGATTCGAAGAGGTCATGAATCACGGCTGGATCATGACGCTCGCTTCCTCGTCGAGTCCGGGGGCGCAGGTCAGTTTCATGTCCGGCGACAAGACCGCGCCGGTCACGCCCGACATGAGTGTCGAGGTGGACGATGTGGACGCGGCTTATGCGGTCATGCGGGAGAGCGGTGCGGAGATCGTGCACCCCTTGCAGGACGAGAAGTGGGGAGTGCGCCGGTTCTTCGTCCGTGACCCCAATGGCCGGGTGGTCAACGTGCTGGGCCACCACTGACGGGCTGTCCGGAGCATGACGGCAACTGCCTGGTTCTCCGCCGGCATTCCGCAACTCGTAACGCGTCCGGTCCTGCATCCTGCGCGGTCTGGTGGGAAGCGGTCGGCGGGCGGAAACTTCGGGGATGAGCGAAGTGCGGATGGGTGAGGGGGGCGGGTCGGATCGCCGGGCCGCCACGGGGCCGGCCGGGCGGGAGCGTGGCGGGCAGGCCAGTGTCGACTGGGGCCGCTGGTTCCCCGAGCGGAAGAGCTACGACGAGTGGGCCCGGCAGCACGTCCAGGAGCTGCTTGACGAGGGCCGGATCGAGGAGCTGCGTTCGGCGGCCCGGACCGGTACGGTGCAGGCCCGCGCACGGCTGGCGGAGATCTATGCCGAGCAGGGCGGTATCGAGCAGCTTCGGGCACTCGCCGGCACCGGGAACAAGCGTCTGGAACGCCTGCTGTCCGACGTGCTGGCCGACACGACGGCCGGGCAGGACGGCCTTGAAGCGGCGGTCGCCGTGATGAAGGTGCGCCTGGAGATCCAGGAGAAGGACGCCCTCGACCAGCTGATCGAACTGCTCCGCGCGCAGGAGCGGACCGAGGAGGCCATCACCTTCCTCCAGGCACGCCTGGAGGAGAGCGATTACACCGAACGGCACCTGCTGGTCCATCTGCTCCTCGTCCAGGGCCGTGTGGAGGAAGTACGGACGATGGCCGACGACAGCAGCTGCCCCTACGCCCGCACTCTGGTCACGGGCGTCCTCGCCGAGCACGGCCGGATCGAGGAGTTGCGGGCACTCGGCGTTCATGGCTTCGTGCTGTCCCACGCGCTGGCCGGACAGGGACGCGTCGACGAGGCGATCGCCGTGATGCAGGAATGCGTCGAGGCCGACGAGCAGCACGCCCACGACTTCCTGATCAAACTCCTGGTGGAGCAGGGGCGCGCGGACCAGGCCCTGAGCGCCCTGGAGTCCAGGCGGCACAACCCGTACGAAAAGACCTCCACGGCCTCTCTCGACGTGGCGCGGCTCCTGGACGAACAGGGCCGCGCCGAGGATGCGATCAGAGTGCTGCGGACCCGAGGTCCCGCTCCACGACAACTCGCCGCACTGCTGGCCGCGCAGGGCCGTACCGACGAGGCCGTGCGGGTCTTCGACCACGCCATGGCCGACCCCGATCACCGGTTCGCCGTCGACGAACTGGCCGAGGCCCAGGCCGGCCTGCTCGTCGAGCACGGCCGGATCGATGAGCTGCGCACCCGCGCCGAAACAGGTCAACAGGCATACCGCGTGCGGTTGGCCGCGTATCTGGCGGAGGCCGGGCGAACCGGCTGAACGCGTGACCGGTGGGTGAACACCGGCGCGAGCACGACGGGCTCTGCGACGCCCTGGCCGCAGACCGGCTGGTCCTGGCCGCCGACCTCACCCGCTGGTTGTGGCCCGCCGACCTCACCCGCTGGTTGTGGCCCGCCGACCTCACCCGCTGGTTGTGGCCCGACGCGCACACCCGCTGGTTGTGGCCCGACGCGCACACCCCACCGCTGGACGTTCTGCGCCTGACACCGGGTGATGACGCCGCGAGTGTGACCGCCGTGCAGATGCGCGAGCTCGTCGAGCGGCCGACCGCTCCCGTCCCTCCCGGTTCAGGCCCTCCCGGTTCAGGCCCCGCAGGGCCCCGTGCTGTCGCGTTCGATCAGCGTCGGCACCGGCACCCCCACCGCCCGCGCGGGCCCCCCGTCCAGCAGCGCCGTCAGTTCCTGCGCCGCGGTCCGGCCGAACTCCACCGTGTCGCGGGACAGCGCCGACAGCCACGGCTTGACCATGCGGCACAGCGCCGAGTCCTCCCAGGCGACGACCGACACGTCACCCGGTACGGAGAAGCCCAGCTCCGTCGCGGCGGCGACCCCGGCGACGGCCATCACGTCGTTGTCGTAGACGAGCGCGGTCGGCGGCGAACCACCCGCCGGCACACCCCTCTCCAGGACGCGGCGCGTGACCGCCGCACCCTCCGCGTCGGAATAGTCCGTGGTCACCGAGCGGACCTCGGTCAGCCCGCGCCGGTCGGCCTCCGCGCGCAGCGTCCGGATCCGCCGCTCGGTGTGCGCGAGACCGGGCAGCCCCGCGATGTGCACGATCCGGCGGTGCCCCAGCTCGTACAGCCGGCCCACGACGGCCGCCATCGCGCCCGCGTCGTCCGCCCAGACCGTGGAGAGCCCCGGATGCCGCGCGTCCGGCGCACCGCCGATGACCACCGCCGGCAGGCCCAGCTCGTCGAGCAGGCCGGGGCGCGGATCGTCCGTGCGGGGGTCGACGGCCATCACCCCGTCGACCCGGTGCTCGGCCCACCAGCGCCGGTACACCGCGCACTCGTCGTCGACGTCCTCGACCACCTGGAAGAGCAGCCCGAGGTGACGCTCCGCCAGGACCTCCTGGACGCCCGAGATGAGCTGCAGGAAGAAGGAGTCCACGCCGAGGGTGTCCGCGGGCCTGGCCAGGACGAGACCGACCGTCGCCGCGCCCTCGCCGGACAGCTGCCGCGCGGCCGCACTGGGCCGCCACCCGAGCTGTTCGGCGACCCGGCGCACCCGGTCCCGGGTGATCTCGGAAACCCCGGGCCGGTCGTTGAGCGCGAAGGAGACCGCGCTCTCGGAGACCCCGGCGCGCTGCGCGATGTCCTTCATCGTCGGCCGGCGTGCGGGAGACCGCTTGGCTGGCAACTCGCCCCCTGTTTCGCTGATGTCCTGCTCAATGGTGCTCTGTACTAAAGCGCTTGAGCTTCGTCACTCTAAAGCGCATTAGTGATCTGTTGCAAGACGTCGATCAGACGGCTCTGACCTGCTCCTACGGTGAGCTAATGAATTTAGCGCAGCGGAATCCATTGACTTTCCCTCCGTGCGGGATGCAAGGTCTGCCCGTCACCCCTGACCCACACCGTCGCAAAGGAGCCCGGTCACTGTGCGCATCCCCCGCAGAGCACTCGCCGCCACCGTCGTCGCCCTGGTCCTGCCGCTCAGCGCCTGCGGCTCCGGGGGTGACGACGGCGGGTCCGCGGACGCCTCCGGCAAGGTCGAGGGCGACATCACCTTCCAGACCTGGAACCTGAGGGCCAACTTCAAGCCGTACTTCGAGGGCCTGGTCGCCGACTTCGAGAAGAAGTACCCGGGCACCCATGTGAAGTGGGTCGACCAGCCCGCCGAGGGCTACGCCGACAAGATCAGCGCGGACGCGGCCGGCGGCACCCTGCCCGACGTCGTGAACGTCTCGCCGGACCTCGTCGCCCCGCTCGCCAAGGCGGGCCTCGCGCTGGACCTCGACAAGGCCGCCGCGAAGTACGAGAAGGAGTACCTGCCGGATGCGTGGGCCAGCCACCAGATACCGGGCATGGAGGGCACGTACGCCTTCCCGTGGTACCTGAACACCGGCCCGCTGTTCTACAACAAGTCGCTGTTCGAGAAGGCGGGCCTGGACGCCTCGAAGCCCCCGAAGACGTACGACGAGCTCTTCGACAGCGCCCTCGAACTGGCGGACAAGAGCGACGGCAAGGTCGCGACCCTGGCGAACGTGCCCACCATCGAGGACTTCGGCCGCTACGGCGTCGAACTGATGAACAAGGAGGGCACGGGCTTCGCCTTCAACGATGCCAAGGGCGTGGAACTCCTCACCAGGTACAAGGAGTTGTTCGACGCCAAGGCCCTCGACCCGCAGGCGCTGACCGCGACCCCCGAGTCGTCCGGCAAGAAGTTCCTCACCGGGGCCGTCGCCATGAACCCGGGCAGCGCCCTGGACCTCGGAAACTTCAAGAAGCAGGCGCCGAACCTCTACAGGAACATCGGCATCACCGACCAGATCACCAGCACCGGCAAGGTCAACATGTACGTCATGGGTGTCATGGTGAACGCCCAGACCAAGAAGAAGCCCGCCGCGGTCGCCTTCGCGCACTTCGTGACCGACGCGCAGAACCAGATGTCGTTCGCCAAGAAGGTCGCCATCTTCCCGAGCACCGCCGGTTCCCTCGACGACCCGTACTTCACCGAGGAGGACGGCACGGACGAGACCCGGGTGCGGATCGCGGCAGCCAAGTCCCTGAAGAACGCGGCCAACTACACACCGGTGCTGTTCAGCGAGCAGATGAAGACCGAGCTGCGCAACTCCGTCGCCAAGGCGCTGCAGGGCAAGGTGAGCCCGAAGGAAGCACTCGACAACGCTGTCAAGGCGTGTGACCGCCTGCTCCAGCAGCAGGGCTGACCGACATGGCACGTTCTTCCGGCACCGCCGTCTCCGAGCGGGCTCCCGCCCGGACCGCTCCCCCCGGCTCCGCCCCTTCCGGGACCACGGCACGGGTACGCCGGCAACTGCCCACCAGCCCGTGGCTGTTCGCCGCGCCGGGACTGCTGGTCGTGGGAATCTTCATCCTCTACCCGTTCGTGTCGACGGTGGTCAACGCCTTCACGGACCGCCGGACCCTGGTCCCCGGCGAGTTCGTGGGCCTGGCCAACTTCCGGGAGCTGCTGCACGACGAGATGTTCTGGATCGGCCTGCGCAACAGCACGCTGTACGTCGTCGGGGTGGTCCCCGCGCTCGTCCTGCTGCCCCTGCTGCTCGCGCTCCTGGTCCAGAAGAACATCCCCGGCATCGCGTTCTTCCGGTCGGCCTTCTACACCCCGGTCGTCGCCTCCATCGTCGTGGTGGGCCTCATCTGGGTGTGGCTGCTCGACGAACGCGGCCTGGTGAACTCGCTGCTGGAGGCGGTCGGGGTCGGCAGGATCGGCTTCCTCAGCGACCAGTGGCTGCTCCTGCTGAGCGCCATGGCCGTCACGGTCTGGAAGGGCCTCGGCTACTACATGATCATTTACCTGGCGGCGCTCGCCAACGTGCCGCGCGAGCTGCACGAGGCGGCCGCCGTGGACGGCGCGGGCGCGGTCCGCCGCTTCCTCACGGTCACCGTGCCCGCCGTCCGCTCCACGATGGTGCTGGTCGGCGCGCTCTCCTCGGTCGCCGCCTTCAAGGTGTTCTCCGAGGTGTACCTGATGGCGGGACCGAACGGCGGCCCCGCGGGCGAGGACACCACACTCGTGATGCTCGTCCAGCGCACCGGCACCGGCCTCACCGGCCGGGTCGGCTACGCCTCCGCCATCTCCGTCGTCGTCTTCGTCGTCACCGTCGCGCTGATGCTGCTCGTGCTGCGCGCCGACCGGAAGGAGGACGCGTGAGCGTCGCCGAGAAGGTGCCCGGGGCACCGGCCTCCGTGGACGCGCCCCGCCGCCGCGGGCGCGTCACCGACGAGCACGGCAAGCGCGTCCGCGTGTGGGAACTCGCCCTGCGCTACCTGCTGTTGCTGGCCGTCCTGGCGCTGACCGTCGGGCCGTTCCTGTGGCAGCTCTCCACCTCGCTGAAGGGTCCTACTGAGGACATCTTCAGCTCGCCGCCCACGTTCCTGCCCGACGATCCGACCCTGCACAACTACGACCGGGTCGCCCGGACCATCCCCGTGTGGGACTACGCCCTCAACTCGCTGAAGGTCGCCGCCGCCAACGTCGTGACCAACTGCGTCGGCGCGGCACTCGCGGGCTACGCGCTGGCCCGGCTGCGCTACCGGGGCCGCAGGGCGGCCACGCTGGTGTTCATCCTCGCGATGCTGGTGCCCGTGGAGGGCATCATCATCGCCCAGTTCACGACCATGCGTGAGCTGGGCCTGAACAACACCCTCGTCGGGGTCGTCCTGCCCGGCTGCATCGGCGCGATGAACGTGCTCCTGATGCGCAACGCGTTCCTCAACCTGCCGTACGAGATCGAGGAGGCGGCCTTCGTCGACGGGGCGAACACCTGGCAGCGGTTCCTGCGGATCGCGCTGCCCTCGGTGAAGGGCACCCTCGCCGTCGTCGCGATCTTCGCCTTCATGGGTGCCTGGGACGACTTCCTGTGGCCGCTCATCGTGCTCAGCGACCCGGACAAGTTCACCCTGACCATCGGCCTCAACTACCTGCACGGCACCTTCGCCAACGACGAACGGCTGGTCGCCGCGGGCACGGTCATCGCGGTGGCGCCGCTGATCGCCCTCTTCGCCTGCCTTCAGCGGTACTTCTTCCGCGGGGTCGGCGAGGGGGCGGTGAAGGGGTGAGGCGCGCGGCCACGGGCCGCTTGCCCCGTTGACCACCTGCGGCTCGGCCGGCGGCCGGTTGCCGGGTGTGCGGGCCGGTGAGGGCTGGTCGCGCAGTTCCCCGCGCCCCTGAGTGGGCGACGGCCGGTCGCGCCCATGCGGCGGAGCCGCAGATGTCACAGCCCCGCGCCCCCGAGGAGCGACGGCAGGCAGCCCGCACAACCCCCACGTACGCACCACAGAACCAGGACTCCCGGATGTCTTCTGCCGTGCGCTTCGGCGTCAACTACACCCCCAGCGAAGGGTGGTTCCACCACTGGCTCGACTTCGACCTCGACTCCGTGCGCGCCGACCTCGACTCGATCGCGGCGCTCGGCCTGGACCACATACGGGTCTTCCCGATCTGGCCCTACTTCCAGCCGAACCGCTCGCTGATCCGCCCGCGCGCCGTGGAACAGCTCGTCGCCGTCGCGGACGCGGCCGCCGAGCGGGGTATGGACGTCAACGTGGACGGTCTGCAGGGTCACCTGTCGAGCTTCGACTTCCTCCCCGCCTGGACGCAGACCTGGCACCGGCGGAACCTCTTCACCGACCCACAGGTCGTGGAAGGACAGGCCGAGTACCTGCGGACCCTCGCGGCCGCCCTCGCCGACCGGCCCAACTTCATCGGCATGACCGTGGGCAACGAGGTCAACCAGTTCTCGGCGGGCCCCCACCCGGACCCCGACCGGACGGAGCCCGACCTGGTCGACGCCTGGCTGGAGCGGATGCTCACGGCCTGCGAGAAGGGCGCCCCCGGCAGGCTGCACCTGCACGCGGAGTACGACGCGGCCTGGTACCAGGACGACATGCCGTTCACCCCGGCGCAGGCCGCGCGGCGCGGCGCGGTCACGGCCGTGCACTCCTGGGTCTTCAACGGCACGGCCCAGCGGCACGGGCGCACCGGCGTCGCGACCGAGCACCACGCCGCCTACCTGATCGAACTGAGCAAGGCGTGGGCCGACGACCCGGCCCGCCCGGTCTGGCTCCAGGAGGTCGGTGCCCCGGCACCGCTGGTCCCCGCCGAGCACGCCGCCGCCTTCACCGAGGCGACCGTCGCCAACGCCCTGGACTGCGCGGACCTGTGGGGTGTCACCTGGTGGTGCTCCCACGACGTGTCCCGCGAGCTCGCCGACTTCCCCGAACTCGAGTACGGGCTCGGCCTGCTGACCAACGCGCGCCGGCCCAAGGACAGCGCCCGGGCACTGGCCCGCGCCGCCCGCTCGGCCCGCGAGCACCCGTCCGCGCCGAAGGTCCGTACGACGGCGCTCGTCGTGCCGGGCGACCCCGCCCGGCGCTCGCTCTGCGCCCCCGGCGGCCCGGTGTTCGAGGCGTTCTTCCGGCTCACCGCCGACGGCGCCCGACCGACCACCGTCCTCGCGTCCCGCGCGAACGACGCGGAGCACCTCGCCGCACGAGGCATCACCGAAGTCGTCACCCCCGACCAGGTTCCGTAACCCCACCAAGAACTCCCACAAGGAGATACTTGCTCGTGAACCCCACCAGACGCACCGTCCTGCTCGTCGCCGGCACCGGCGCCGCGGCCGCCGTGCTCCCGGCGTCACCCGCCACCGCCGGCGCGAAGGCCGCGGCACCGGCCGCCGAGGCCGCCGCCCCGCTCCAGCCGTACGCCTCCTACTGGTACCCGGACTCGTTCCCGTCGGGCTCACCGGGCGCGGGCATCACCTGGCGCAGCCTGAAGGCATGGAGCGCCGCCACCGACACCGACCTGGCCTTCAACAGTGCCTCCGTGCCGCTCGCCGAGCGGTTCACGCCGACGCCGGTGAACACGACGGCCCGCGCAGGCCAGGCCCGTGTCCAGTCGCTCGTCTCCTTCGGTCCCACCGCGAGCAACCCCTCGCAGGGGTCGGCCACCGCCGACCACTACGCGCTCACCCACTGGAGTTACGTCGACGAGCTGGTCTTCTGGGGCGGCTCCTCCGGAGAGGGCCTGGTCCTCGCGCCGAACGCGCCGATCGTGGACGCCGCCCACCGCCACGGCGTACCCGTCCTGGGCAACATATTCCTGCCGCCCGCCGCGTACGGCGGCCAACTGCAGTGGACGCGCGACCTGGTGCAGAAGGACGCGGCGGGGCACTACCCGCTGGCCGCACAGCTCGTCGCGGTCGCCGAGGCGTACGGCTTCGACGGCTGGTTCGTCAACGCCGAGACCGGCGGCGGGAACGCGGCGCTCGCCACCGACATGCTCGGCTTCCTCACCGAGCTGAGGACGCTGAGCAGGGCGAAGGGGCTGCGGGTCACCTGGTACGACTCCATGACCGTCGACGGCTCGGTGAGCTGGCAGGGCGCGCTCAACAACCAGAACAAGGTGTTCTTCCAGGCCGCCGACTCGATGTTCGTCGACTTCCGCTGGTCGGCGGGCAGCCTGGCCTCCTCCGGTACGGCCGCCCAGCAGCTCGGCCGCAGCCGCTACGAGCTGTGGGCGGGCGTCGACGTGGAGTCCAACGGTGACAACTCCTCGGTGAACTGGAACGCCATGGTGCCGAGCAGTTCGGCACACGTCGTCTCGGTGGGCTTCTACCGGCCCGAGTGGACCCGCAACCACCTGCCCGCCACCCGTACCCCCGGCGACTTCCACGCCGCCGACGACCGGTTCTGGAGCGGGCGCTCGCTCGATCCGGCCCGTCCCGACACCACCGACACCTGGCGGGCGCCCGCGGTCTTCGTCGCCGACCGGTCGACGGTCACCGGCCTGCCGTTCGCGAGCACGTTCAACACCGGACACGGACTGCGCTGGTACGAGGACGGCCAGGTCACGTCGACGGCCCCGTGGAACCACCTCGGGCTCCAGGACCGGCTGCCGTCCCGGCGCTGGGTGACCCGCACGACGGGGCAGCACCCGGCCGTCACCTTCGACTTCGCGGACGCCTGGCGCGGCGGCAGCAGCGTCCTCGTCGACGGCACCCTGACGGCGCCGACGACGCTGGACGTCTACGCGACCCGCCTGCCGACCGGCGAGGACACCGTCGTCGAGCTGACCCACCGCACCGACGCGGGCGACGTGTCCGTCGAGCTCGCCGTCGCCACCGCCGAGCCCCCGGGTCCGGGGCAGCCGTACGCGTACACGTACTTCCCGGTCACCGCCGGCGACGGCTGGGAGACCTCGGCCGTACGGCTGACCGGTCTCCCGGCCGGCGCCACGGTGCACGCCCTCGGGGTCCGGCTGACCGGCACCGGCGCCGTGAAGTGGCGCCTGGGTGGACTCGCCGTACGCGACCAGGCCGCCCAGAGCCCGGGCACGCCCGTGGACGCGCGCGTCACCGAGGCCTCCGGGGGCGACCTGCGCCTCGCCTGGCGCGCCGCGACCGGGGGCGGCGTACGCCACTACACGCTGCACCGGGTCCTGCCCGACGGCACCCGGCGCTTCCTCGGCGGAACCGCCCAGCGAGCCTTCTTCGTTGCAGGATTGGCACCGGAAGGAGGCGAGACGGCGGCACGGTTCGAACTGCGGGCCGTTGGGGAGCTTTACACCGCGTCGGACCCCGCGACCCTGACCCATACCTGGTGACCGCCGACCACCGGTAACCACCGGTACAGAGCAACGACCCGCACAACGGAGTTACGGAGCACCCCACATGCATGACGACCGCGGCCTGGTCGAAGCCCGCCTCAAGCGCGTGCTCGACGAGCGCATACGACCCGCCGTGTACCCCGAGTCCCTGCCGCTGGACGTGGCGGTGTGGAACGCGCCCGGCGAGCCGGTGCCCGTCGAGGAGGGGCTGGCGGCCACGCCGTCCCCGGTGGCGGTCGGCGACAGGTGGGGTGCTCCCTGGGGCACCAGCTGGTTCCGCGTCACCGGAACCGTGCCGAAGGAGTGGGCCGGGAAGACCGTCGAGGCGCTCCTCGACCTCGGCTTCGACGAGAACATGCCCGGCTTCCAGTGCGAGGGCCTCGTCTACCGGCCCGACGGGACGCCCGTGAAGGGCCTCAACCCGCGCAACCAGTGGGTGCGCATCGGCGCGCCCGTCGCGGGCGGCGAGGAGGTGTGCCTGCACATCGAGGCCGCCTCCAACCCCGTCATCCTCGACTACCACCCCTTCCTGCCCACGCAGCTGGGCGACAAGGAGACGGCCGGCAGCGAGCCGCAGTACAAGCTGGCGCGGATGGACCTCGCCGTCCTCGACGAGACGGTGTGGCAGCTCGTCATCGACCTGGAGGTGCTCGGCGAGCTGATGGCCGAGCTGCCGGTGGAGTCCGCCCGGCGCTGGGACATCCTGCGCGCGGTGGAGAAGGCGCTGGACGCCGTCGACCTGCAGGACGTGGGCGCCACGGCCGCCGCGGCCCGCTCCCGCCTGGAGGCGGTGCTGGCGGCCCCCGCCGTGCCCTCCGCCCACCGCATCAGCGCGGTCGGCCACGCGCACATCGACTCGGCGTGGCTGTGGCCGCTGCGCGAGACGGTGCGCAAGGTCGCCAGGACCACCTCGAACATGACCGCCCTCCTGGAGGACGAGCCGGACTTCGTGTTCGCCATGTCGCAGGCCCAGCAGTGGGCCTGGGTGAAGGAGCACCGGCCCGAGGTGTGGGCGAGGGTGAAGAAGGCCGTCGCCGACGGGCGGTTCGTGCCCGCGGGCGGCATGTGGGTCGAGTCGGACACCAACATGCCCGGCTCCGAGGCGATGGCCCGGCAGTTCGTGCACGGCAAGCGGTTCTTCATCGACGAGTTCGGCGTCGACAACGACGAGGCGTGGCTGCCCGACACCTTCGGCTTCGCCGCCGGACTGCCGCAGATCATCAAGGCGGCAGGGTCCAAGTGGCTGCTCACCCAGAAGATCTCGTGGTCGCAGACCAACACGTTCCCGCACCACACCTTCCAGTGGGAGGGCATCGACGGCACCCGGATCTTCACGCACTTCCCGCCCGTCGACACGTACAACTGCTCGATGAAGGGCAGCGAGATCGCCCACGCGGCGAAGAACTTCAAGGACAAGGGCGCTGCCCGGCACTCCCTCGCGCCGACCGGCTGGGGCGACGGAGGCGGCGGCACGACCCGCGAGATGGTCGCCAAGGCTGCCCGCCTGCGGGACCTCGAAGGCTCGGCGACCGTGGTGTGGGAGGCCCCGGGGACGTTCTTCGAGAAGGCGGAGGCCGAGTACCCGAACGCACCCGTGTGGGTCGGCGAGCTCTACCTGGAACTGCACCGCGCCACCCTCACCAGCCAGGCGAAGACCAAGCAGGGCAACCGCCGCAGCGAGCACCTGCTGCGCGAGGCCGAGCTGTGGTCGGCGACCGCCGCGGTCCGGGCCGGGTCCGCCTACCCGTACGAGGAGCTGGACCGGCTCTGGAAGACGGTCCTGCTGCACCAGTTCCACGACATCCTGCCCGGCTCGTCCATCGCCTGGGTGCACCGCGAGGCCCGCAGGACCTACGACAAGGTCGCCGAGGAGCTGACCGGCATCATCGACGCGGCCCAGCGGGCGCTGGCCGGCGAGGGCACGACCGCCCTCGCCTTCAACTCCGCGCCGCACACCCGCGACGGCGTTCCCGCCGGCGGGGCGCGGACCCCGGCCATCGGCGGCGAGTGCACGCTGGTGCCGCGCGCGGACGGCGGCTTCGTGCTGGAGAACGGCTGCCTGCGGATCGAGATCGACGCCCGCGGTCTCGTGGTCTCCGCGTTCGACCTCGCCGCGGACCGCGAGACCCTCGCACCGGGCGAGGCCGCCAACCTGCTGCAGATCCACCCCGACTTCCCCAACATGTGGGACGCCTGGGACGTCGACGAGTTCTACCGCAACACGGTCACCGACCTGGTCGACGCCGACGAGGTCGTCCCCGGTGAGGACGGCGTCTCGGTCAGGGTCGTACGGACCTTCGGGGCGTCGAAGGTCACGCAGGTGCTGTCGCTCGCGCCGGGCGAGTGGCGGCTCGACATCGACACCGAGGTCGACTGGCACGAGACGGAGAAGTTCCTGAAGATGGCCTTCCCGCTCGACGTGCACGCCGAGCGGTACGCGTCCGAGACGCAGTTCGGGCACTTCTTCCGGCCGACGCACACCAACACGTCCTGGGAGGCCGCCAAGTTCGAGGCCTGCAACCACCGGTTCGTCCACCTGGAGGAGCCCGGTTGGGGCGTCGCGGTCGTCAACGACTCGACGTACGGCCACGACGTGACGCGTGCGGTGCGCGACGACGGCGGTACGACCACCACGGTCCGGGTGTCGCTGCTGCGCGCCCCGCGCTTCCCCGACCCCGAGACCGACCAGGGGGTGCACCGCTTCCGGCACGCGCTGGTGCCCGGCGCCGCGATCGGCGACGCGGTGCGCGAGGGCTGGCGGATCAACCTGCCCGAGCGGAAGGTCCTCGGCGGGGCGTCCGAGGTCGCGCCGCTGGTCACCGTGGCCCAGGACGCGGTCGTGATCACCGCGCTGAAGCTCGCCGACGACGGCAGCGGCGACGTGGTCGTCCGCTTCCACGAGTCGAGGGGCGGCCGCAGCCGGGCCACCCTCACGGCGGGCTTCGACATCGACTCCGTCACGGTGACGGACCTGCTGGAACGTCCGCTGCCCGAGGCCGCGGCCCCGGAACGGGACGGCAACCGCCTGACCCTGAGGCTGCGCCCGTTCGAACTGGTCACGCTCCGGCTGGCCACGGCCCGGAAGCAGGCGGTACACCGGTAGGACCGAGATCCGGGAGGTCGGTCCCACGGCGGAAGTGCACGTGTCGCGAGGCGGCGGCGACGTCAGGGTGCGACTCGGCGACGACATGGTCGTGACGCTGCCCGAGAACGGCACCACCGGATACCGGTGGCCGGTCCGGCACGTCGAAGGGGACCTGGAGGTGGCGGACAGCACCGCCGTCCCGCCGCGGGAGACCGTGCCCGGCGCCGGCGGCACCCGGGTGCTGGGGGCGCGCCCCACCGAGGCCGGCGACGGGCGGCCGGAGCTGCACCTGAAGCGGCCCTGGGGTGACGACGTCGCCGAGCGGTACACCCTGCGGGTGACCGCGTGATGACGCGGGAGGGAGCCGCGCCCGGTCCTGCCGGGCGCGGCTCCCTCGCGTGCGGCGGGCCGGGCCGTGCTACCGGAGGCAGACCTCGTGGACCATGCCGTCCGACTCCTCACGGAGGGAGACCGGCTTCCCGGTCTGACGGGCCTGCGCGGCCGGCGTGGTGAGCGCGGTGGACGACCGGTCACCGGCGTTCCGGCCTCAGTCACCCCAGATCCGGAGGTTCGTTGCTGACAGGCAGGTGAAGTCCCCTCTTCGCGCAGGGTGCATGCCGAAGGCGCACCGGTCGGCGGCCGACGGCGGAAGCGGGGAAGGGGTGTGGGGTGCGCGGCACCGGGCACCCGTGGATCCGGCCACGGGTCGGCGGCGCGCCTGTGACAACCCTCCCGGTAACGGCACGGCTGTCGCATCTGTCAGCTGAGCACTGATGCCCAAGGCCGTGAATACCCCGGGGAGGCCGACCGCAAGGGGGAGACGGGCTTCCCCTCGCGCGGCGCCGGCCCGGCACGCCGGCGGTCGGCACGCCGGTGGTCGGTGGTACGAGTGGTGGTACGGGGCCCGGTCATGCCCCCAACTGGCTCCGGAGCCACTGCTCCACCTCACCCACGTGCGCCGCGGCGGCCGCCCGCGCCGCCTCCGGGTCGCGGGCCACGAGCGCACGGTGGATCGCCGCGTGCTCCCGCCGTGTCCGCTCGAACGCCCCCTCCTCCTGGTACCCGCGCCAGACCCGGGCGCGGAACGTCCGGGAGGACAGCCCGTCCAGGATGGCCGCCATCGTGTCGTTGCCCGCGGCGCCCACGATCACCCGGTGGAACGCCAGGTCGTGGGAGAGGATCTCCTCCGGGTCGTCCGTGGCGTTCATGGCCGTCAGGTGCTTCTCGACCTCGGCCAGCCGGTCCGCCGAGATCCGCGCGGCGGCCAGCGCCGTCGCCGTCGACTCCAGGATCCTGCGCACCTCCAGGAGCTCGACCAGACCCGGACCGCGGGAGAGGTCCGCGACCACCCCGAAGGTCTCCAGCAGGTCCCCGGCCTCCAGCTGCGTGACGTAGATGCCGGACCCGTGCCGGGCCTCCAGCACCCCCAGGACCGTGAGCGCCCGGATCGCCTCGCGCATCGAGCTGCGCGAGATGCCCAGCTGCGCCGCCAGGTCCCGCTCGGTGGGCAGTCGCGCGCCCGGCTCCAGCCGGCCCTCACCGATCATCGCCTTGATCCGGTCGATGGCGCGCTGTGTCACGGTCCCCTTCGGCGGAGCGGCCGTCTGCGCGGCGGCCGCCGCCTCGGGCAGGCTCTCGTCCACGCCGTGTCCTCCTGTCGCCGGGGCCGTCTCCGGGTGCGCCGCAGTCTAACCACTCAGGTGGTCCGACCACTACACGGTAAAACAGCGGAAAAACGCGGTCGAGGGGTGTTGTGGGAGCGAAGTGGTCTGATAAATATTCCTGGCACCTGCTCGATCACGCTCAATGAGGAGCCGATAGATGGCCGGCGGAACTGTGCGGTACCGGAACGGGCGAAGCACCTCACGGGCGGTACGGGCGGCGGCCGCGGCCTGCTGCGCCGCCCTCGCGCTCACGGCATGCGGCAGCACCGAGGACAGCGCCGCCCCCGGTGGTGACAAGGGCGACGGCAGCGGCAAGGTCGGGGTCGTCCTGCCCCTGCTGACCTCGCCGTTCTGGCAGTCCTACAACGACTACGTGCCGAAGGCGGCGAAGTCCGAGGGGGTGGACGCCCTCAAGACCGTCAACTCCAACAGTGACCCCTCGCAGCAGATCACCGACATCAACAACCAGCTCAACCAGGGCGTGAAGGGCCTCGTCGTGGCCCCCCTGGACAGCGCCGCGATCTCGGCCGGCCTCGACCAGGCCGAGCGCAAGGGCGTTCCCGTGGTCGCCGTCGACGTGGCGCCCGAGAAGGGCAAGGTCGCGATGGTCGTACGCGCCGACAACGTCGCGTACGGCGAGAAGGCCTGCGAGTACCTCGGCAAGCAGATCCCGTCGGGCAAGGTCGTGCAGATCATGGGCGACCTCGCCTCGGTCAACGGCCGCGACCGCTCCGAGGCCTTCCGCGCCTGCGTCAAGGAGAAGTTCCCGAAGCTGAAGGTGCTGGAGATCCCCGCCAAGTGGGAGTCCGACACCGCGGCCTCCAAGCTGGACACGCTCCTCAACGCCGACCCGGACCTCAAGGGCATCTACCTGCAGGCGGGCGGCGTCTACCTTGCGCCCACGCTGCAGACCCTCAAGTCCAAGGGGCTGCTGAAGAAGGCGGGCGAGAAGGGCCACATCTCGATCGTCTCGAACGACGGCATCCCGCAGGAGTTCGACGCCATCCGCAAGGGGCAGATCGACGCCACGGTCTCGCAGCCGGCCGACCTCTACGCCAAGTACGGCATGTACTACATCAAGGCGGCGATGGAGGGGAAGACCTTCGAGCCGGGGCCGACCGACCACGACTCGGAGATCGTCGAGCTGCCCGGCGGCATCCTCGAGGACCAGCTGCCCGCGCCGCTGGTGACCGAGGAGAACGTCGACGACCCCGGGCTGTGGGGCAACACGGTCGGATGAGTACTCCACTCGTCGATGCCCGGGGCATCGTCAAACGGTACGGCCCCACCGTCGCCCTGGCCGACGGACGACTCACCGTGCACGCGGGCGAGTCGCATGCCCTCGTCGGCCGCAACGGCGCGGGCAAGTCCACCCTCGTCACCGTCCTCACCGGCCTCCAGGCCCCCGACGAGGGCACGGTCCTCTTCGACGGCGGGCCCGCGCCCGCGCTCACCGACCGGGACGCCTGGCGGCGCAAGGTGGCCTGCGTCTACCAGAAGCCCACCGTCGTACCGGAGCTGACGGTCGCCGAGAACCTGTTCATCAACCGGCAGCCGCGGGGCCGCGGCGGCCTCATCAGCTGGCGCCGGCTGCGGACCGAGGCCGCCGAGGTCCTGGCGACCTGGGACGTCCGCGTCGACCCGCAGGCACGGACCGCCGACCTCAGGGTCGAGGACCGGCAGATGGTGGAGATCGCCCGGGCGCTGAGCTTCGGCGCGCGGTTCATCGTCCTCGACGAGCCGACCGCCCAGCTCGACAACCGCGAGATCGAGCGCCTCTTCACGCGGATGCGCGCGCTCCAGGAGTCCGGCGTCACCTTCCTGTTCATCTCGCACCACCTCCAGGAGGTGTACGAGGTGTGCCAGACCGTGACGGTCCTGCGGGACGCCCGCTGGATCACCACGGCGCCGGTGGCCGACCTGCCGCGCGCCGCCCTGGTCGAGGCCATGGCGGGGGAGTCGGTCGTCGCCGTGCGGAAGAGGGCCGCCCGCGGGGAGGTGGACGCCGCCGCGCCCGTCGTCCTCGAAGCGCGCGGACTCACCTCGGACGCGTACGGACGCGTCGACCTGACCGTGCGCGGCGGCGAGGTCGTCGGGCTCGCCGGGTCCAGCGCAAGCGGCAAGACCGAGCTCGCCGAGTCCTTCACGGGACTGCACACACCGACCGGCGGGACAGCCCGGCTGGAGGGCGGGCGACTGCCGTTCGGTGACGTCACCGCCGCCCTGCGGGCCGGTGTCGGCTGCGTACCGCGCGACCGGCACGGACAGGGCCTCGTCTTCGGCATGACCGTCGGCGACAACGCCACCCTCAGCGTCCTGGACCGCCTCGGCCGGTACGGGTTCGTCGGCACCGGCCGCAGACGCGGCGTCGCCGGCGAGCTGATCGAACGCCTCGACATCCACACCGAGGGGCCCGACCAGCCCGTGTCCGACCTCTCCGGCGGCAACGCGCAGAAGGTCGTCATGGCCAGGGCCCTCGCCTCCGACCCCCGGCTGCTGGTCCTGATCAACCCCACCGCCGGCGTCGACGTGAAGTCCAAGGAGTCCCTGCTGGCCCGGATGGACTCGGCCCGCGACGACGGCACCGCCGTCCTCGTCGTCTCCGACGAACTCGACGACCTGCGCCGCTGCGACCGCGTCCTGGTCCTCTTCCACGGCCGGGTCGTCGCCGAGCACGCGGCGGGCTGGCGCGACCACGAGCTGATCGCCTCCATAGAAGGAGTGGACCACGATGGCTGACACGAAGGCCCCGTCGGCCTCGGCCCCCAGCTCTCCGCGACCACTGCGCGGCAAGGCCGACGCCAGGGCCGTACTCCTGCGCAGGGCCCGCGAACTCGCCCTCGTACCGGCGCTGTTGCTGCTGCTCGTGCTCGGTGCGTTCGTCAACGACGCCTTTCTCACCGAGCAGAACCTGATCTCCGTGCTCGGCGCCTCGGCCGCCCTCGCGATGGTGGTCCTCGCCGAGTCGCTCGTGCTCATCACCGGCAGGTTCGACCTGTCCCTGGAGTCGGTCGTCGGCATCGCGCCCGCCGTCGGCGCGCTGTTGCTGCTGCCCGCCGCGCAGTCCGGTTGGGGCACCGAACTGCCCGCCGGTGTCGCCCTCCTCGCCATCCTCGTCGTGGGCGCGGTCATCGGCGGCTTCAACGGCTTCCTCGTGGTGAAGCTCAAGCTCAACGCGTTCATCGTGACGCTCGCGATGCTGATCGTCCTGCGCGGCCTGCTGGTCGGCGCGACCGAGGGCAAGACACTGTTCGGGATGCCCGACGCCTTCTACACGCTCGCCACCACCACCTTTCTCACCGTGCCCCTCTCGGTCTGGCTGGCGGCGGCGTCGTTCGGCGTGGCCGGCCTGGTCCTCAAGTACCACCGCTGGGGACGGGCCCTGTACGCGATCGGCGGCAACCCGGACGCGGCACGCGCGGCCGGGATCCGCGTCGAGCGCGTGATGCTCGGTGTGTTCGTCGTCGCGGGGACGCTGGCCGCGGTCGGCGGTCTGATGCAGACGGGGTACGTCGGCGCCATCAACGCCAACCAGGGCCAGAACATGATCTTCACGGTGTTCGCCGCCGCGGTCATCGGGGGGATCGGCCTCGACGGCGGCAAGGGCACGATGTTCGGCGCCCTGACGGGCGTCCTCCTGCTCGGTGTCGTGCAGAACCTGCTCACCCTCGCGCAGGTGCCGTCGTTCTGGATCCAGGCCATCTACGGAGGGATCATCCTGGTCGCCCTGATGATCGCCCGAGTGACGACCGGCCGTGCGCAGGACTAGGCCCCTCGGCGTGGTGTGCAGCCGCGGGTTCGTCGTGGCTGGTCGCGCCCACGCGGCGGAGCCGTACATGTCACAGCCCCGCGCCCCTTCGGGGGCGTCTGACCGAAAGGCACCTCTGTGTCCTCATCCGGCGCCCGTGTCATCGCGGTCGACACCTACGACATCCGGTTTCCCACCTCGCGGGAGCTCGACGGATCCGATGCGATGAACCCCGACCCCGACTACTCGGCCGCCTACGTCGTCCTGCGTACGGGCGGCGACGCAACGGAAGGCGGCCTGGAAGGGCACGGCTTCACCTTCACCATCGGGCGGGGCAACGAGGTCCAGGTCGCCGCGATCGAGGCGCTGCGCCCGCACATCCTGGGGCGGTCGGTCCAGGAGCTGTGCGCGGACCCGGGCTCACTGGCCCGCGACCTGACCGGCGACAGCCAACTGCGCTGGCTCGGGCCCGAGAAGGGCGTGATGCACATGGCGATCGGCGCCGTCGTCAACGCCGTCTGGGATCTCGCCGCCAAGCACGCCCGCACACCTCTGTGGCGGCTGCTCGCCGACGCCACCCCCGAATGGCTCGTCTCCCAGGTGGACTTCCGGTACATCGCGGACGTCCTCACCCCCGAGGACGCGCTCGGACTGCTGCGCCGCGGCGGAAAGGGCGCGGCGGACCGGTCCGCGCTGCTGGCGGAGCGGGGTTTCCCCGGCTACACCACCTCGCCCGGCTGGCTCGGCTACTCCGACGAGAAGCTCACCCGGCTGGCCCGCCAGGCCGTCGCCGACGGCTTCACCCAGATCAAGCTGAAGGTCGGCGCGGACCTCGCCGACGACGTACGGCGCTGCCGGGTGGCCCGGGCCGCCGTCGGACCGGACATCCGTATCGCCGTCGACGCCAACCAGCGGTGGAACGTCGACGAGGCCATCGAGTGGACCGGGGCGCTGGCGGAGTTCGACCCGTACTGGATCGAGGAGCCCACCAGCCCCGACGACGTCCTCGGCCATGCCGCCGTCCGCAAGGCCGTCGCGCCGGTCAAGGTCGCCACCGGTGAACACGTGCAGAACCGGATCGTCTTCAAGCAGCTGCTCCAGGCGGGCGCGATCGACGTCCTGCAGATCGACGCGGCCCGGGTCGGCGGCGTCAACGAGAACCTCGCGATCCTGCTCCTCGCGGCCAAGTTCGGTGTCCCCGTCTGCCCGCACGCCGGCGGCGTCGGTCTGTGCGAGCTCGTCCAGCACCTGTCGATGTTCGACTACGTGGCGCTGTCGGGGACGACGGAGAACCGGGTGATCGAGTACGTCGACCATCTGCACGAGCACTTCCTGGACCCGGTGGTGATCAGAAAGGGTCACTATCTGGCACCCACCGCACCGGGCTTCTCGGCGGCCATGCGGCCGGAGTCCGTCGCCGAGTTCACCTTCCCGGACGGCACGTTCTGGGCCGCCGATCTCGAACGGCAGAAGCAGCAGAAGCAGCAGAAGGAGCGGGCGGCATGAACGACTTCGCAGGACTCAAGGCCCTGGTGACCGGCGGCGCCTCCGGTATCGGACGGGCCACCGCGCTGCTCCTCGCCGCCCGGGGCGCCCGGGTCGCCGTCCTCGACCTGGACCCCGCGAGCGTGGCGCAGCCCCTGCTCGGGTACGAGGCGGACGTCACCGACGACGCGTCCGTGCGCCGGGCCGTCGCCGCCGCCGCGGCCGGCCTCGGCGGACTCGACGTACTGGTCAACAACGCGGGCATCGGCGCCCGAGGCACCGTCGAGGACAACGACGACGACGCCTGGCACCACGTCATGGACGTCAACGTCGTCGGCATGGTCCGTACGACCCGCGCCGCCCTGCCGCACCTGCGGAACTCCTCGCAGGCGGCGGTCGTGAACACCTGCTCCGTCGCGGCGACCGCGGGCCTGCCGCAGCGCGCCCTGTACTCCGCGTCCAAGGGTGCCGTCCTGTCGCTGACCCTCGCCATGGCCGCCGACCACGTCCGTGAGGGCATCCGCGTCAACTGCGTGAACCCCGGTACGGTCGACACCCCCTGGGTCGGCCGGCTGCTGGACGCCGCGCCCGACCCGGCCGCCGAGCGGGCCGCCCTGGAGGCCCGCCAGCCCACCGGCCGCCTCGTCCTGGCGGACGAGGTGGCGGGCGCCATCGCCTACCTGGCGAGCCCGCTGTCCGGCGCGACCACCGGCACGGCCCTCGCGGTCGACGGCGGGATGCAGGGGCTGCGGCTGCGTCCGGCGGGCCGGTGACCGGCATGGCGACGGACAGGAGGACCGGCACGGCGACCGGCGACGCGGCCGACGGGCGGACCCGTACGCTCGGCCGCGGTGGTGTCCGGGTCACCGCCCTGGCCCTCGGCGCGGCGGCCATCGGCAACCTCTACCGCGAGGTCTCCGAGGAGCAGGCGCACGAGACCGTGCGGGCCGCCTGGGACGCGGGCGTCCGCTACTTCGACACCGCGCCCCACTACGGCATCGGCCTCTCCGAGCGGCGCCTGGGCGCGGCCCTGCGCGAGCGCCCCCGGTCGGCGTACACCGTCTCGACCAAGGTGGGCCGCCGCCTGGAGCCCGCCGGCGCGGGCGGCGACGACCTGGCCAACGGGTTCGCGGTCCCCGCCACGCACCGCCGGGTCTGGGACTTCAGCGCCGACGGGGTACGCCGCACCCTCGACGCCAGCCTGGAGCGGCTCGGCCTGGACCGGGTGGACGTCGTCTACCTCCACGACCCGGACGACCACGGCGAGCAGGCGTTCCGCGAGGGGTATCCGGCCCTGGAGGAGCTGCGTGCGCAGGGGGTGGTGGGTGCGATCGGCGCGGGCATGAACCAGGCGGAGATGCTCACCCGTTTCGTACGGGACACGGACGTCGACGTGGTGCTCTGCGCCGGCCGCTACACGCTCCTCGACCAGCGGGCCCTCACCGACCTGCTGCCGGCCGCGCGGGAGCGGGGCACGTCCGTCGTCGTCGGCGGCGCCTTCAACTCCGGCCTGCTGGCCGACCCGAAGCCGGGAGCGACGTACGACTACGCTGCCGCGTCACCCGAGTTGCTGGACCGGGCGCTGGAGCTCCGGGCGGTGGCCGGCCGGCACGGCACCACCCTGCGGGCCGCCGCGCTGGCCTTCTGCGCCGCCCACCCGGCGGTCGCCTCCGTCCTCGTCGGAGCCCGGTCACCGCACGAGGCGCGGGACTGCGCGGCCCGGTTCACGGCACCGGTGCCGGCCGGCTTCTGGCAGGAGCTCCGGGAGAGGGGCCTCCTGCCCGCCGACGCCCCGGTGCCGGGCGGGAAACCACCCGTGGAGCCACCCGCGGACCCGTCCGAGGAGCTGTCATGAGAGTCGCCCTGCACACCAAGGTCCGCCTCGACCGCGTCGACGCGTACGAGGCCGCGCACCGCGAGGTGCCCGAGGCCCTCACGGACGCGATCCGTGCCGCCGGTGCCACGTCCTGGACGATCTGGCGCAGCGGCCCCGACCTCTTCCACCTCCTGGAGTGCGAGGACTACGCGCGGCTGCTCGCCGAACTGGAGAAGCTGCCCGTCAACATCGCCTGGCAGTCGCGGATGGCGCAGCTGCTGGACGTCGTGCACGACTACTCCGCCGGGGGCTCGCGGGCGGGGCTCCCGGTCGTGTGGGAACTGCCGTGACGAGCAGCCCCCGGCAGGGTGTCGTCGACGCCCACCACCACGTCTGGGACCTCTCCGTACGCGACCAGGACTGGATCTCGGGTCCCGCGCTGGCGCCCCTGAGACGGAACTTCACCCTCGGGGACCTGGCGCCGCAGGCCCGGGCCGCGGGAGTCACCCGTACCGTCCTCGTGCAGACGGTCACGGTGGCCGAGGAGACCCCGGAGTTCCTCGCGCTCGCCGGGAGCGGCGACCTGATCGGCGCCGTCGTCGGCTGGACCGACCTCACCCGTCCCGGCGTCGCGGACGAGCTGGCCCGCCTGCGCGAGCTGCCGGGAGGGCGGTATCTCAAGGGCATCCGGCACCAGGTCCAGGGCGAGCCGGACCCCGCGTGGCTGCTGCGCGCGGACGTGCACCGCGGACTCGCGGCGCTCGCCGGCGCGGGTCTGGTCCACGACCTGGTCGTCCTGCCGCACCAGCTCCCGGCCTGTGTGGAGTCGGCACGGAGCCACCCCGGGCTCACCTTCGTCCTCGACCACCTGGGCAAACCGCCCGTCGCCGCCGGGGACCCGGAGCCCTGGGCCGCCGCCGTCCGCGCCTTCGCCGCCCTGCCGAACACCGTCTGCAAGCTGTCCGGACTGGTCACGGAGGCGGATCCGCGCTCCTGGACGGTGGCGGACCTGGCGCCCTACGCGGACACGGTGCTGGAGGCCTTCGGGCCCGGCCGGCTGATGTTCGGCTCCGACTGGCCGGTGTGCACGCTCGTCGCCCCGTACGGGCAGGTCGTCGACATCGCCGGGCAGCTGACCGCGGGGCTCGGCGAGGGCGAGCGGCAGGAGGTCTTCGCGGGCACCGCGACCCGCGTCTACGGCCTCTGAACCGGTGCACGCGCCCGAGGGTCCTACGAGTCGAGGATTCGGGTAAACCCTGACAAGGTGGGCTCATGGTTGATCGGGGTGCGAACGCCCTGTCACTCCCGGACGACTGGCCCGCCCACCCGGATCCGATCCTGGCGCTCAACCGCATGGGCAGCTTCGACTGGGACCTGGACAACGGCGTCATGCGGATGGATGCGCTGGCGCACGAGATCTTCGACGTGCGCCCCGAGGAGTACACCGGCCGTCCGCAGGACCTGGCGCCCCGGGTGCCGCCGGACGAGGCCCACCGCCTGGACATGCATGTCTCCCGGTCCCTCAAGGACGGCAGCGAGAACTACGGGGCGTACTTCCGCGTCCGGCGCCGGGACGGCACCCTGCGCTGGACCCACACCCAGGGCTGCATCCAGCGCGACGGGACCGGCCGCCCGCGCCGTGTCATCGGCATCGTCCGCGACGCGACCCGGGAGCTGGGCGAGGCCCGGGAACGCCGCGAGCAGACCGCCCCGGACGACGAGGCCCGCCGCCGGCAGACGAACGTCGTACAGCTCACCACGGCGGCCCTCGCGCACGCCCGCACGGTCCGGGACGTCATCGACGTCCTGGAGAACAACCAGGGCGTCACCTCGCTGGGCGCGACCAGTCTCGTCATGGGCCTGGTCGAGGCCGGGCGCATCCGCCTGGTCGCGGAGGGCCCCAAGGGCAGCTTCGTGCCCGGCACCCTGGTCACCCACCTGGACGAGCAGTACCCGATGAGCGAGGTCGTGCGCACCCTCACGCCGCGCTACATCGAGTCGCCCGAGGAGTTCGCCGCGTCCTACCCGCTGCTGTGGCCGCACATCACCGGGCTCGGCATCACCTCGGCGGCCTATCTGCCGCTCATCGCCCAGGGCAGGCCCGTCGGCGCCATGGGGCTCCTGTACGGCGACCGGCACGGCTTCTCGGCCCAGGACCGCAACGTCCTCGTCGCCCTCGGCAGCAGCATCGGGCAGAGCCTGCGGCGCGCCATGTTCTACGAGCAGGAGAAGGACCTCGCCCAGGACCTCCAGCAGGCCATGCTGCCGCGCTCGATCCCGGACGTCCCGGGCGCCGACGTCGCCGTGCGCTACCGCTCCGGGTCCCTCGGCCGCGAGATCGGCGGCGACTGGTACGACGTGATCCCGCTGCCCGGCGGCAGGGTGGGCGCCGTCATCGGTGACGTCCAGGGGCACGACACGTACGCCGCCGCCGTCATGGGCCAGCTGCGCATCGTGCTGCGCGCCTACGCGGCGGAGGGCCACACCCCCGCGGCGGTGATGGCCCGCGCCTCCGTCTTCCTCCACGAACTCGACACCGAACGCTTCGCGACCTGCCTGTACGCGGAGATCGATCTGGCCACCGGAGTGGTCCAGGCGGTCCGGGCCGGGCACATCGACCCGCTGGTCCGCGACACGGACGGCAGCTGCCGGCGGCTCTCCGTCGAAGGGGGTCTGCCGCTCGGCCTGTCCGCCCTGTTCGGGCGCCTGGAGTACCCGGTCGGCACCTTCGAGCTCGACCCCGGCCAGACACTGCTGCTGTGCACCGACGGCCTGGTGGAGCAGCCGGGCATCGACCTCGACGAGGGCATGCGGATCCTGCGGGCGCTCGTCGCCACGGGGCCCGCCGACGTCCGCGACCTCGCCGACCGCCTCATCGACGTCGCGGAGGAACGCGGCGGCGAGGACGACGTGGCGCTGCTCCTGCTGCGCCGGATGAGCGTGGCCGCCCGGCGCTCCGAGGGGCGGCTGCGGCAGCACGTGGGGCCCGGCGACCCCGAGGCGCTCACCGGGGCCCGGCACATGGTCCGCGCGGCCGTACGGGCCTGGGGTGCGGGGGACCGCGCCGACGAGATCGAGCTGGTCGCCGACGAGCTGGTCACCAACGCCCTCCTGCACACGGAAGGCGCCGCGATCGTCACCCTGCGCGTCCTCACCGGGCCCGACCGCCGCCTGCGGGTCGAGGTCGAGGACGCGTCCAGCGCCCTGCCCCGGCGCCGGGAGGCGGGGGAGTCCGGCGTCTCCGGGCGGGGCCTCCTGCTGGTGGACCGGCTCGCGGACATGTGGGGCGTGGAGGCCAGGGGCGGCGGGAAGTGCGTGTGGTGCGAGTTCGTGGTGGCGGACCGGCCGAGGTGACGACAGCCTCCGGCGGGCCGCGGGACGTCCGGGTTCCCGGAGCGGTCCGGGAACCCAGGTCAGGGCTTGATCGTCACGAGCCGTTCGCCGTCCCCCGTGCGGACCTCGTACCGGACGATGTCGGAGGGGTGCATCGCCGCCGCGCCCCGCATGGCGTCGCGGGGCGGCGCGGCCTGCGCGGGCACGGTCCAGCTCAGGACCACCTGCTCCGAGCCGTCGGCGCCGACGGCGACCAGTCGGCACGTCTCGTCGGCGGAGGCGTTCTTGACCCTGGCGTCCACCTCGCTGCCGTAGGCCCGGTCGTGGGTGGTGACCTCGGCCCACACCCCCGTCCCCGGATCGGTCGCGGCGACCGTCCGCGCGGCGGGGGCGGCGTCCGCAACCGCCACCGCGTCCTCGTCCCCGGCGAGGACCGCGATCGCGGGCCCGCCGACGGCGAGGACCACGGAGGCGGCGATCGCGTACAGCCAACGCCTGCGCCCGCTCCTGCGGGCCGAGACGACATCCTCCAGGAGCCGGTCCAAAAGGCCCGGTCCGGCCTGTGTCATAGGGTTCACGGAGCGCGGCGTCGCCTGGGCGTACGCCCTCAACGTCCTTGTCGTGGCGGACAGTTCATGTATCTGAACCGCACACTGGGGACACTCCATGAGGTGGTCCTCGAAGCGGAATGCATCCGCCTCGTCCAGCACGCCTAGCGCGTATGCGCCGACGTCGCGGTGGCGTTCCAGCGACCTCATACCAAATCCTCATTGCCGTGCCGATGGGGGGTGTGTGCGGGGAGTAGCTGCTTGCCCACCGGTACGCAGGAGACCGCCGAATCACTCAAGCCCCGCCCGGAATGCAACCAGGAGATTCGGAGCGGCCGGGCCCGCGGATTGGTCGAGGTCCGAAAAAAACCGGTCGCGGGAGCCGGGCTCAGAACAGATGGATCGCCAGGTGCCCGAGCGGCAGCCCCAGCTGCCACGCCGGGGTCCAGACCTTCGGGCCGTCGTCCTCCCCGACGACGGGCCCGCCGCCCGGCACCGCGTCCAGGTCGGGCGCCAGCAGCTCGGTCTCCTCCAGCCAGCGCCAGGCCTCCGCCGCCAGGTCCAGGTCCGGTGCCGGGCCGCCCGCCTCGCGTGCCTCGTCCTCGAGTCCGGCCATGCGCTCGCGCACCCAGTCCTGCCACGGCTGGTCGTACGCCGTCAGCGACAGCCACGTCTCCAACTGCGTCACCACCCGGATGCCGGAGAGCTCGCCGCTCGTGTCCGACAGGAAGATGGTCAGCGCCAGGGCGTCACGCCCGGCACGGAACTCGAAGGACGTGGGCGGCATCAGGTCGCCGGTCCGCAACAGCTCGTCGGCGATGTACTCGGCGTACAACCAGGCCATGGGGACGGTGAGTTCACCACCGCCCGTGCCGTCCGTACTCTCTTGACCTCTGTGCAGCATCCCTTCCCGCCTTCCTCCGGTGCGTACGCGTCGCCCGTCCCCGGGCCCCAGTCGGGAACACGGATGAGGACAGCTGATTGCTCAACCATGATCCTCAGCAAGGCGCTTTACGGAGGCTTGACCCAGCCTCCGGTTTCACCGCAGGTCGGCCGCGTATCCCGGAAGAACCCGGCGCAGGGCGCGCAGCGCGTAGTACGCGCGAGATTTCACGGTACCGGGCGGAATGCCCAGGGCCGCCGCGGCCTCCGCCACGCTCGCCCCCCGGAAATACACCTGCACCAGGACTTCACGGTGTTCGGGAGTGAGAGTCTTCACAGCCTCCCGCACATCCAGTGTCGCCACGGAGCGTTCCGCGTGATCGGCCGCGACCCGCGCGCTCTCCAGCACGGCGTCCCCCACCTCGGCGGGCCGCGCCTGCCGGGCCCGCCGGGCGTCGATGGCGAGGCGTCGGCCCACGGTCAGCAGCCAGGGCCGTACGGAGTCGAAGTCGTCGGCGCGCAACGCCTCGGGATGCTGCCAGGCGCGTACGAACGTCTCCTGCACCAGATCCTCGGCGCGCTGGCGGTCCCCGTCGGAGAGCCTCAGCAGCAGGGCGAAGAGCGGTGCTCCGTGCTCCCGCTGCAAATCGGCCAGCTCGTGCTCGGCGGTCGTCCTGCTGGTCATGGTGATGGCGGCCGTCATGGCCGTATGCCAGCGCAGGGCGTCCCGCCGGGACAGGGCCACGACACGGCTCGTCGGCAGACGGTCGAACCCGTCGGCGAACGGTACGACGAACGGTCATCCGGGACGGAAGCCTCCGCCTCCGCATCCGGCCGGACCACGCGGGTCCGGCCCGCGGCACCGCCGTGACCGGTTCACGCCGGCCCGGCACCGCCCTACGGGACCACCGTCACCGGCCAGCGCCCGGCCTTCACCAGCCGGATGGCGACGGAGCCGACGATCCGGTGCCCCGCCTGCTCCGACGCGCCCACCACGACGGCGTCCGCCTTGAGCTGTTCGGCCGCCGTGACGAGGCCGTTGTAGGGGTCGCCGCGGAAGGTGTGGAACTCCCAGCGCACATCGAATATGCCCTTGACCTGCTCGGCGGCCGCCTGGATCTCCCGGACCAGCTCCTCGGCGATCTGGTCGGTGGTCTCGGCGACCGGTACCCCGAGCGCGGCACCCGCCGCCAGCACCGGCTGTACGTACACCAGGGTCAGCAGCGCCCGCTGCCGGCGGGCCAGCCCCGCGGCGTAGGAGGCGGCCCGCAGCGAGGACTCCGAGCCGTCCACACCGGCCATGATGACCTTGGGCCCGTCGGTGCCACGTTCGAACTGGTGGGAGTGCTGTTCCGTCACGGCCCGAGGCTATCGGAACCCGTCGGCCGGACTGCCGTCCGGGACCCGCCGGACCGCGGAGCACCGCCCGGCCCGCCGCCCGCCGGATGCTCCCAACGGGTGTTTTCGTACGTCCGCTCCGGTGGCGGTGTGCGCGGGTGCGCCACCACCGGGCGACTGATCACTCATGAATAAGGATCAGCTCTGCTCGCGGCGCCGGGCGCTGCTCGCCGGTGCCGCCGTCCTGGGAGCGGGAGCGGCGGGCGTGGCCGGCACGGTGCACGTGCTCACCGGCGACCCGGGCCCCCCGGCCCGCTCCTCCGCCCCCGCGCCCGCCCCCGCTCCCGCCGGGGCCCGGGCGAACCGGATGCCCCGCAAGCCCTCCGCCTACCGTCTGCAGCCCATCGCCGGATACGGACCGGCCCTCGGCAGACCCGCCCGCACCTCCGTACGGCACGAACCGTTCCTGCGGATGTCGGGACGGGGCCGCAGCATGGTGCTGTCCTTCGACGACGGCCCCGACCCCCGCTACACCCCGGACATCCTGCGGGTCCTCAAGGCCCACGACGTGCGCGCCATGTTCTTCGTGTGCGGCGAGATGGCCGCCGACAACAAGGACCTGCTGCGCCGGATGTCGGACGAGGGGCACGTCGTCGGCAACCACACATGGTCCCACCCGCTCCTGACCCGGCTGGGCAGGTCCGCGATCCGCTCCCAGATGGAGCGCACCAGCGACGTCGTCGAAGAGACGTACGGGGAGCGGCCCGGCTGGTTCCGCGCGCCGTACGGGGCCTGGAACCGGGCCGCGTTCCAGATCGGCGCCGAGCTCGGCATGGAACCGCTCGCCTGGACCGTCGACACCCTCGACTGGACGACGCCGGGTGCCCGCGCCATCGAGCGCCGGGTGGTCAGGGGGGCCGGCCCGGGTGTGGTGGTCCTCGGGCACGACGCGGGCGGCGACCGCTCGCAGAGCGTGCGGGCGCTGCGCGACTACCTGCCGCGGCTGCTGGACTCGGGGTACCACATCACCGTGCCCCGGCGGCGGTTCACCTGAGACAGGGGTGGGGGCCCGTGGAACTCCACGGGCCCCCACCCTCTCCCGGCGTACCCCGCCTTCCCGGCGTACCTCAGCGGACCTCGACGAGCCGGGCGAAGGCGACGACGTTCCCGTCGTAGCCGTTCTGCTTCGAGAAACCGCCGCCGCACGTGATGACCCGCAGTTCGGGCTGTCCGGTGTTGCCGTAGACGCGGTCCCCGGGGAAGTCGTTCTTCTCGAACACCTCGATGCCGTAGATCTCGAACACGGCGGTCCTCCCGTCCCTGCGTCCGACCTCCACGCGGTTCCCCTTCTTCAGGGCCCCGAGGCCGTAGAAGACGGCGGGCCCCTGCCGGTTGTCGACATGGCCCACGACGACGGCCGTGCCCTTCTCGCCGGGCGAGACCGCGCCGGAGAACCAGCCCGCCAGGTTCGGGTCCTCCGGCGGCGGCGCGTCCACCCAGCCGTCCATGTCGAGGCCCACCGGCACGGCGGGGGCGTCGACCTGGATCGCCGGGATCCTGACGCGGTCCACCACCGAGAACGACAGGGGGGCCGGAGCGCCCGGCCGGGACCGGCCCGCGACCGGGCTGTCCGCCGCCGCGGCCGTCGCGGGCTGCGGGGGCCCCACGTCGAACTCTCCCGAGCCGTTGCGGATGAGGGCGAGGCCGGTCAGCAGGACAAGAGCTATGACACCCCAGGGAGCCCGCTTCCTGGGGCGCTCCTCCTCTTCGGCCAGCTCGGACACGGACATTCGCACACCCCTCTCGACGCGGCCGTCGCCCCGTCCGTCGCGCATACGAGAACGCTAAGCGCAGCATGCGGACGGGGCGACGGGAGACGTGCGAACGGGTGGCGGGCGGGGTGGCCGTGCGCCATCCGAGTCTGCACCGGAACTAATTTCCTGACGGTCTGTGACCTGCGGCAATATCCGATTGTGTTCCCATCCTTCGGCGTGTCCCCTCACCGGTACGGACCATTCTCGAAATGCGGCCCTGTGCACGACAACTGAGTGTTCGTCTGGGAGGCGTTCTCTCGCCGATCGACCCGGGGACGTTCCCCGGGGCGCCTCCCGCGGAGGATCACATGCGTAGCACTCGTGCCCTGGCGGTCTCTGCGACAGCGGTCGCCGCCCTCGGACTCACCGCCCCCCAGGCCGCGGCCTGGGACACCTCGAGCAACATCGTCGCCATGCCCAGCGCCATCGCCCGGGGCGGCCAGCTGACCGTGACCGTCGACGGGTGCCCCGACGGCGGCTACATGACGTCCAACGCGTTCTCGCGGGCCTCTCTGTCGCCGATCAGGAACCACAGCGAGACGTCGAAGGGGACCACGACCGTCAACCGCTCGGCCACCCCGGGCGCGTACGACGTCACGGTCCACTGCAGCGGCAAGCCCGCGCTCACGAAGTCCGCCGCCTTCACCGTCATCGGCGGTGTCCGCGGTGGTCTGGGCGGCAGCAGCTCCGACGGCGCCACGCCGACCGACATGGCGATCGGCGGCGCGCTGGTCGGGCTCGCGCTCGTCGGCGGCGGGGTGTTCTGGATGCGCCGCCGCGCCGAGAGCAGGATCTGAGCCCCACCCCCTCGCGGGACGGGCCCCTCCACCGGAGACCGGACCGCACGCCGGACGGCCCTGCGCCCCGGACCCGCACGGGTCCCGGGGCGCAGGGCCGTCCGGTGCGTCAGCCGCCGTGTTCGCCGGCCCGCCTGCGCGACCAGCGGTACGCCGCGCCGACCGAGCCGGCGACGAGCGCCGCCCCCAGGCCGATCTCACCCGGGTCGAAGCCGCCGGCCGCGCCGCCGACGCCCGCCTTGACGCCCCGGTGGGCGGGCGGGTGCGTCGGATCGTCCGGACGGCCGCCGGCGATGGTGAGGTCCGTGTGGCCGGATTCGTGCCCGCACCGGAACGTCACGTCGTACACCGCGCCGGGCCGGGCCTCCCAGTCGACGGTGGCCGTGCCGGTGGACTGCCCCTTGTGGAGCGTCACCGTGTCGAAGACGCCGGAGGTGACCTCGGCGGTCTTCCTGCAGCCCTCGACCGACAGCGTGACGCGGCCGCCCGCGGCGATGGTCGACGGGGTGACGTCGAAACCGAACGAGGTGATGTCGTGGTCGGTGCCGCCGTCGCCGTCGCCGTCGCCCTCGGCGGCGGCGACGGGCATGACGAGGGCCAGGGCGGTCATGCCCAGCAGTGCGGCCGAGGCGACGCGTATCGCGCGCATGGTCAGTCCTCCGGTCCCCGAGGAGCGGACCGCGGACCTTTTCCGCTGCGCCGTCCATGCACCTCGATGACCGAAACGCTAGGAAGGTGCGGGTGACGGCGCGATCGCAGTAGCGCGAATGGGGCAACCGTGTGGGCCGAACCGGTTGTCCCGTTCCTGCGGACGGGGGACGGGCGCGGCGTGGCACCCGCCCCCCGTCCCGCTCCCCCCGGCCGGTTGCCGGCCCGGTCCGCCGGTGCGGGTCCGTCACCCGCCGGCTTTGGGGAAGTACGTGAGGAACGGTTCCGTGGTCGCCGTGATCCCGCGGCTGTAGGGAGCGTCGAAGTCCCAGATCAGGAAGAGCAGGAAGGCGATCAACGCGGCGAACAGGCCCGCCAGGACCACCTCCCGCAGGGTGCGGCGGATCTGCAGGGCGAAGATCATCCCGACGGTCACCACGGCCCCGATGATCAGACCGAACCACACCACGCCCGGCATGGTCGGCGCCGCCGAGTCGGCGCGGGCGGTGCGCGCGGTGTCCGCCGCGGTCACCTGGTCGAGGAGCGGCTGGTAGGCCTGGGCCTCGAAGTCCGTCCGCGGCTCGTAGTCGGTGACGTCGTGGCGGATACGGTCCAGCAGCTTCTCGCCCTGCCCGGTGACCCGGCCGCCGTCGGCCATGGTCTTCCACTCGACGGTGACGACGTGGTCGACGTACGCGTCCACGTCGGCCCGGATGCGGTCGCGCACATCGGGCGGGTAGACCCGGACCCGTTCGTGGATCTCGTGCAGCGCGTGCGCCTCCGTCTGGACGTGGTCCTCGGCGACGCCCCGCGCCTCCCAGACCCCGGCGATGGCGAGGCCCAGCACGATGGCGTACACCACGCCGATCATCATCGTCATGTACTCGATGACGTCCGGCGTCTCCGAGGGGTCGTCGTCCTCGGAGACCGTGCGGTGCCGCACGAAGGTGACGACGAGGACGACGACGGCGGCGGCCGCCATCGCCAGGGCGAGAACAAGCCATTCCGACAAGGGGTCCTCCAAAGGATCAGCGCGGGCGCAGCGCGGCGGCCGCGAGCACCGCCGGCGCGGTGATGAGCAGGGTGAGCGACACCAGGGACGGCCCGCCGCGGGGCGGGGCCCTGCGCGCCCTGATGCGGTACGGCGGATAACTCACCGGAGTCGCCGACGGACCGGGCCGCGCGCTGGGAGCCGGCGCCGGGGGCGGCGCGGGCGGCGCCGGCCGGGGCGCGGCGGGGACGGGCCGCGGCTTCGGCGGCGGGGCCGGCACGACGGCCGGCGGGGCGGGAGCGGGCCGCGCGGGCGGCGGCGGGGCCGGTGTGGGCGTCGGCCTGGGGGCCGGTTTCGGGGGCGGCGGGGGCTTCGGCGGGGGAGGGGGCTTCGGCGTCGGGCTCGGCGGGGGAGGGGTCGGGGACGGGCAGGGCGGTGTGGGCGTCGGGGGCGGGGTCGGGCAGGTGCCCGCCACCGCCACCGCATGGACCCCGCCCGCGCCGGTGGAGGCGTACGCGCACGCGTCGGCGGCCGCGGGGGCCGGTGCGCCGCCCGCGATCCAGGTCAGGGTCAGGAGCGCCAGCAGCCGTACGACGAGGGCGGATCGCAGCGGCGGAGCGGTGGTTCGCAGTGGTCCAGGCACGCTCGCGATCATCGGTGCCCGAGTGCCGTCGGATGGATGAATGTCGGTGTAATTGCCCCGAAGGAGGGACAACGGGGCTCGCACGGTTGCCGAACAGCCCCGGACGATCCTCCGTGCGGGGTCCCGGGGTCCCGGGGTCCCGGGGGCCCCTCGGGACCCGTCCTGAACAGCGCTCCCGGGCGTTACCGGAAAGAAATGTGTGCCCTCTTTGAACACTCACCGCGTCACCGCCCGTACCTAGGGCCATACGCGGTGCTGAGCAGCGCCGCAGACACCTAAGCAGACAGCGGGAGTTACCAATGAAGACCTCCTGGCGGAGCGCCTCACTCGTAGCGTCAGCTGCGGCAGTGCTGGTGCTGACGACGGCGTGCGGTCAGGAAAAGGCGGACACTTCGACCGGCACCCAGAACGTGGGCGCGGCGCCCGCGGCGGGTGGCTACGGCGCGGCGGCGAGCCCGAGCACCGGGACCGCCGCCGAAGGGCAGGGCACGGTGGCGCAGAGCGCCGGACAGCTTGCCGTGGCCGACACCGACAAGCTCGGTGAAGTGGTGACGGACAGCGCCGGCATGACGCTGTACCGCTTCGACAAGGACACGGCCGAACCGCCGAAGTCCGCCTGTGACGGCGACTGCGCCGAGGCCTGGCCCCCGGTCCCGGCCTCGGGCGCCGCCGCCCCGATCGGTATCGACAAGTCCCTGCTCGGCGAGGTCACCCGTACCGACGGTACGAAGCAGCTGACCATCGACGGCTGGCCGCAGTACCGGTTCGCGAAGGACACCAAGGCCGGTGACACCAAGGGCCAGGGTGTGGGCGGCACCTGGTACGCGTCCGCCCCCACCGGCAAGAAGGCGTCCGCGGCGGGCGGCGGCACGGCCGCCGCCGACCTGCCCGGTCTGTCGACCCGCGAGGACGCGGAGCTCGGTGAGGTCGTCGTCGACAAGAACGGCATGACGGTCTACCGCTTCGAGAAGGACACCCCGTGGCCGATGAAGTCGGCCTGCGTCGGCGCGTGCCTCGAGAAGTGGCCGGTCGTCGAGCCGGTGGACGCGACCGACACCAAGGGCATCGCCAACAAGAACGACGGCCGGCGCGGCTATGTCGTCCTGAACCGTCCGGACGGGCTCAAGCAGCAGAGCATCGACTGCTGGCCGCTCTACACCTTCGCGGGCGACAAGAAGCCCGGTGACATCAACGGTCAGGGCGTCGGCGGCACTTGGTACGCCATCTCCCCCGAGGGCAAGCCGCTCGGCAAGTCGAAGTAGTCACCCCGAAGCAGCCGCCCCGTACAGCTGGACGAGTACGGACAAGCGCCGTTTCGCCCCTTCCGTGCCGCACGGAGGGGGCGAAGCGGCTTTTTCACATCCGAACGGCCGCCGTCGCGCCCCCTCGTGACTCTGCGCGATTCCCGCCGATCTCTTTGGAACGCTTCGGGGCGATTTCGCTGGGCATCCCGTCCGGCACGTGCCGCGGGCAGCGGTCTTGAACGGACGGTCAATTTCCGTTTCCACTCGCTCCATTGCCGGGCGATCAGTAGCCTCTGCTCGAACACCGGATCGTCTACGCGTTGGAGAGACAGATGGAGCGTCCCGCCTGGGCCCCGCGTGGCATCGACATCTCGGTGCCCAGCGTGAGCCGCATCTACGACTACTACCTGGGCGGATCGCACAACTTCGAGATCGACAGGGAAGCCGCGCGCAGGGCCATGGAGTTCATGCCGGGGCTCCCCAAGATCATGCAGGCGAACCGGGCGTTCCTGCGCCGTGCCGTGCGCTTCGCGGCCGACGAGGGCATCACGCAGTTCCTGGACATCGGCTCGGGAATCCCCACCTTCGGCAACGTCCACGAGGTGGCCCAGAGCGCCCGTCCCGGCGCCCGCGTGGTCTACGTCGACCACGATCCGGTGGCCGTCGCGCACAGCGAGGCCGTCCTGGCCGGCAACGAGGACGCCGACGTCGTCGCCGGTGACCTCCGCAAGCCCGGGGACATCCTGGCGAATCCGCGGCTGCGGCGGCTGATCGACCTGAATCGGCCAGTCGCGCTGCTCCTCGTTGCCATACTTCACTTCGTGGAGGACGAGGACGACCCGTACGGGGCGGTGGCGGAACTGCGGGACGCGCTGGCGCCCGGCAGCCTGTTCGTCGTCACGCACGCCGCGTACGAGGGGATCCCGCTCTCCCAGGAGCGGGCCGGCGGCGCCGTCGACGTCTACAGGGACATCCGAAACCCGCTGATCATGCGTTCGCGCGACGACATCGCGCGGTTCTTCGAGGGGTACGACATGGTGGAACCCGGACTGGTGCCGATGCCGGACTGGCGGCCCGACCCGGCGTCCGAGGACGAGGATCCTTACTCCTTCTCGGGTTTCGCGGGCGTGGGGCGCACGGCATGAGCGCCGAGCCGGACGGGCCGGAGGACAGACTGCGCAGGTTCGCGACGATCTGGAGCCGGGCCGTCTTCCCGGTGACCGCCACGTCGCTGACCCGCCCCGAGTTCGAGCAGCGCCTCGTGCCGCTCGCCCGGCGGCTCAGCGAGGCGCTGCGGGCCAGGACGTTCGAGGCGGCCGAGGGACAGGCCGTCGGCGCTGCCCTCATCGGGGCGCACTGCACCGAGCCCGAGGCGCTCAGCGCCACGCTCGACTGCGTCGACGCCTACCTGGTGCTCTACTGCGGCGGGGACGGGCCGCGGGACGACCTGCGCGCCCGCTCGGCGCGGCTGCAGCACGCCATGGCCGCCGGATTCGCGCGGGCGCTGCGGGAGCGGACGCTGGCCGAGCAGGAGAACATCGCGCGCGCCGCCCTCCAGGCCCAGGGCATCGTCGCGGACGCCCTGCACGCCACCGAGGCGCGCTTCCGCGCGGTCTTCGAGGGTGCGGCCATAGGCATCGCCGTCGCCGATCTCGACGGCAACGTCCTGCAGGTGAACAACGCCCTGCTGCGTATGTTCGGCGGCACCGAGCAGTCGGTGCGCGGACGCAACGTCACCGACTGGACCCACCCCGAGGACGCCCCCCAGGTCTGGCGGCTCTACGAGGAACTGGTGAGCGGCGACCGCGAGCACTACCACGTCGAGAAGGCCTTCTACCGGCCCGACGGAACGGTGCTGTGGACCAACCTCACCGTCTCGCTGCTGCGCGACGCGGACGGGCGCCCGCAGTTCCAGCTCGCCCTCATGGAGGACACCACCGAGCGCAGGCTGCTCAATCTCCGGCTGCGGTACGAGGCGACGCACGACGCGCTCACCGGGCTGCCCAACCGCACCCTGTTCTTCGAGCGGCTCGACAAGGCCCTCGCGGCGGGCGACGGCATGCGCTTCGGCCTCTGCTACCTCGACCTCGACGGCTTCAAGACCATCAACGACAGCCTCGGGCACGCGGCGGGGGACCGGCTGCTCGTCGAGGTCGCCGACCGGCTGCAGTCCTGCGCGACCGCGCCCGGCGAGATGGTGGCCCGGCTCGGCGGCGACGAGTTCGTGGCCCTGACGACCGGGCCCGATACCGAGAGCGAGGTCGACGCGCTCGCCGACCGCATCATGAACGCCCTGGTGACCCCGGTGCGCATCGACGGCCGGGACCTGACGGTCCGCGGCAGCATCGGGATCGTCGAGGGCCCGGTGGGCGAGCGCGGGCCGGCGGAGGTGCTGCGCAGCGCCGACATCACGATGTACCGCGCCAAGTCGGCGGGCGGCAACCGGTACGAGCTGGCCGACGCCGAGGCCGACGCCCGTGCCATCACCCGGCACGGGCTCACCACGGCGCTGCCCGCCGCACTGGAGCGGGGCGAGTTCTTCATCGAGTACCAGCCGCTCGTCCACCTCGGCGACGGCAGTGTGCACGGTGCCGAGGCCCTGGTGCGCTGGCTGCACCCGCAGCACGGCGTGCTCGGCCCCGACCGGTTCATCCCGCTCGCCGAGCACACCGGCCTGATCGTGCCGCTGGGCCGGTGGGTCCTGGAGCAGTCGGTCCGTCAGGCCCGCGTCTGGCAGGAACGTCACTCCGGCGCGGGCCCGCTGCGCATCAACGTCAACCTCTCGCCGTGCCAGCTGACCCATCCCGGTCTGGTCTCCGACACGGTCGACATCCTGGAGCGCGCCGGTCTCGAACCGAACGCGCTCTGCCTGGAGGTCACCGAGTCGGCGCTGATCGGCGCCGACGACGACCTGCTCAAGCCGTTGCGGCGGCTCGCCGAGATGGGCGTCGACATCGCGCTCGACGACTTCGGCACGGGGTACTCGAACCTCGCCAACCTGCGGCGGCTGCCGGTGAGCATCCTCAAGCTCGACCGGTCCTTCACGCAGGGCATGCAGCAGTTTCCCGCCGATCCGGTCGACCTCAAGATCGTCGAGGGGATCGTGTCGCTCGCCCACAGCCTGGACCTCGCGGTCACGGTCGAGGGGGTGGAGACGGGGGCGCAGGCGGAGCAGCTGCGGATCCTCGGCTGCGACACGGCTCAGGGCTGGTACTACGCCCGCCCCGGGCCGCCGGACCGGCTCCACGACCTGGCCCTGGTGGACGCGACGGGCTGACCGCCCTTGCGCTCCGCTGGGCCGGGTCTGTCGGGTGCGGTGCGGTTCAGGGGTGCGGGTGCGTGGGGGCTGATCGCGCAGTTCCCCGCGCCCCTGGAAGACGGGCTTCGCCCTGATCTTTCGTCAGCAGGGGCGCGGGGAACTGCGCGGCCGGCCACAGCGGGCCCGCACCCCCGCGCGGCGCCATGCCACGACGGTGCTCCAGGGAGCGGCAGCCGAAGCGGAGCTCACCGTTCCAGCAGCATCCGCTGCAGCTCGCGGGCCGCCCGGGGCGGAGCCACGTCACTGCGGTGCGCCAGCGCGATGGTCCGGGCGAGACCGGGCCGGGCGAGCGGCGTCACCCGCAGGCCCCGCCCCGACCGGGTCGCCACCATCCGCGGCACCACGGCCACCCCGAGACCCGCCCGCACGAACCCCAGGACGGCGTCCATCTCCCCGCCCTCCACCGCGAAGTCCGGCTCGAACCCCGCGGAGCGGCACGCGGCGACGGTCAGCTCCCGCAGGTCGTACCCGTGCCGGAACATCACCAGCCGTTCCCCCTCCAGATCCGGGATGTCCACGGTCCGCCGGCCACGCCCCGGCGCCGGCGCCTCCGGCGAGGACACCACGACCAGGTCCTCCCGCAGCACCTCCACCGTGGTCAGCGCGGGCGACGGCGTCGGCAGCGGCAGGACCACGAGGGCCAGATCGAGCGCCCCGCGGGCCAGCTCCCGTACGAGGTCGTGGGAGCCCCCCTCCTCGATCAGCAGCCTGATCCCCGGGTACCGGTCGTGGAAGGCGCGCAGCACGTCCGGCAGCAGCCCCGTGCACAGACTCGGGGTCGCGCCCAGCCGGACCCGCCCGCTGCGCAGCTGGACCAGCTCCTGCACCTCGTACCGGGCGGTGTCCGCGTCCGCGAGGATGCGCCGGGCCAGTGGCAGCAGGGCCTCCCCGGCGTCGGTGAGCGTGATGTTCCCGCGCGCCCGCAGGAACAGGTCGGCCCCCAGCTCCCGCTCCAGCGCCTTGATCTGCTGGGAGAGCGACGGCTGGGCGACATGGACCAGATCGGCGGCCCGGGTGAAGTGCCGGGTCTCGGCGACCGCCACGAAGTACTGGAGCTGCTGGAACTGCATCCCGTCATCGTACGCCGATGATAGACAGTGCCTATGGAAACCAGCCGTACCATGTCTTGGACCGATCGGCCGGATCGGCCGTAATGTCGATCACATGGCTCTGGCAACGCGGACGGACCGAAAACCGTCCATGACGCGCACCATGTGGGACTCGTCCGTCGGCAAGAAGACCGTGATGGCCGTCAGCGGCCTGATCATGCTGGGGTACCTGGTCGTCCACATGCTGGGCAACCTCAAGATCTTCTTCGGCTCGGGCGACTTCAACCACTACGCGCACTGGCTGCGCACCCTCGGCGAGCCCTTCCTGCACCACGAGTGGGCGCTGTGGATCGTCCGCGTGGTCCTGGTCGTCGCCGTCGTCGCGCACGCCGTGTCCGCCTACCAGCTCAGCCGCCGCGACCTCCGGGCGCGCCCCACGAAGTACGTGCACAAGAAGCCCCGGGCCGGTTACGCGACGCGCACCATGCGCTGGGGCGGGATCATCCTCGGCCTGTTCATCGTCTGGCACATCCTGGACCTGACGACCGGCACCGTGCACCCGAACGGCTTCCAGTCCGGGCACCCGTACCAGAACGTCATCGACACCTTCTCCACCTGGTACGGCAACGTCGTCTACATCGTCGCGATGCTCGCGCTCGGCCTGCACGTCCGGCACGGCTTCTGGAGCGCGGCACAGACCCTCGGCGTGGGCAGCCGCACCCGCGACCGGGCCTTGAAGACCGTCGCCGACGTGCTCGCGCTGGTGCTGACGGCGGGCTTCATCGCCGTACCCGTAGGTGTGATGACCGGAGTGGTGAGCTGATATGACCCCTGAAACCGACACGACCTCTGGATCCGCCGCGTACGGGACGTTCGCCGAGTACACGACCGGTGAGCCGGTCGTCGACACCAAGGCCCCGCGGGGGCCGGTGAACGAGCGCTGGGACACCCGCCGCTTCGAGGCCAGACTGGTCAACCCCGCGAACCGCCGCAAACACACCGTGATCGTCGTCGGCACCGGGCTCGCGGGCGGCGCCGCCGGCGCCACGCTCGCCGAACAGGGCTACCACGTCGTGCAGTTCTGCTACCAGGACTCCCCGCGCCGGGCCCACTCCATCGCCGCCCAGGGCGGCATCAACGCCGCGAAGAACTACCGCAACGACGGCGACTCGGTGCACCGCCTGTTCTACGACACCGTCAAGGGCGGCGACTTCCGGGCGCGCGAGTCGAACGTCCACCGGCTCGCCCAGATCTCGGTGGAGATCATCGACCAGTGCGTCGCCCAGGGCGTGCCCTTCGCCCGCGAGTACGGCGGCCTCCTCGACACCCGTTCCTTCGGCGGCGTCCAGGTGTCCCGCACCTTCTACGCCCGCGGCCAGACGGGCCAGCAGCTCCTGCTCGGCGCCTACCAGGCCCTCAGCAGGCAGATCGCGGCCGGGAACATCGAGATGCACGCCCGCACCGAGATGCTCGACCTGATCGTGGTCGACGGACGGGCGCGCGGCATCGTGGCCCGCGACCTGGTCACCGGGAGGATCGGCACGTACTACGCGGACGCCGTGGTCCTCGCGAGCGGCGGGTACGGCAACGTCTTCTACCTGTCGACCAACGCCATGAACTCCAACGCCACCGCGATCTGGCGGGCCCACCGGCGCGGCGCGTACTTCGCCAACCCCTGCTTCACGCAGATCCACCCCACCTGCATCCCGCGCACCGGCGAGCACCAGTCCAAGCTGACCCTGATGAGCGAGTCGCTGCGCAACGACGGCCGGATCTGGGTCCCGAAGGCCAAGGGCGACGACCGCCCGGCGAACGAGATCCCCGAGGACGAGCGCGACTACTACCTGGAGCGCATCTACCCGGCCTTCGGCAACCTCGTCCCCCGTGACATCGCCTCCCGGGCCGCGAAGAACGTCTGCGACGAGGGCAGGGGAGTGGGCCCCGGCGGACAGGGCGTCTACCTCGACTTCGCGGACGCCATCCGGCGCATGGGCCGCAAGGCCGTCGAGGAGAAGTACGGCAACCTCTTCGACATGTACGCGCGGATCACCGCCGAGGACCCGTACACCGTGCCCATGCGGATCTACCCCGCCGTGCACTACACGATGGGCGGACTCTGGGTCGACTACGACCTCCAGACCACCGTCCCCGGCCTGTTCGCGATCGGCGAGGCCAACTTCTCCGACCACGGGGCGAACCGGCTCGGCGCCTCCGCGCTCATGCAGGGTCTCGCCGACGGCTACTTCGTCCTGCCGTCCACGATCAACGACTACCTCGCCCGCAACCCGCACCGCTCCGGCGACGAGGACGTGAACGACGAACACCCCGCCGTCCAGGAGGTGCTGGCCGACACCGAGGACCGGCTGCGGCTGCTCCTCGCCGTCGACGGCGACCGCACCCCCGACTCCTTCCACCGCGAACTCGGCGAGCTGATGTGGGAGTTCTGCGGCATGGCCCGTACGGACTCGGGGCTGCGCAAGGCCCTGGAGCGCATCCCGCAGATCCGCGAGGAGTTCTGGCGGCGCATCAAGGTCCCCGGCACCGGCGAGGAGTTCAACCAGTCGCTGGAGAAGGCCAACCGGATCGTCGACTACCTGGAGCTCGCCGAGCTGATGTGCCTCGACGCGCTGCACCGCGAGGAGTCCTGCGGCGGCCACTTCCGCGAGGAGTCCCAGACCCCGGACGGCGAGGCGGCCCGCCGCGACGAGGAGTTCTCCTACGCGGCCGCCTGGGAGTTCACCGACACCGGTGGCGCGCCCGTCCTGCACAAGGAAGACCTCGTCTTCGAGTACGTCCACCCCACCCAGCGGAGCTACGCATGAAGCTCACCCTGCGCGTCTGGCGGCAGCGGAACGCCGACGCCGACGGAGCCATGTCCACGTACGAAGTGGACGGCATCTCGGCCGACATGTCCTTCCTGGAGATGCTGGACACCCTCAACGAGGAGCTCATCCTCCGGGGGGACGACCCGGTCGCCTTCGACCACGACTGCCGCGAGGGCATCTGCGGCGCGTGCTCGCTCGTCATCAACGGCGACGCGCACGGGCCCGAGCGCACGACCACCTGCCAGCTGCACATGCGGTCCTTCCAGGACGGCGACACGATCGACATCGAGCCGTGGCGGGCGGCCGCCTTCCCGGTCGTCAAGGACCTGGTGGTCGACCGGACCGCCTTCGACCGGATCATCCAGGCCGGCGGGTACGTGACCGCGCCGACGGGGGCCGCGCCGGAGGCGCACGCCACGCCGGTGCCCAAGCCCGACGCGGACTTCGCGTTCGAGCACGCCGAGTGCATCGGGTGCGGGGCGTGCGTGGCGGCCTGCCCGAACGGGTCCGCGAGCCTGTTCACCTCGGCGAAGGTGAACCATCTGAACGTGCTGCCGCAGGGGGCGCCCGAGCGGGAGACGCGGGTGCTGGACATGGTGGCGCAGATGGACGAGGAGGGGTTCGGGGGATGCACGCTCGCGGGTGAGTGCGCGACCGCCTGCCCCAAGGGGATCCCGCTGATGTCCATCACCGGGATGAACAAGGAGTGGCTGCGGGCGACTCGCAAGGGGTCCAGGCGATAGGGCTCCGCCGACCGCGGAAACCGCCTCGGTCGTTGTCCGGCCGCCGGCCGGCGGGGGCCGGTCGCGCCGCTCCCCGCGCCCCTTACGGGGCCCTCACCTGGCTGCCTGGATCGGTGGCCGAAAAAACGTTCGCCGAGGGTGCGGACGGGCGGGACCGACGTGGTGCTCAACCCCGGTCCCGCCAAGCACCCCTGCCATTCGCCGAGCCCGCACCCGGTCTCTCTCCACGGGTTGCCCGGCGGTCAGCCGGGACCGGAAGAACAGGAGCGCACGGACCGTACGTCACGGTCCGCCGCGCCGCTCCGTCTCCTGGCTCGACATCCCGCTGCCGGCCGCCTTCCAGGCCGCCCTCGACGCGGGGGCGGCCGTCCAGCCGGTGCGCCTGCAGTACCGGTACGACGGGGGCGGGCTGAGCACCGCGCCCGCGTTCGTGGGCGACGACTCGCTGCTCGTCTCGGTGCGGCGGGTCGTGTCGGTCCCCGGTCCCGTGGCCGAGGCGCACGTCCGCCCGTGCCGCGCACCCCGCGGCCCACGCGCACACGCAAGCCGCTGCAGAGGCCTGACGTTCCGTCACCGCCCCGGGGTACCGTCCCCGCATGTACCCCGGAGCGTACGACCCCGCCAGGACGGCCGTCGTCACCGCGGACGGCGGCCGTGCCCTCACCTACGGCCAGTTGGAGGACCGCTCCCTGCGGCTCGCGGACCACCTGCGGTCCGCCGGACTGCGCGTGGGCGACCACCTGGCGCTCCTGTCCGACAACGACCCGCGCGTCCTGGAGGTCCTCTGGGCGGCTCTGCGCTCCGGCCTCTACCTGACCCTGGTCAACCACCACCTGACCGCCGACGAGGCCGCCTACATCGTCCGCGACTGCGGTGCGAAGGCGCTCGTCGTCTCGGGCCCGCTCGCCGGGCTGGGCCGCGGCGTGCGCGAACTGGCACCGGACACCGTGCTGCACCTGGACTTCGACGACGGCTCGTACGAGCGGGCCCTCGCCGACGCCTCGCCCGAGCCCCCGGACCACCAGCCCCGCGGCGCCGACATGCTCTACTCGTCCGGCACCACCGGTCTGCCCAAGGGCATCGCGCCGACGCTCCCCGAAGGAGACGTCCGCGAGGAGATGAGCATGTACCAACTGCTCTTCCAACCCATGTACGGCTTCGGTGAGGACTCCGTCTACCTCTGCCCGGCCCCGCTCTACCACGCGGCGCCCCTGCGCTTCGGCTTCGTGGTGACCGCGACGGGCGGCACGGTCGTCCTCATGGACTCCCTGGACTCCTTCGACCCGCGCCGGGCACTGGCGGCGGTCGAACGGCACCGGGTCACGCACAGCCAATGGGTGCCCACCATGTTCGTACGGATGCTGAAACTGCCGCAGGAGGTGCGCGAGGCGTACGACGTGTCGTCGCTGAAGGTCGCCATCCACGCCGCCGCGCCCTGCCCCGTCGAGGTCAAGCGGCGGATGATGGACTGGTGGGGGCCCGTCCTGTACGAGTACTACTCGGCGACGGAGGCCAACGGCATCACCTTCGTCGGCCCCGACGAGTGGCTGCGCAAGCCCGGGACGGTGGGCCGCGGCGGCTTCCTCGGCGAGCTGCGGATCTGCGGCGAGGACGGCGGGGAACTGCCCGTCGGCGAGACCGGGACCGTGTACTTCGAGCGCGACGAACTGCCCTTCCGCTACCACAACGACGAGGCCCGCACCCGGGAGGCGCAGCACCCCGCGCATCCGAACTGGACGACCACGGGCGACATCGGGCACGTCGACGAGGACGGCTACCTGTTCCTCACCGACCGCAGGGCGTTCACGATCATCTCCGGCGGTGTCAACATCTACCCGCAGGAGGTCGAGGACTGCCTCACCCTGCACCCGGAGGTCGCCGACGTCGCGGTCGTCGGCGTCCCGGACGCGGAGATGGGCGAGGCGGTCAAGGCGGTCGTCCAGCCGGCCCCCGGCGCGGTCCCCGGCCCCGCCCTCGAACGCGAACTCCTGGACTTCGTGCGCGCCCGCATCGCCCACTACAAGGCGCCCCGCAGCGTCGACTTCACGGACGCGCTGCCCCGCACGGCGACGGGCAAACTGGCCAAGTCCCGCCTCAGGAAAGCTTATTGGGCCTGAAGCGACGGGTACGGCGGCCGGGCCGCCCCGAGGTCCGCGACCCGCGCCAGCCGCCGGTACGAGTCGAGCAGCGCCTCCCGGTCGTACGTGCTGGTGGTGACCAGGAACTCGTCGGCGGCCGTCTCCCCGAGCACCGTCTCCAGCTCGTGGGCGACCTGGTCCTCGGTGCCCGCGATGTGGCCGGTGAGGCCCGACTCGTAGAAGCCGCGCTCCCTGTCCGTCATCGGCAGGGACCCGACGCGTTCGGCGGGCGGCAGCGGCGGGAACGTGCCGTGCGTGCGTGAGTGGGCCATCGACCAGGCCTCGGGGAGCAGCAGGCGGCGGGCCTCCTCGGAGGTGGCCGCGACCGCGACCGTGCCCGAGACGACGACGTACGGCTCCCGCGCCCACACCGACGGGCGGAACGTCTCGCGGTAGTGGTCGACGCCGCGCCGCATCTTCTCGCGGTTCCTGAGGTCGCCGATCACCATCGGCAGGCCGGCCCGGGCCGCGATCGTGGCGCCCTCGCCCATGGCGAGCACGAACGGCGGAACGGTCAGGCCCTCGGCGGGGCGGGCGTGCACACCGGTCGGGGACGTGCCGCGGAACCAGCCGAGCAGTTCGTCCAGCTGCGCCGCGAAGTCGTCCGCGACGTCCTTGTCCCGGCCCAGCGCCCTGCGGACGCCGTCGGTGAACCCCACCGAGCGGCCCAGGCCCATGTCGATGCGGCCGGGGAACAGGGACTCCAGGACGCCGAACTGCTCGGCCACCACCAGGGGCCGGTGGTTGGGCAGCATCACCCCGCCGGTGCCGACCCGGATCGTGCGCGTCGCGGCGGCGACCGCGGCGGCCAGTACGGTCGGCGCGGACCCGGCGACCCCCGGCACGCCGTGGTGCTCCGCGACCCAGAGCCGGTGGTAGCCGAGCCGCTCCAGGTCCCGCGCCAGCCGGACGGTGTCGCGCAGCGCCTCGGACGCCGTGTGCCCCTCCCGGATGCGGGAGCGGTCCAGGACGGAGAAGCGGGTCGACGCGATCACTGAGCTCACAGGGGGTTCAACAGCGCGGGAGCCCCAGGATTCCCGCCGGAAGTGGTTTTGTTCTGTCATCCGTGACACCGGCCTCCGGAGGAACCGTGGACGTCACCTTCGGCGTATGGACGCTGACCGTCGCCGTGCTCTGCGTGCTCGTCGCCGTGGACTTCCTCGTCGGACGCACCCCCCACGACGTCTCCCTCAAGGAGGCGGGCATCTGGAGCGGTGTCTGGATCGCGCTCGCGGTGGCGTTCGGCACCGGCCTGCTGGTCGTCTCCGGCGGCGGTCCGGCGGGCGAGTTCTTCGCCGGATACGTCACGGAGAAGTCCCTCAGCGTCGACAACCTCTTCGTCTTCGTGCTGATCATGGCGAAGTTCTCGGTGCCGTCCCCGTACCAGCAGCGGGTGCTGATGGTCGGCGTCCTGGTGGCGCTGGTGCTGCGCACCGTCTTCATCGCCGCCGGCGCCGCGATCATCTCCACGTTCTCCTGGGTCTTCTACCTCTTCGGGGCGTTCCTGATCTGGACCGCGTGGAAGCTGGTCCAGGACGCCCGCAAGGGGCACGGCGAGGACGAGTACGAGGAGAACAAACTGCTCAGGGCCGTCGAGCGGCGCTTCGGGGTGGCCGACCGCTACCACGGCACCAAGCTGTGGGTGGAACAGGGCGGCCGGCGCGTGATGACCCCGATGCTGGTGGTCATGCTGGCCATCGGCTCCACGGACGTCCTGTTCGCCCTGGACTCCATCCCGGCCATCTACGGCCTGACCGAGGAGCCGTACATCGTCTTCACCGCGAACGCCTTCGCGCTCATGGGCCTGCGGCAGCTGTACTTCCTGATCGGCGGCCTGCTCGAACGGCTCGTCCACCTCAGTTACGGCCTGTCGGTGATCCTCGGCTTCATCGGCGTCAAACTGGTGCTGCACGCCCTGCACGAGTCGGGGGTGCACGTCCCGGAGATCGGTATCCCGTTCTCGCTCGGCTTCATCGTCCTGGTGCTCGCGGTGACGACGTTCACCAGCCTGCGGGCCTCGAAGCGGCAGGGGGAAGGGGCGTCCTAGGGTGGAGGGCGTGACGAACAGCAGCAGGCCCCTCGCCGTCTTCGACCTCGACGGGACGCTCGCCGACTCCGCGCACCGGCAGCGGTTCCTGGAGCGCAGTCCGAAGGACTGGGACGCCTTCTTCGCGGCGGCGCCCCAGGACCCGCTGCTGGCCGAGGGCGCGGCACTGGCCCGGGAGTACGCCCGGGAGTGCGAGGTGCTCTACCTCACCGGGCGGCCCGAGCGCTGCAGGAAGGACACGGAGGCCTGGATCACGGACCGGGGCCTGCCCGGTGGCCGGGTCCGGATGCGCCGCGACGACGACCGCAGGCCCGCCCGCCGCACCAAGCTGGACAAGCTCCGCACGCTGGCCCGCGACCGCGAGGTCAGGGTGCTGGTGGACGACGACGAGCTGGTCTGCGACGACGCCGAGCGGGCCGGGTTCACCGTCGTACGGGCCCGCTGGGGCGCCGCGTCCGCCGCCCTGAAGGCGGCGCAGGAGCGGGAAGGCCGGACCTGAGCCGTACCGGTGGCCCCGCACCGGGTGCGGGGCCACCGGTCCGTACGTCCGGGTGGGACGGGGCGGTCGTCAGTCCGAGTCCTCCAGGCGGAAGCCGACCTTCAGGCCGACCTGGTAGTGCTGGACCTGCCCGTTCTCGATCTGCCCGCGGACCTGCGTGACCTCGAACCAGTCGAGGTTGCGCAGGGTCTGCGAGGCCCGGCTGATCCCGTTGCGGATCGCCTGGTCGATGCCCTCGTGCGAGGTCCCGACGATCTCGGTGACCCGGTAGGTGTGGTCGGACATGCGGGGTGCTCCTCTCCGCCGTGGCCCGTGTGCCACGGGTCGTTCCACGGTGCCCCACGGGGCGGGGGACCGCGAGATGTGGGCCCGGGGAACCCGGGTGCCGGCGGACTCGGGTCCGGCCCGGGTCACCGGGCCGTGCTGAGCGACAGCGCGAACCTCCCCCCGGCGTCCGTCCACCAGTGGGTGAGGCCGAGTCCGGTCGCGGCCAGCTCCGCGCGGACGCGCTCCTCGCGGAACTTCGCCGACACCTCGGTGCGCATCTCCTCGCCCTCGGCGAACTCGACGGCGATGTCGAGCGCCGGGATCTTCACGGTCAGCGCCGACCGGGCGCGCAGCCGCATCTCGATCCACTCCTCGGCGGCGTTCCAGCGGGCCACATGGTCGAACCCGTCGGGGTCGAAGTCCGCGCCGAGCTCACGGTTGACGACGCGCAGCACGTTCTTGTTGAACGCGGCCGTCACCCCCGCCGCGTCGTCGTAGGCCGCCACGAGCACCGACTCGTCCTTCACCAGGTCGGTGCCGAGGAGCAGGTGGTCGCCGGGCGACAGCAGCGACCGTACGGACGCCAGGAACGCGGCACGCTCGGCGGGCAGCAGATTGCCGACCGTGCCGCCCAGGAACGCGACGAGCCGCGGCCCGGGCGCGACGGGCAGCGTGAGACCGCCGGTGAAGTCGGCGATCAGCGCGTGCACGTCCAGCGAGGGGCGCTCGGCGGCGAGCGCCTCACCGGCCTGCGTGAGGGCGCTCCCGCTCACGTCCACCGGCACATAGGTGTGCAGGCCGGGCAGGGCGTCCAGCAGGTGCCGGGTCTTCTCGGACGAGCCGGAGCCCAGCTCGACCAGGGTGCGGGCGCCGGTCGCGGCGGCGATCTCCGGAGCGCGGGCGGCCAGGATCTCGCGCTCGGCGCGGGTGGGGTAGTACTCGGGCAGTGCGGTGATCTCCTCGAAGAGCTCGCTGCCGAGCGCGTCGTAGAACCACTTGGGCGGGAGCGTCTTCGGGGTGCGGGTCAGCCCGTGCAGGACGTCGGCGCGCAGCGCGGCCCCGGTGGCGTCCTCGGGCAGGGTGCGGGTGATCAGGAACGGACTCACGTACGGGACTCCTTGCCGGGCGCGGACGCCAGGTGTTCGTCGATGTCCTTGAGCGGGGTGAGCAGGACGTCCGTGCGGCTCGCGGCGAGCAACGTGCGGTCCGGCACCTCCTGCCAGTGCGGGTCGTCGTCGTAGGGCTCGGACGCGACGACGGTGCGCCGGCCGGGCTCGGTCAGGTACCAGAGCGTGTCGCCCCAGGCGGTGGCGGCGATCACCTCGCCGTTGGTGAGCAGGAGGTTGAGCCGGGAGCCGGGCGCCGCCGCCGCCACGTCGAGGACGGTGTCGGCCAGGGCCTGGCCCTCCTCGTCACCGCCGCGCAGCCGGTTCAGGACCAGCGCCCACACGAGCGCCGAGTCGCAGCGCGCCTCCATCGACAGCAGGTCCTCGGCGGGCAGTGTCCGGGCGAGCGGGGCCAGTGAGCGCGGCCAGCCGGCGATCGCGCCGTTGTGGCTGAACAGCCAGGTGCCCGCGGCGAACGGCGCCGCCGCGGCCTCCCCGTCCGCTCCCGCCAGGGTCGCGTCGCGCACCGCGGCGAGCAGCGCGCCGGAGCGCACCACCCGCGCGAGGTCGGCGAAGGACCGGTCGCCCCAGATGGGCCCGGTGCGCCGGTAGCGCCCGGGCACCGGATCGCCCTCGGCGTACCAGCCGACGCCGAAACCGTCGGCGTTGACGGTCCCGTACCGCTGGCGCCGGGGCGCCCAGGACTGGCGGTACAGGCTGTGCGCCGGGTCCACGAGGAGCCGCCCCAGCGGCTCCTCGGGACCCAGGTAAGCCAGGTGACGGCACATCAGGCGCTGTCCGCACTGGCGTCCCTGGCGGTACGGAACCCTGAGAAGATCTGCCGCCGGACCGGATAGTCCCAGTTGCGGAACGTGCCCCGGCAGGCCACCGCGTCCACGGCGAACGAGCCGCCGCGCAGCACCTTGTGCTCCGAGCCGAAGAACACCTCCGAGTACTCCCTGTACGGGAAGGCGCCGAAGCCCGGATAGGGGAGCAGCTCGCTGGACGTCCACTCCCACACGTCGCCGATCAACTGCCGTACGCCGAGCGGCGACTGGCCCTCCGGGTAACTGCCGGCCGGGGCCGGCCGCAGATGCCGCTGGCCGAGGTTGGCGTGCTCGGGCGTGGGATCGGCGTCGCCCCACGGGTAGCGGGTCGAGCGGCCGGTCTCCGGGTCGTGCCGGGCGGCCTTCTCCCACTCGGCCTCGCTGGGCAGGCGCCGTCCCGCCCAGCGCGCGTACGCGTCGGCCTCGTACCAGCTGACGTGCAGGACCGGCTCGTTCGGCGGGACGACCTCGGTGACGCCGAAGCGCCGCCGCAGCCACTGCCCGCCGTCGCGGCGCCAGAACAGCGGCGCCCCGATGGAGTGGGCCCGGATGTGGGACCAGCCCTCCGGCGCCCACCAGCGCGGGTCGCCGTAGCCGCCGTCCGCGATGAACGCCTGGTACGCCTCGTTCGTCACCGGGGTGGTGTCGATCCAGAACGGCGGTACCAGGCGTGCGTGGGCGGGCCGTTCGTTGTCGAGCGCCCACGGCTCGGTGGACGTGCCCATCGTGAACGGGCCGCCGGGCACCAGCACTTCGGCCGGTCCGGTGAACGCGTGCGCGGGCACCGGGTCCGGGGCCGTCAGGGCCACCGGCCCCGTGCGGAGCTGGTGGGTGATCAGCATGGTCTCGTCGTGCTGCTGCTCGTGCTGGGCGATCATGCCGAAGACGAAGCCGGACTCCGTCAGCGGTGTGCCCCGCAACGCCGTGCTCTCCAGGACGTCGAGGGCCCGGCCGCGCACCTCGGCGGCGTAGCCGCGGGCCTCCGCGGGCGGCAGCAGGGGCAGCGAGGGCCGCTCGGCGCGCGGGTGCTCGAACGCGTCGTACAGGCCGTCGATCTCGGGCCGCATCGCGTCACGGCCCGCGACCGCCCGCAGCAGCCACTGCTCCTCCTGGTTGCCGATGTGCGCGAGGTCCCACACCAGCGGGGACATCAACGGCGAGTGCTGCGCGGTCAGCTCGTGGTCCTCGACGCAGGAGGTCAGCAGGGCGGTGCGCTCGCGGGCCGTCAGCAGTGCCGCCAGCGCACGCTTTCTGAGCGTCTCCGGGTCGTCGAACGCGGTCCCGGTGGCGAGGTCGGTCATGGGCGGGCGTCCTTCCCGTGGAGCAGGGGTTCCGTGCCGTCGAGCAGGTCGTCGGCGGGGCAGCGGCCCCGGGCCACGTAGCGGTCGGTGAACTCCGCGACCGCCGCCCGTACCGCGGGGCTCGCGCCGAGCCGGGGCAGCGCGTCGGCGGCCGCCGCGAAACAGATGGCGGCCACTTCCCGCAGTTCGGGATCGGCGAGACCGGAGCGGGCCGCGGCCGTCCACAGCGGGTTGCGCGGGGCGGGCGACGGGCCGGCCCGTTCCGCGAGCGGTTTCACCGTCCGGTAGGCCGTCTCGGCGGCCTCCGGGTCGTCGAACAGCGCCGCCGTGACGGCGAGCGGCACGATCCAGCCGTCGTCGCCCGGCTGCGCGTCGATCATGCGCAGCTCCAGGTGCCCGCGCGGGCGCACCGGCGGGAACAGGGTCGTCTGGTGGTAGTCGAGGTCCTCCCGGCCGGGGGGTGTGTCTGACCGGGTCCACGCGCGGAAACTCAGGCCCTCCGGTACGTCCCAGGGCCCGCTGGGCGCCCGGACGCACATCACCGGCGCGTCCAGGACGTGCCGCGCCCAGGCGGCCCGCGGGTCGCCGTCGAGGGACGGGGCGGTCGTGCGGCCCTCGTCCATCGCGGCCCACAGGGACTGCCGGGTGGAGCGCCAGCCCGTGAGCTCGCCCCGGGCCATGGGGGAGTGGGCGAACGCGCCCACCAGGACGGCGCCCAGATGGTGGGCCAGCCACCAGCGCCGCCCGAGGCCGAGCGGACCCGGCTCCTCGTACCCGGCGTCCACGCAGACCTGGACGGAGGCCGAGGAACACATCATGGCGCGGCCCTCGGGGCCCGCGCGGTCGAGGCTGATCTCCATGGCGTCGTAACGAGGCTCGTGGAGGAAGCGGGTGGGTTCGTTCCACGGATCCTGGCCGAGACCGCTGAGGGCGAGATCCGCGTCGCGCAGGACCGCGCGTACGGCGTCGAGGTCGGCGGAGACGGACCCTGTGCACTCCATCAGGGAGGCGGCGGGTGCGGAGCTGAGCTCCAGCTGGCCGCCCGGTTCGACGGTGAGCGCCGAACTCAGGGGCAGGGCCCGCAGTGCGGCGAAGGCCGCTTCACGTCGTGCTGGTGGTACGGGGAGCCGCGGGTACCGCGGATCGTGGACGAGCCATTCGAGCTCCACACCGAGGAAGCGGGGCGGACCGGTCTTGAAGCAGATGCCACGGACCAGCGCCTCCACTTCGGCCTCGGTGACGGTGGAGCGGCGGGGCTCCGTACAGTCACTCACCGAATCGGACATGTCGGGATCCTCCTGAGATTCCATCCATGCCGTCGGCCCGGCAAGGATGGGCCGGGCCGACAGTCGCTCGTCCCACCCAAGACCTTTCTTCCGGTTCGCACAAGGGTGCGCATAAGCGCTTTCGTGGGTCGCGAAACCCTGTTGCGGCGCCCTACCAGCATCGCTCACCATGCGTTCATGAGCACGACGGGGGAGGCGCGGGGAGCGCCGGGAGAGACCGCGCGGGGCGCGGCCATGGCGCCTACAGGGGTGGCGCCATGAGCGCCCGGCTGCGCGGGATCGCCCGGCGGACGGAGGAGATCGTCGCGGCGGGTTCGTACCGCGCGCCCGACGGACGCGAGGTGCCGGTCGCCGCGGCGGTGGCCGCCGCGCGGGAAGGCACGCGGATGTACGGTCCGGAGCCCCTCGCGGGCTCCGGGGGCCTGTCGCGGCCCGCTCCCGCGGACACGTCCTTCGAGGTCACGGGCGAGAGCAGCCTGGAAGCGGCGCGCCGACTGACCGGCCCGGTCGCGGTCCTGAACTTCGCGTCGGCGCGCAACCCCGGCGGGGGATACCTGAACGGCGCGCAGGCCCAGGAGGAGGCCCTGTGCCGCGCCTCGGCGCTCTACACGTGCGTCCTCGGCGTCCGCGAGTTCTACGACCACCACCGGACGCACCGCGACCCCTTCTACACCGATCGGGTGATCCACTCACCGGCCGTCCCGGTCTTCCGCGACGACCGGGGCGCGTTCCTCGACGAGCCGTACACCGCCGGGTTCCTCACGGCCGCCGCGCCCAACGCCGGAGTGATCAAGCGCACAGCGCCGGAGCGCGCGCCCGAGCTGCCGCGCGCCCTGGCCTCCCGCGCCGAGCGGGTGCTGGAGACCGCCGCCGCGCACGGCTACCGCCGGCTGGTGCTCGGCGCCTGGGGCTGCGGGGTCTTCCGGAACGACCCCGCGCAGGTGGCGGGCGCGTTCCGCTCGCTGCTCGCCGACGGCGGCCGGTTCGCCGGCTCGTTCGAGCACGTCGTGTTCGGCGTCCTCGACCGTACGCAGGGAGCGGTGGTGCGGAGCGCCTTCGAGCGGGCGTTCGGGGCCGGTCAGCGCCAGCCGTAGCGCTCCCGGAGCCGGTGCACCACCAGGTTGAACCGCATCCGGTCCAGCGCGCACGCCTCGCGGCGCATCCCCCGCTCGTGCAGCCGCAGCACCCGGTCGACGCCGACCCACGAGTCGCGCCCCGACCGGTCCCACGGCCCGCTGCCGATCGGCACCCACGCGCGGTCGCCCGCGTGCGGCTTGCTGGACAGCTGCACGGCGAGGAACGTACCGGTGTCCTCCCGGGCGACCACGAGCAGCGGCCGGTCCTTGCCGCGGCCGTCGTTCTCCTCGTAGGGCACCCAGGTCCAGACGATCTCGCCGGGGTCGGGATCCCCGTCGTGCGCGGGCGAGTACTCGGTCCGCACGGCACCGACCCGCCGGGGATCGGCCTCGGTGGTGGCGGAGGACCCGAAGCGTCCGGGAACGTCTTGCTCGGCAGAAGCGGTCACGCGCACACGGTATCCCGCGCCCCTCCCGCACCCCTCCCTGGTCCGGGAGGGGTGCGGGAGGGGATGGGGCGGGGCTGCGCGCGACCGCCGCTTCTCAGGGACGCGGGGAACCGCGCGGCCGGCCCCCGCGGCCCGCACCCGGCGGCGGACCCGTACCCCGTACCCCTGATGCCGCCGCTACGAATCCCCCTCCACGGTCACCCGCTGCGGAGCGGCGCCTCCCGCGGGGAACCCGTTGACGGGGGAGGTCCCCTCCTTGCCGCCCTGCCCGCTCTGGTTCATGGACGCGAGCAACTGCCGCGCCAGCCCGAGCCCGGTGCCGCCCATGGTGAGTGCCTTGGTGAACATGTCCGACATGCCCTCGGCCCCGTTCAGCAGCACCATGTGCTCGACGTTCCCGAACGCCCCCGCCCCGGCCCTGACGATCTCCGGCCAGTTCTCCGCGAGCTGCTGCGCGACGACGGCCTCCTGGTTCTCGGCCAGGGCCGCCGCCCGCGCCGCGATGGCCTCCGCCTCGGCGAGCCCCTTCGCCCGCGTGGACTCCGCGGCCGCGAGCCCCTTGGCCTGCGCGGCGGCGGCCTCCGCCTCACCCGTGGCCCGGGTGGCCTGCGCGGCGGCGGCACCACGCGCCTTCGTGGCCTCCGCCTCGGCCCCGGCGGCCGTCTTGACCCGGGTCGCCTCGGCGGCGGCCGCCAGCTCCGTCTCCTTCGCCTTGGCCTGCGCGGCCGAGATCCGCACATCGCGTTCGGCCTCGGCCAGCGTCCGCTTCTCGTACGCCTTCGCGTCCGCCGGCTTGCGCACGTCCGCCTGGAGCTGCTGCTCGCGCCGGTGTGCCTCCAGCTCGGCGACGCGCGTCTCCTGGACCACGACCTCCTGGCGGGCCCCCGCGTCGGCGAGCGGCCCCGCCTGCCGCGACTTCGCCGCGGCGTGGTCGCGCTCCGCCTGGTACCCGGCCTGCAGGATCTCGCTGTCCCGGGTCGCCTCCGCCATCCGCCCGGCGGCCTGCTGCTCGGCCTCGGTGGCCAGCCGGTTGGCCTCGGCCTGCGCGATCCGGGCGTCCCGCTGGACGGCCGCCGCGTGCGGCATGGCCAGGTTCTTGATGTAGCCCGTCGGGTCCTCGATCTCGTGGATCTGCAGGGAGTCGACGATCAGTCCCAGCTTCTCCATCTCCGTGCCGCACGCGGCCCGCGTCTGGCCGGTGAGCTTGTCCCGGTCGCGGATCATGTCCTCGACGGTCAACCCGCCGACGATGGACCGCAGATGACCGGCGAACACGTTGTGCACCCGCTCCGACATCAGCTTCTGCTGGTCGAGGAAGCGGCGGCCCGCGTTGGCGATCGACACGAAGTCGTCGCCCACCTTGAAGATGACCACGCCCCGTACCTTGAGCGGAATGCCCTGGTGGGTCACGCAGTCCACGGACAGCTCGGTCTCGTTGAGGTCGAGCGAGAGTTTGCGCACCGCCTGGACACCCGGCATCACGAGCGTGCCGCGCCCGGTGACGATCCGGAAGCCCATGCCCTCCTCGATGCCTTCGGTGCGGTGGTTCGAACCGGAGATGATCAGTGCTTCGTTGGGCTCCGCGACCCGCCACATCAGCTTGAAGACCACAACGACGAAAATGAGCGCGAGGACAGCTGCCCCCGCCACGACGCCGACGATCATCGGCATACGCCCCCTGTGTGATGGTGCCCTGTCGGCACCGAACGAAGGGAGTGTGCGCCCGCGCGGACCCGTGGGTACAGAGGCCGAAGCGGCCTTGGGACATCCTTGACACGTACCACACGCTCACGTGGCCGGACGGTCCCGGCGGTGTCAACCGCCGTACGCGGGCGAGACATACACCGTGCGCGGCGGCAGGTACTCCACCACCATCACCACCGTGCCCGACTCGATACGGTCCTGCGCGGCGGCGGGGTACGCGAGGAAGTGCTCCGCGCCGCCACGCACCCGGACGATCACCTCGCCGACGAGCCCGGGTCCCACCGTGCCGGTGACCCGCCCCATGAGCCCCACCATCGACGCGTCGTCCATGACGCCAAGACTACGGGCCGGCGCCCGAACCACCGCCGACCCGACTCCCGTTGAACGCCCACCGGCAGCGGACCGCCGACGAACCCCGCGACGGACCCCACGGGGACGTGCACGCCGGGCCGCCCGGACGGGGCGCCTCCCGGGCGCGCCGGTCCGGCAGACAGGGGTCGGCCTCCTCGGCCTCGTGCCCGAGCGCGGTCGGCCGCTCCGCGAGGGCGACGATCCGTTCCCGTACGCCGGGGCGCAGCCGCGCGGACAGCGCGGTGAAGGGCGGTCCCGGTGCGAGCGTGATCCGCGGCCGCCCCGGTCGCCGGCCGGCCGGACCGGGCTGAGCCACGGCCTTCCGAGGGCACGGCGGCGGCGGGGCCCACCGGTGGGCGACCTGCCGGAAGGGGCCGGAGCGCACGGCTCCGGCCCCTTGCGCCCCGCACGGGTCGCGGAGCGCGTGGTGATCAGGCGGCGGCGGGCGCCGTCGCCCGGCCCTGCAGCTGGGTGATGACCTCGGTGAGCTTGTCGGCGATCTCGGTGTCGTCACCGGGGTGCGTCTCGGCGAAGCGGACGACCGACTCGGGGATGGAGAGCTTGATGTCCTCGATGACCGTGGCGCCGGCGATACCCGCGGCCTTGCGGGCCTCGTCCTGCGCCCAGACGCCGCCGTACTGGCCGTAGGCGGTGCCGACCACGGCGAGGGGCTTGCCGCTGAAGGCGCTCGCGCCGAACGGGCGGGACAGCCAGTCGATGGCGTTCTTCAGGACGGCCGGGATGGTGCCGTTGTACTCGGGGGAGAAGAGCAGCAGGGCGTCGGCCGAGGCCACGGCCTCGCGCAGCCGGGCGGCGGCGGCCGGGACGTCGCCCTCGACGTCGATGTCCTCGTTGTAGAAGGGGATCTCGGCCAGGCCCTCGAACAGGTCGACCTCGGTGCCCTCGGGCGCGAGCTTGACAGCGGCTTCGGCGAGCTGGCGGTTGTGCGAGCCGGCACGGAGGCTGCCGACGAGCGCGAGGATGCGAACAGACATGAGGAACTCCAAGAGGGGGGTGGAACACGAGGGTGAAACACTGCCGTTACGATCCGGACCGAGGTCCGTTTAAAGTTCTATCAGCGAAACGGACCGTGGTCCAGTTTTCTTCCCGCGGCGTTACGCTGTCTTCATGTCCGCCTCCCTGCCGTCCTTCCCGAAGTCCCAGGAGCCGACCGACGAGCCCGTCCTCCTGGAGCTCTCCACCGGGGCGGACGAGCCGTGCCTGCGCGCCGACGCCGCCCGCAACCGCGCCCGCCTGCTGGAGGCGGCCACACGCCTGGTCGCGGAGCACGGCGCGGCCGGCGTCACCATGGAGGCGGTGGCCGCCGCGGCCTCGGTCGGCAAGGGAACCGTCTTCCGTCGCTTCGGTGACCGCACCGGCCTGCTCATGGCCCTGCTGGACCACTCCGCCCAGCAGCTCCAGGCCGCCCTCCTGAGCGGTCCGCCACCGCTGGGCCCCGGCGCGCCACCGGTCGAGCGGCTCGGCGCGTTCGGCCGCGCCGTCCTGCGCCAGGCGGTCGACCACCTGGAACTGCAGCTGGCCGCCGAGCCGGAGCCGACCCGCCGCCACTCCTTCCCGCCCCAGCGCTTCCTCACCGGCCATGTCACCCTGCTGCTGCGCCAGGCGGTGCCCGACGCCGACGCGCCGCTGCTCGCCCAGGCGCTGATGGGCTACCTCGACCCCGCCCTGGTCCACTACCTGACCAAGGACTGCGGAATGCCGCTGGAGCGCCTGGAGTCGGGCTGGAACGACCTGGTCGAACGCCTCACCCGGACAGAACTGCCGCGGTAGGCAAGGGACTTGGGGCGCGCCCGGTGCGACCCGTGCGGGCCGCGCGTCCGGCGCCCGCGGCGCCCCCCGGCCCCGGGCCCGCCCCCGGCCTCTGCGAGGATGCCGTACGTCATGGTGCAGATACCCAGAACATCCGCCCCTCCGTCGCCCGCGCCGCACTCCGTGCCGACGAGTGCCGATGTGGCCCGCCTGGCAGGTGTGTCGCGCGCGACCGTCTCCTACGTCCTCAACAACACCAGCGCCGTACGGATCAGCGAACCCACCCGCCGCCGCGTCCACGAGGCGGCCGAGGAGCTCGGGTACGTGCCGCACGCGGCGGCCCGCAGTCTGCGCGCCGGGCACAGCCGCATGGTCCTGATGCCCGCCCCGGACGTGCCCGTCGGCCCGCTCTACAGCAGCTTCTTCAACGAACTCCAGTGGGCGCTCAGCCGGCTCGAGTACACCGTCGTGCAGTACGGCGGCCTCGGCCTCCAGGGCGACGAGGCGGCCCGTGCCTGGGCCGAACTGCGACCGGTCGCCGTACTGGTGCCCGGCGGCGGGCTCGGCCCGCGGGGCGTGTCCGTGCTCAAGCGCTCCGGCGCGCGGGCCGTCGTCACCTTCGGCCCCGAACGCGTCGAGGGCGCCCACGCGCTGCTCATGGACCACCACGGGGTCGGCCGGAGCGTCGGTACGCACCTGCTGGCCCGGGGGTACCGCCGTGTCGGCGTCGTGGTGCCCGAGGACCCGGGGCTCGAGATCTTCTCCAGGCCCCGCCTCGAAGGCGTACGGCAGGCGCTGGCCGGCACGGACGCGACGGTGACCGAACTGCCGCTCGCCTACGACGAGAAGGCCGCGGCCGACCTCGCGGGACGCTGGCGCTCCCTCGGTCTGGACGCCGTGTTCGCGTACAACGACGAGTTCGCGATGCTGCTGATGCGGGCCCTGCAGGACGAGGGTGTCGGGATACCGGACGAGACGGCCGTGGTGGGCGCCGACGACCTGATGCTGGGCCGGCTGCTGCGCCCGCGGCTGAGCACGGTCCACATCCGGCTGCCGTCGGGACGGGAACTGGCCGAACTGGTCGACCGCGCGGTGCGGGAGCCCGCGGCGGAGCCGGAGACGCACGAGGTGCTGGGGGCGGAGGTCGTCCACCGGGAGTCGAGCTGACGGCCCGGCAGGTCACCCTGCGGGCCGTCGCCTGCCCCGCGGCGCGGCAGGTTGCCCTGCGGGCCGCTGCCGGAGTGCCGTCCGCGGGTGCGTGGGGGCTGCCCGCGCAGTTCCCCGCGCCCCTTTGGGGGCGCTCGTGTGCGGCGCCGTTACCGCTGCTTGGCCTGCTCCTCCGCGACCGACTTGCGGACCTCGTCCATGTCCAGCTTCCGGGCCTGGCCGATGACGTCCTCCAGGGCGGCCTCGGGCAGCGCGCCCGGCTGGGCGAAGATCGCCACCTGGTCGCGGATGATCATCAGCGTCGGGATCGACTGGATGTCGAAGGCCGCCGCCAGTTCCGGCTGCGCCTCCGTGTCCACCTTGGCGAAGACCAGGTCGGAATTGGCCTGCGCCGCCTTCTCGTAGACCGGGGCGAACTGCCGGCACGGACCGCACCAGGACGCCCAGAAGTCGATCAGGACGAATTCGTTGTCCGTGACCGTCCGGTCGAAGTTCTCCTTGGTCAGCTCCACGGTGCTGCTCATGGCGTTCATTCCCTCTTCCCGGGATCGGTGCGTGGCCGTCGTGGACAACGGTGCCGATCGGCGGCCTATTCCGCGCACGTACCCGTGTGGCCATGACCCACACCAACGATCAGACTGGCCCCATGACGGAAACGAAAACCAATGAGTACGACGTCGTGGTGCTGGGGGCCGGACCGGTGGGGGAGAACGTCGCCGACCGCGCCCGCGCGGCCGGCCTCTCCGCCGCGATCGTGGAGAGCGAACTGGTCGGCGGCGAGTGCTCGTACTGGGCCTGCATGCCCAGCAAGGCCCTGCTGCGCCCGGTGATCGCCCGCGCGGACGCCCGCAAGGTGCCCGGCCTGCGCCAGGCCGTGCAGGGCCCCCTCGACGCGGCCGCGGTGCTCGCCCACCGCGACTACTACACCTCGAACTGGAAGGACGACGGCCAGGTCCGGTGGCTGGAGGGCGTCGGCGTCGACCTCTACCGGGGGCACGGCAGGCTCGACGGGCCCCGCCGGGTCACGGTCGAGAGCCCCGACGGGGAGCGGCACGTCCTGACGGCCCGGCACGCGGTGGCCGTCAGCACCGGGTCGCGCGCCGTACTGCCCGGCCTGCCGGGCATCGCCGACGTGAAGCCCTGGACCAGCCGCGAGGCGACCAGCGCACAGGCCGTCCCGGGCCGCCTCGTGGTCGTCGGCGGCGGGGTCGTCGGCGTGGAGATGGCCACCGCCTGGCAGGCCCTCGGCTCGCAGGTCACGGTTCTCGTCCGCGGCGAGGGCCTGCTGCCCCGCATGGAGCCCTTCGCCGGCGAACTGGTCGCCGAGGCGCTCACCGAGGCGGGCGCCGACGTGCGTACCGGTGTCTCGGTCGAGTCGCTGGCCCGGGAAGGCGCGACGGTCGTGGTCACCACCTCCACCGGAGACCGCATCGAGGCCGACGAGATCCTCTTCGCCACCGGACGCGCCCCGCGCACCGACGACGTGGGCCTCGAGACGGTCGGCCTCACCCCCGGTTCCTGGCTGGAGGTCGACGACAGCTGCCGGGTCACGGGCACCGACTGGCTGTACGGGGTCGGCGACGTCAACCACCGGGCCCTGCTCACCCACCAGGGCAAGTACCAGGCCCGGATCGCGGGCGCCGCCATCGCCGCCCGGGCGGCCGGTGTCCCGCTGCTGGAGACCGACCCGTGGGGAGCGCACTCCGCCACCGCCGACCACGCCGCCGTGCCGCAGGTCGTCTTCACCGACCCGGAGGCCGCCTCCGCGGGTCTCTCCCTCGCCGAGGCCGAGCAGGCGGGCCACCGGGTCAGGGCGGTCGACGTGGACCTCGCCACGGTCGCCGGCGCCGGCCTCTACGCCGACGGCTACCGCGGCCGGGCCCGGATGGTCGTCGACCTGGACACCGAGACCCTGCGCGGCGTCACGTTCGTCGGCCCCGGAGTCGGCGAGCTGATCCACTCCGCCACGATCGCGGTCGCCGGCGAGGTCCCGGTGAACCGGCTGTGGCACGCGGTCCCGTCCTACCCGACGGTCAGCGAGGTGTGGCTGAGGCTGCTGGAGGCGTACCGCGACGGCAAGTGACCCTTTCCGGGAAGCCCCAGAGGCTTGAGTGACCCCGTCCAAAAGCCCTAGAGGCTGAAGCCCAGTCCCTCCGCCGCCCGCGCCGGAGTGGGCTGGGCCCACCGCTCGGCCATCGCCTCGTTGGACGACAGCGAGCGCAGTTCCGCGCGGTCCAGGTAGAGCGTGCCGTCGAGGTGGTCCGTCTCGTGCTGGACGATCCGCGCCGGCCAGCCCGTGAACACCTCGTCCACCGGGTTCCCGTGCTCGTCCCGCGCCCGCAGCCGTACCTCGGCGGGCCGTGCCACCACCGCCTGCCAGCCCGGCACGCTCAGGCAGCCCTCGAAGAAAGCGGCACGCTGCGGGCCCACGGGCTCGTACACCGGATCGATCAGGACCCGGAAGGGCAGCGGCACCCGGCCGCGCACCTCACGGATCTCGTCCGGGACCGGCGCCGGATCCTCGATCACCGCGAGCCGCAGCGGGACGCCGACCTGGGGTGCGGCCAGGCCGACGCCCGGCGCCGCGCGCATCGTGTCGCGCAGGGCCGCCACGAAGCGGGCCAGCAGCGCCGCGTCCAGCTGGCCGTCGAACGGTTCGGCCGGCCGCCGCAGCACCGGGTCGCCGGCGGCGACGATCGGCAACGGGCCGGTACGGGAGAGGAGTTCCTCCACCCGGTCGCGCAGGGGCGGGGAATCACTGGAGGGTGCCATCGGGCCAGCATGCCAAGACGGTGCCGGACGGCGCGAGGCGGCTCCCTCGGCGTGCGACTGCCTTTCGCGCGGCACCGGCCGGCCACTCCCCGACGGCGCTGTGACCCACACCACACAGATCTCCGGGAACTCGAAGGCCCCGCCCGCCGACCACTTCACCGCAACGGCCGAGTACGGCCCCGTCGTCCCCTGCCCGACCGGAGAAGCCAGCCGATGTCCCTCGCATCCACGACCGAGACGGACGGGTCCCCGCAACCCGTCACCCCCGCCCCCGCTCCCGCTCCCGGACGCGGCGGCTGGGCACCGCTGCGCCCGCTGGTCCTGCGGCTGCACTTCTACGCCGGAGTGCTCGTCGCCCCGTTCCTGCTGGTCGCCGCCACCACCGGCTTCCTGTACGCGGCGTCGTTCCAGGCCGAGAAGATCCTCTATTCGCACGAGACGACCGTTCCCGCCGGCGACGAGAAGCTGCCGATCTCGGAGCAGGTCGCCGCCGCCCGCAAGGCCCACCCGGAGGGAACGGTCTCCGCCGTCCGTCCCTCGCCCCAGGACGACGAGACCACCAGGGTGATGCTGTCCGGCGTGGACGGCATCGCCGGGACCCACACCCTCGCCGTGTTCGTCGACCCGTACACCGCCGAGGTGCGCGGGGCGCTCGAACAGTACGGATCGACCGGCGCCCTGCCGCTGCGCACCTGGATCGACGAGTTCCACGCGAACCTGAAACTCGGTGACGACGGCCGCCTCTACAGCGAGCTGGCCGCCAGCTGGCTGTGGGTGATCGCGGGCGGCGGTCTGGTCCTCTGGTTCGGCCGCCGTCGTACGCAGCGCAGGGTACGCGGCACCAGCGGCCGCCGGCGCACCCTGGGCCTGCACGGCTCGGTCGGCGTCTGGGCCGCGGCCGGCTTCTTCTTCCTCTCCGCGACCGGCCTGACCTGGTCGACGTACGCCGGAGCCAACATCGACGAGCTGCGCACCTCGCTGCGCCAGGCGACCCCGGCGGTGTCGGCCGCCGCGGGCGGCGAGCACTCCGGCCACGGCTCCGGCTCCGGCTCCGCCGAGGGCGGCGTCGGACACGGCGTCGGCCTCGACAAGGTACTGGCGTCCGCGCGCGCGAAGGGCCTGGGCGACCCGGTGGAGATCGTGCCGCCCGCCGACGACTCGTCGGCCTACGTCGTCGCCCAGGTCCAGCGCAGCTGGCCCACCAAGCAGGACTCGGTCGCGGTCGACCCGGCCACCGGCGAGGTGACCGACACGGTGCGCTTCGCCGACTACCCGGTGCTGGCGAAGCTCACCCGCTGGGGCATCGACGCGCACACCGGCGTCCTCTTCGGCCTCGCCAACCAGCTCGTGCTGATGGCTCTCGCCCTCGGGCTGATCCTGCTCATCCTGTGGGGCTACCGCATGTGGTGGCAGCGGGGCCGCGCCTCGGCCTTCGGCCGTCCGATCCCGCGCGGCGCCTGGCAGCAGGTGCCCGCGCACGTCCTCGTCCCGCTGATGGCGGGCATCGCCGTCCTCGGGTACTTCGTGCCGCTCCTCGGCATCTCCCTGGCGGCCTTCGTCGCGGTGGACGTGGTCCTGGGCGAGATCGCCTACCGGCGCGGCAGGCGGACCTACGGGCCGGCCAAGCCGGCGGGGCCCACCGAGTCGGCCGGGCCCACCGAGTCGGCCGGGCCCACCGAGCCCGCCGGGCCCACCGAGCCCGCCGGGCCGGTAGGCGATTCCGCCGGGGAATCCGTGAAGTAGCACGCCGGAAGCCCGGCGGCGCGCAGGCCGCCGGGACACGGTCCCGGACCACCCCGCCCCTTCACCGCTGAACCCGGCACCGGGCGGGGTGGTGCCCGACGAGTACCGCGCTCGGCCTGCCGGCGGTCCGTGTCCCGACCGCCGGCACCGGCCCCCGCGGGTGTCCTACAGCGAGGCGAAGTCCCCCGCGAGGGCGGCGGCCAGGCGCAGGTGCGGCTCGGCCTCCTCGGCCCGGCCCTGCCGCTGGAGCGTGCGGCCGAGCATCAGGCGGGCGTAGTGCTCCACGGGGTCGCGCTCGACGAGTATGCGCAACTGCGCCTCCGCGCGGCCCAGTTGGGCCGAGTGGTAGTACGCGCGGGCCAGCAGCAGGCGGGGCCCCGTCTCCTGCGGCACCTCCTCGACCAGCGTGTCGAGGACGCGCGCCGAAGCGGCGTAGTCCTTGGCGTCGAAGAACATCCGGGCGCGCTCCCAGCGCTCCGCGGCCGTCCCGTGGTCGTAGTACGTCGTGTTCACGTCTGACCTCCTTCGGCAGGCAGAACCGGCCTTGGTTGTTGAATATTCCACAATTGGAGGCTGTGGGGACGGAGGGTATGACGGGCGCTGCCGGACGGGGCTAGGTTGTCCCGTATGAGCAATCTTGATCGCGAGGCCGTTCCCTCGCTGTGCGGCGGCCGGGGCTTCGTGGTGGCGGAACCGGTGCGTGAACTCCTCAGTCCCCGCCGGGTCAAGCTCGGCGAGTCCAGCGAGGTCCGGCGACTGCTGCCCAACCTCGGCCGGCGCATGGTGGGCGCCTGGTGCTTCGTCGATCACTACGGCCCCGACGACATCGCCGAAGAGCCCGGCATGCAGGTCCCGCCGCACCCGCACATCGGTCTGCAGACCGTCAGCTGGCTGCACGAGGGAGAGGTGCTGCACCGCGACTCCACGGGCAGCCTGCAGACGATCCGCCCCCGTGAGCTGGGGCTCATGACCTCCGGCCGGGCCATCAGCCACTCGGAGGAGAGCCCGAAGTCGTACGCCCGCTTCCTGCACGGCGCGCAGCTGTGGGTCGCCCTGCCCGACAGCGACCGGCACACCGAGCCGCGGTTCGAGCACCACAGCGGGCTGCCCGTCGTGACCGCTCCCGGCGTGCGGGCCACCGTCGTGCTGGGCGGTGTCGACGGGGCGGTCTCGCCCGGCACGACGTTCACGCCGATCGTCGGGGCCGACCTGGCGCTCGACCGCGGCGCCGACGTACGGCTGCCGCTGGAGCCGGACTTCGAGTACGCCGTACTGTCCATGTCCGGCGAGGCCCACGTGGACGGGGTGCCGCTGCTGCCCGGTTCGATGCTCTACCTGGGCTGCGGACGGGCCGAGCTGCCCCTTCGGGCCGAGTCCGACGCGGGGCTCATGCTGCTCGGCGGCGAGCCGTTCGACGAGGAACTGGTGATGTGGTGGAACTTCATCGGGCGGTCCGGTCAGGACATCGAACAGGCCCGTTCGGACTGGATGAACAGCTCGCGCTTCGGTGAGGTGAAGGGCTACGACGGGGACCGGCTCTCTGCGCCTGCCCTGCCGCCCGGGCCGCTGAAACCGCGGGGACGGGTGCGCTGACCAGTACGGATGCTGCGGTTGCTGTCATCAGGGTCACGGCCCTGGGGTGGTCCGGAGCGCGGCGGATACGGATGGTCGTGGGGCGAGCAACCATGCTCGCCCCACGGGCTTGGGGGGGCGTGCGGCGCTCCGCAGGTTCGGCAATCTGTAACCGGGTCTGGCAAACCGAATGCTGACCCAATGCTGAGCTGACCCAATGCTGACTCTGCTGACGTGTCATCAGATGGCGTGAGCACCCGGTCCCTCGAACGTGCTCAGGACTGCCTGGGCCCCTTCCGGCAGGCGTCGTGCGGTCACCGCCGACGGCGCGTGCGATGCGCGTGCGTCGAAGCACGGCCGGCGCAGGGCGCCGCCTGAGGGACCCGGCACCAGGTGCCCGAACGTTCGGACCCTCCGGTGACGTGACGGCAACCCCTGCCCACGCCCGAGAGCGCAGCCCCCGGAGACCGGCGCCGAGTCGGTCGCTTCTGCTGCCCACGTCGTGGCCGACCCGGTGAGGGGCCGCGCTGTACGGCCGACACGGCAGCCCGGTCTGCTCGCGCAACTGCGTCTTCTTCCCTATGGGCGTCCTCCGACCGGCGGCAGTCTGCTGGAAAACACGGCTTGGAGGCTCACAGTGACAGCAGGCCCGGCCCCCGAAGGGGCTCCGTACGACGTCGACACCCGCACGGCATCCTTCGCGCAGCGCCGGCTGTGGTTCCTGGACCAACTGGCCGGATCCTCCACCGGATCGATGCTCCCGCTGGTCCTGCGGCTGCGGGGCACTCTCGATGCGGACCGGCTCGAGCAGGCCCTGGCCGGGATCGTGACCCGGCACGAGGTGCTGCGTACCCGGTTCACGGCTGTCGACGGGGAACCGGTACCGGTGGTGGACGCTCCCGCCGGCTTCCGCCTGGAGCGCACCGAGGTGGCCGGCCCGGACGACCTGTTCGCCCGGTACCTCGGCCGCCCCGTCGACCTGTCCGTCCAGCACCCGGTCCGCGCCACGCTCGCCCGCGTGGCGTCCGACGAGCACCTGCTGCTGGTGGAGGTGCACCACATCGCCGTGGACGGCTGGTCATGGGGCGTGCTGCTGGGCGAACTGGCCGCCGGATACCGCGGCGAGCCGGTCGCCGCGCCCGCGGTGCGGTACGCCGACCTCGCCCGGGCCCAGAGCGAACGCCTGCGTGGCGAACGGCTGGAACGCCTGCTCGGCCACTGGCGTGAGCGGCTCACCGGCCTCACGCCGCTCGACCTGCCCACCGACCGGCCGCGGCCGCGCGTGTGGGACGGCTCCGGTGACGTCGTGCGCTTCGACCTGCCCGCCGATCTGGTCGCCGCCGTCGACACCCTGGCCAGGTCCCGGCGCGCCACCCGCTACATGCTCCTGCTCACCGCCTACCAGGCGCTCCTCGGTCACTGGTCGGGCCGACCCGACGTCGCCGTGTGCAGCACGCTCGCCGACCGGGCCCAGCGCGGTGCCGCGGCCCTGATCGGCCCGCTGGTCAACACGGTCGTCCTGCGCGCGGACCTGGCCGGCCGGCCCGGCTTCGCCGAACTGCTGGACCGGGTGCGGGACCGGACGCTGGCGGACCTCTCGCACGCCGAGGCGCCCTTCGATCTCGTGGTCAGCGCGCTCGGCGGCGCTCGCGACCTGTCCCGGCACCCACTGGCCCAGGCGTCGTTCACCCTCCTCAACTCCCCGATCCGCCCGGTGGTGATGCCCGGTCTGGAGGTGACGCTGGTCGAGCCGCCGCTGACCGGGACGCCGCTCGACGTCTTCCTCGACCTCACCCTGCGCACGGACGGCAGTATCGCCGCCGTCCTCCAGTACGCCACCGCTCTGTTCGACCCCGCCACCATGCACGCGTTCGCCCGTGCCTATGTCGCGCTGCTGCGCGCCGTCCTGGCGGACCCCGTCACCCCCGTGCAGGACCTGGCCCGCGCTCTGCCCACCGGCCCCGGCGCGCCCGCCCGCCCCCGCCCCGAGTGGCACCACGCTCCCGACCGGCCGGCCGGACCGGTGCCGCCGGTCGCCTTCGTCGGCGACCCGGGCGCCACCGCGCTGCGCTGCGGAGGCGACAGCGTCACCTACGCAGAACTGGACGCCATGACCGGCTCACTCGCCGCCGCGCTGCGAGCCGCCGGGGCCGGCTCCGGAAACCCGGTGGGAGTCCTGCTGCGCCGAGGTCTGTGGTCCGTCGCCGCCATCGAGGGAATCTGGCGGGCGGGCGGCGCTTACGTACCCATGGACCCCGAACTCCCGGCCGAACGCCTGAAGTTCATGGCGGAGGAGGCCGGCATCGGGTATGTGGTCACCGACCCGGCGACGGCGGGCACAGCCACCGCGCTCGCGCCGGTCACGGTCGACGTCACCACTCTCACCCCGGTCACGGACGGTCCCCGGCACCGGCCGCACCCGCGTGAACTGGCCCATGTCATCTTCACGTCGGGGTCCACCGGCCGGCCCAAGGCCGTCGGTGTCGAGCACGCCGCGCTCGCCTCGCACGTGGCCGCCACCCGCGAGCGGCTGGGCATCGACGCAGCCGACCGGGTGCTCGCCTTCGCCTCGTTCTCCTTCGACGCCTCGCTGGACCAGGTGCTGCCCGCCCTCACCTCCGGCGCCACTGTCGTGATGCGCCCCGACGAGCCCTGGCTGCCCACCCAGGTGCCGGAGATCGTCCAGCGGCACGCCCTGACCGTCGTCAACGTGCCCCCCACCTACTGGTCGGAACTGACGCTCTCCCTCGACCGGCGACTGGCCTCGGCCCTCGGCTCCCTGCGGCTGCTCGTCCTCGGCGGCGAGGCCGTCCCGCCCGACACCCTCGCCGCCTGGCGGGCCGCCGTTCCCTGGGTGCGCGTGTGCAACGCCTACGGGCCCACCGAGACGACGGTCACCGCCACCACCTACGACGCCGACGACCCGCCCGCCGCCACCGTGCCCATCGGCCGTCCCCTCGGCGGCCGGCGGGTGTACGTGGTCGACGCCGACGACGAGCCGGTGCCCGTCGGTGTCCTCGGCGAACTCCTCATCGGCGGCACGGAAGTGGCCCGCGGCTACCTGGGACGCCAGGCCCAGACCGCCGAACGCTTCGTACCCGACCCCTATGGACCGCCCGGCGGGCGTCTCTACCGCACCGGTGACCTCGTCCGCTGGACGCCGGGCGGAGAGCTGGAGTTCCTCGGCCGCCGCGACGACCAGGTCAAGATCCGCGGCTTCCGGATCGAACTCGGCGAAGTGGAGACCGTACTGCGGGCCTGCCCGCTGGTCGCCGCGGCCGCCGCCCGCCCCGACCGCGGCACCGGGCGCAGCCTCACCGGATACGTCGTCCCGGCCCCGGACGCGCCCCGCCCGCCGGACCGGGCGGACCTGCGCGCATGGTGCGCACGCTATCTGCCCCCCTACGCGGTTCCCTCCGAGTTCGTCGTCCTGGACGCCCTCCCGGTCGGTGTCTCCGGCAAACTCGACCGCTCCGCCCTGCCCGACCCAGGCCGTCCGGCTGCCGACTCCGCCTCGGCCGCGCCCCGCGACGAGACGGAGCGGATCGTCGCCGAGGTGTGGGCCGACGTGCTCGGGCTCGACCGGATCGGCATCGACGACAGCTTCTTCGACCTGGGCGGCCACTCCCTGCTGGCCACCATGGCGGTCTCCCGCATCGCCCAGCGCCTGGGCCGTGAGATCGAACTGCGCACCGTGTTCGAGAACCCCACCGTGCGGGCCTTCGCCCCGTGCGTGACCGCCGCCCGCGCGTCCGGCGCGAGCGGGGTGGTGCCGGTCGACCGTGGCCGGCCGCTGCCGCTGTCCTTCGCCCAGGAACGGCTGTGGTTCCTGGACCGCACCTCCGACCGCGGGGACTCCTACCTGCTGTGGTACTGCTGGCGGGCGCGCGGCGGCCTGGACCGCACCGCATGGCAGCAGGCCCTGGACGACCTGGTGGAACGGCACGAGGTGCTCCGCACCGCACTCGTCGAGTCCGACGGTCGCCCCGCGCAACGCATCTGCGAACCGGCGGGCGTCCCGCTCACCTGGGAGCGGGCACCCGAGGCCCAGGACGAGCGGACCCGCCTGGACTCGGTACGTCGCCGGGCCGTGGACCTCGCCACACGCCGCTTCGACCTCACCCGGCCGCCCCTGCTGCGGGCCGGTGTGTGGGAGCTGGCCGACGACGACCACGTCGTGCTCCTCGCCCTGCACCACGCCGTCACCGACGGCTGGTCCAAGGGCGTGCTGCTGGACGAACTCGCGCAGCACTACGAGGCCCGGCGCTCGGGCGGGCGGGCCCAGCTGCCACCGCTTGCCGTGCAGTACGGCGACTTCGCCGTCTGGCAGCGCGACCGCGCCGACAACGGCGCCCTGGAACCCCAGCTCGCCTACTGGGAGCGCACCCTGGAGGACGCACCCGCGCTGGAGTTGCCCACGGACCGGCCCCGGCCGTCCGTGTTCACCGGCCGGGGCGGCGCCGTGGAGGTCGACCTGCCCGCCGGTCTCGTCGACCGCGTGGACGCCTGCGCCCTCGAGCGCGGCGCGACCCGGTTCATGGTGCTGCTGGCCGCCGCCCAGGCGGTCCTGGCCCGCTGGTCGGGGCAGACCGACGTGTCCGTGGGCACGCCCGTCGCCGGACGCGGAAGGCTCGAACTGGAGCCCCTCGTCGGCTTCTTCGTCAACACCGTCGTGCTGCGCACGGACCTGTCCGGGCGGCCGACCTTCAGCGGGCTCGTGGACCGGGTACGGGACGTCGTCCTCGGCGCCTTCGACCGGCAGGAGGTGCCGTTCGAGCGGGTGGTGGAGCGGCTGCGCCCCGAACGCGACCTGTCCCGCAACCCCTTGTTCCAGGTCATGGTGGACGTCCAGGACGCCTCCACGGGCGTATCGGGCACTCCGTGGCCGGCCGCCGCCGACTTCCCGCTGCCCTGGGGTTCGGCCAAGTTCGACCTGACCGCCACCTTCGTCGTCCGGCCGGACCGGTTCGCCCTCAACGTCGAGTACGCCGCCGACCTGTTCGACCCGTCCACCGCCACCCGGTTCGCCCGGCACGTCGGGCGCCTGCTGGAGGCTCTTGTCACCGACCCGACGGCCCGCGTCGATGAGGCACCGCTGCTCTCGGCGGGGGAGCGGGAGGACCTGGTGGCGAGTGCCGGGCGGGACGCGGTGCCCGCGCCGGGGTTCCGGGTGCGGGGCCGGACGGACGCCCCGGCCGTCGTCTGCGAGGGCACGACCCTCGACTACGGCCGGCTGGACGCGCTGACCGGCGGGCTGGCCGGCGCCCTGGTCGACGCGGGCGTGATCCCGGGCGACGCCGTGGGAGTCTGCGTCGGCCGCGGGGTGTGGCCGGTCGCAGCGATGCTCGCCGTCTGGCGGGCCGGCGGCGTGTACGTCCCGCTCGACCCCCGGATCCCCGGGGAACGGCTCCGCCACATGCTCCGCGAGGCCGGAGTACGGCACGTGGTGTCCGACGCGCGCACCCGGGAGAAGGTCACCCCGCTCGGGGTCGTGGCGATCGACGTCGACCAGGTCGTGCCGGCCGCCGACGGTCCCCGGCACACCCCGCACCCCGACGACCTCGCCTACGTCATCTTCACCTCCGGCTCCACCGGCCGTCCCAAGGCCGTCGGAGTCGGACACCACGCCCTGGACGCCCATGTGGCCGCCGCCCGCGAGGCGTTCGCGCTGACCGCGGACGACCGGGTGCTCACCTTCGCCTCCACCTCGTTCGACGCGTCACTGGAGCAGATCCTGCCCGCGCTGAGCACCGGAGCGACGGTCGTCGTGCGCCCGGACGAGATCTGGGCGCCGGAGGAACTGGCCGCCCGGGTCGCCGCCGAGCGGGTGACCGTCATGGAACTCACCCCGTCCTACTGGGCGGAACTGGTCGCCCGCCTGGACGTGCTGGCGCCCCGGCTGGCGTCGCTGCGGCTGCTGGTGACGGGAGGGGAGGCACTGCCCGCCGACCCGTTGGAGCGGTGGTTCACGTACCTCCCCGCAGTGCCCGTGATCAACACCTACGGACCGACCGAGGCGGTGATCTCCGCGACCGCGCACACCGTCGACGCCGTCCCGGGGGGCCGGGTGCCCATCGGCAGAGCCCTGGGCAGCCGCCGTACCTACGTCGTCGACGACCTGGGCGAACTCGTCCCGGACGGCGTTCCCGGCGAACTCCTGCTGGGAGGCCCCGAGCTGGCCCGGGGATATCTGAGTCGTCCCGCACTGACCGCCGAGCGCTTCGTGCCCGACCCGTTCGGCGGACGAGGCAGCCGGCTCTACCGCACCGGTGACGTCGTACGCCGACTGCCCTGCGGCGACCTGGAGTTCCTCGGCCGCAACGACGACCAGGTCAAGATCCGCGGATTCCGAGTCGAACCAGGGGAGGCGGAGGCGGTGCTGCGCCGGCACCGCGGAGTGCGGGGCGCGGCCGTCGTGGTGCGCACCCTGCACGGCGAGGCCGCTCTCGTCGGCTACGCCGCGGGCGCCGGACTGTCGCAGGAGTCCCTCGAGAGGCACTGCCGGGAATACCTGCCGCACTACCTGGTCCCGTCGGCGTTCGTCGTCCTGGACAGTCTGCCGCTGACCGTGCAGGGAAAGCTGGACACCGCGGCCCTGCCCGAGCCCGTGACACGCGCACCGCACGCCTTCGTGGCACCGCGCACCCCTGCCGAGACGGTCGTCGCACAGATCTGGTGCGAGGTGCTCGACCTGCCCCGGGTCGGCGTCCACGACGACTTCTTCGCACTGGGCGGCCACTCCCTGCGCGCTGTGTCGGTCGCCTCCCGTCTGCGGACCGCCTTCGACTGCCCGTTGCAGGTCCGGGACCTGTTCGAGCACCCCACCGTCGAGCGGCTCGCCGCCGAGGTGGAGCGCCGACTGCTGGAGCTGATCTCGCAGCTGAGCGACGACGAGATCGACCTGTCCCTCACGGCCGACTTCTGAGCGCGCCGCCCGCCCCTCACCCACTTCCCCTCCTCAGATCCTGGATCGGAGTGCCCTCATGACCACATCCGACGTGCGTCCCGGCCCCCTCCCCGCGGGCGGCGGCCTGTCCCCGGCCGCCCGGCGCCTGCTGGAGCAGCGACTGCGCGGCCGGAGCGCCGTACGGGACGACGGACCGGTCCGGGTCCGCCCCCGCCCGGACCGGACCCCGCTGTCCGCCGCCCAGCAGCGCCTGTACTTCCTCGACCGGCTCGACCCGGGCGCACCCACCTATCTGCTGCCGGCGGCCTGGCGGTTCACCGGGCCGCTGGACGTGCCGGCCCTGCGCGCGGCCGTGGTGGACCTCGTCGCCCGGCACGAGCAGCTGCGCGTGATCTTCCCCGAGCACGAGGGCATTCCCCACCAGCAGGTACTGCCTGCCGACGGCGCGGCCCTGGACGTGATCGAGTTGACCGGTGAGGCCCACGACGCCGACGGGGACCGTGCACGGCGCCTGTCGGCCGCCGTGCACACCGCCGCCCTGCGGCCCTTCGACCTCGCCCACGAGCCCGCCTTCCGGGCCACCCTGGTCCGCGCCGCCGACGACGACCACGTGCTGGTCCTCGCCATGCACCACATCGTCTCCGACGGCTGGTCACTGGGCCTCGTCGTGCGTGACCTGACCGAGCTGTACCGGGCCCGCCGTGAGGGACGCATCGCACAGCTGCCCGAACTGCCCCTCGACTACAGCGACTACGCGATCTGGCAGTGCCGCGGCGACCAGTCCGCCGCCCTCGACCACTGGCGCACCCGGCTGGCCGGCCTCACGCCGCTGGACCTGCCCACGGACCGTCCCCGCCCCGACGCCCCCGGCAGCCGCGGCGCCGCCCACAGTGTCACCCTGCCGTCCGCGCTGACCGACGGGCTCGCCACGCTGGGCCGCCGTGCGGGCACGACCCCCTACATGACGGTGCTGGCCGCGTTCCAGGCCGCGCTGGCCTTCCACACCGGACAGCGCGACATCGCCGTCGGCACCGTGGTCGCCAACCGGGAGAGGGCCGAGACGGAGCAGCTCGTCGGCTTCTTCGTCAACACCCTCGTGCTGCGCGGCGACCTCTCCGACGACCCGACCCCGGCCGTGCTGCTCGCCCGCACCCGGGACCGGGTCCTGGAGGCGTTCCAGCACCAGTCGCTGCCCTTCGAACAGGTCGTCGACGCGCTGAGCCCGGAACGCGACCTCGCCCGCAACCCGCTCGTCCAGGTGCTCTGCACGCACACCGACGCCACACCGTCCCGCTTCGACCTGGGGCAGGCGAGCGGGGCGCCCTACCGGATCGACCTCACCACCGCCAAGTTCGATCTCACCCTCGATCTGCGCGACGGCGACGGGAGCACCGACCTGGTGTTCGTCTACCGGCCCGACCTGTTCGAGGAGACCTCGGTCGCCGCTCTCGCCCGGCACACCGTCACGCTGCTGGAGGCGTTCTGCGCCGCCCCCGACACCCCGCTCAGCACCGTCGACCCGCTCACCCCGGCCGAACGGGCCCACCTCCTCGGCCCGGACGGTCCGGCGAACACCGGCACCGACGCCACCCAGGCGCCGCGGACGGCTCCCGACCGCCTCGCCGAGCACATCAGGCGCACGCCTCACGCGGTCGCGGTGAGCGGCTCGGGACGCTCCCTGACGTACGCCCAGCTCGACGCCCGCGCCTGCGCCCTGGCCCGGCGACTGCGCGCCGCCGGCGTCACCCGCGGCTCCCTCGTCGGCGTGTGCCTCGACCGCACCCCCGACCTGGCCGCCGCACTCCTCGCCGTCTGGCGGGCCGGCGCCGCCTACCTCCCGCTCGACCCCTCCCACCCCCGGGCGCGCCGCGAGTTCACCGTCACCGACTCCGGCATCGACTGGATCGTCACCGACACCACCACCCGTCCCGCCGTCGAAGGGCTGCCCGCCCAGGTGGTCCTGCTCGACGCCGACGACACGCACACCCCGGCCGGGAGCAACGATCTCCGGCCGGCCCCCGACGACCTCGCCTACGTCATCTACACCTCCGGCTCCACCGGCCGGCCCAAGGGCGTCGAGATCACCCACGGCAACCTGGCCTGGCTGCTGGACGCCGCCGACCGGCACTTCGACTTCGGCTCCGCCGACGTGTGGACCCTGATGCACTCGCCGGCCTTCGACTTCTCGGTGTGGGAACTGTGGGCGCCGCTCACCGGCGGCGGGCGCGTCGTCGTGCTCGGCGCGGACGAGGTGCGCGACCCGGCGGCCGTGCACCGGGTGCTGCGCGAGGAGGGCGTCACCGTCCTCAACCAGACCCCGGCCGCCTTCAAGGGCCTGCGCGCGCACCTGGCGGACACCGGCGCCGGATTCTCGGACCTCGCCCTGCGCACCGTGGTCTTCGGCGGCGACGCCTTCGACGTACGCGACTACCGCGACTGGTTCAGGGACGAAGGACACCGCCCCGCGCTGGTGAACATGTACGGCATCACCGAGACCACCGTGCACGTCACCATTCGCACGATCACCGAGGAGGACGTCACCGGCGGCGTCCGCTCGCCCATCGGGCGTCCGCTCGCGGGCCAGCACGGCTACGTCCTCGACTCCTGGGGCCGGCTCGTGCCGCCCCGCAGCGTCGGCGAGCTGTACGTCTCCGGCGGCGGTGTGGCCCGCGGCTACCTGAACCGGCCCGAGCTGACCGCCGAACGCTTCCTCGACGACCCCTTCGGGGCACCCGGCGCCCGCATGTACCGCACCGGCGACCTGGTCCGGGTGGAGCCCGACGGCCAACTCGCCTACGTCGGCCGTGCCGACCACCAGGTGAAGATCCGCGGCTACCGTATCGAGCCCGGCGAGATCGAGACCGCGCTGCGCGCCCTGCCCGGCGTCGCCGACGTCGCCGTCGTGGCCCGCCGCGACGAGGGCACGGCCCGCCTGGTCGCACACGTCGTCACGCCCGAGGGCCGCCCCCTCGACCCGCCCGCCCTGCGCGAGGGACTGCGGCTGACCCTGCCCGACCACATGGTGCCCGCGTTGTTCGTCCGCCACGAGCGGCTGCCCCTGACCGCCAACGGCAAGGTGGACCGGGCGGCGCTGACCGCGGTCCGGCCCGCCTCGAACGGACCCCGGGCGCACGTGCCGCCCGAGGGGCCCCAGGAGCAGGCCCTCGCCGGTGTGTGGAGCCAGGTCCTGGGCATCGAGCACGTCGGCCGCGGCGACAACTTCTTCGACCTGGGCGGCGATTCCATCCTGGCCCTGCGCCTGGTGGGTCTCGGCCGCCTCGCCGGGCTCGGGTTCACCGTGGCCGACGTCTTCCGCGCCCGCACCCTGGCCGACCTGGCCACGCTCGTCACCGACGCCGGCGACGCCCCCGCCCCGGTCGCTCCCTTCTCCCAGCTCGACCCGGCCGACGCCGGCCGCCTGCCCGACGGACTCGCCGACGCCTACCCGCTCACCATGCTCCAGGCGGGCATGCTGCACGAGATGCTGGCCGACCCGCGGCGCGGCGCCTACCACAACGTCACCGACCTGAAGATCACCGTCCCCGAGGGCTTCGACCCAGACGCGTTCCAGGCCGCCGTGGACGCCGTGGTGGCCGGTCACCCGATCCTGCGCACGTCCGTCGACCTCGTCTCCTACCGGGAGCCCCTCCAACTCGTCCACCGCGGCGTCCGCCTGCCCGTCGGCTACACCGACCTGCGTCACCTGCCCCGCGAGGAGCAGCGGGCGCGGCTGCGCGCCTTCGTCGGCGAGGAGTTCGAGCGCCGCTTCGACCTCGCCACCGCCCCCCTGGTGCGTATCCATCTGCACCAGGTCACCGACCACGACCTGCGACTCGTCCTCACCGACTGCCATGTCGTCCTGGACGGGTGGAGCCTGACCTCGCTCGTCGCCGACCTGCTGGCCCTGCACCGGGAGGCCGTCGCCCACCGGACCGCCCCGCAGCCGCCGGCCGCACCGCCCTTCGCCGAGTACGTCGCCCTGGAGCGGGCCGCGCTCGCCAGCGAGGAGTCCCTGGACTACTGGCGCGACCGGCTCGCCGACCTGCGGCCCGTGACCTTCCGCAGGCGCACGACCGGCGCCGACACCGGACGGCCGCCGGTGCACGAGGTCCGCCGCTCCTACGCCCACCTCGCCGAACGCATCGGCAGGCTGGCCAAGGAGGCCGGCGTGCCCCGCCGTACCGTGCTCATCACGGCCTTCCACCACACCATGAGCCTGTTCGCGCAACGCGACGGCGGCGACGGCGGCGTCCTCGGCCACAGCATCGGCCTGGTCACCAACGGGCGTCCCGAGGTGCCCGGCGCGGACCGGATGCGCGGACTGTTCCTGAACACCGTGCCGTTCGGCGTGGCCCGCCCGCGCGGCAGCTGGCTGGCCTATCTGCGGGACGTCTTCACGGCCGAGCAGGAGATGCTGCCGCACCGCAGGGTCCCGCTGGTCCACATCGCCCGCCTGCGGCCCACCGAACCGAACCTGACCGACGCCGTCTTCAACTACGTCAACTTCCACCGGCTCTCGCACGACTCCTGGGACGACTCCCTGGAGATCGCGCGGACCATGTTCCCGCTGCTCATCAACGCGAGCGTCAACGCCTTCACCCTCGACGCCGACCCGGCGTTCGTCGCACCCGCCACCGCCGAGCAGCTCGCCGACGTGTACTGCGCCCAGCTGGAGGCCATGGTCACCGGCCCGCACACCCGGGTGGCCCGGCCCTCGCTCACCGGCGCGGCCCGCGCCACCGTCCTCGACGTCTGGGGCAGGGGCCCCGAAACTCCCTCCTCACCGCTGCTGTTCCACGAGCACATCGCCGCCCACGCCGCCCGTACCCCGCACGCGGTCGCCGTGGAACACCGCGGGCAGCAGCTGACATACGCCGAACTGCACCAGCAGGCCGAGCAGTTGGCGCGGCGGCTGCGGCGGCTGGGAGTGGGGCCGGAGACCGTGGTGGGCATCTGCGCCGAGCGCGGCCCCGACCTGGTGCGCGCCGCCGTCGGTGTGCTGCGCTCCGGCGGCGCCTTTTTGCCGCTCGACCCGCAACACCCCACCGAACGACTCGCGTTCATGGCCCAGGACAGCGGCATGCGGGTGCTGCTGACCCAGCGGGCGCTCGCCGGAACGGTGCCCTTCGACGGGCCGGTGATCCACCTGGACGCCCCCGCGGGACCCGCGGAAACCCGGGAAGCCACGGCAGCCGTGCCGGGCGCGGAACCCGACGCGGACACCCTCGCCTACATCATCTACACCTCGGGCTCGACCGGCACGCCCAAGGGCGTGGCCATCCCGCACCGCGGCCTGTCCAACATGCTCGAAGGACAGCGCGACCTGGTGCGGCCCACCACCGGCGACCGGGTGCTGCAGTTCGCCTCCTTCGGCTTCGACGCCTCCGTCCTGGAACTCACCTGGGCCCTCGCCAACGGTGGCCGGCTGGTCACCGCCCCCAAGGAGGAGCTGCGCCCGGGCCCCGACCTGGCCCGCACCCTGCGCGAGGCTCACGTCACCGGCGCCATGCTGCCGCCCAGCGCACTGGCGGTGCTCGACCGGGACGACTTCCCCGAGCTGCGGGTGCTGCAGGTCGCCGGCGAGGCCTGCCCGGCCGAACTCGCCGACGCGTGGTCGCGCGGCCGGCGCTTCCACAACGTCTACGGCCTCACCGAGACCTCCGTGTGGTCGGTCGCCGCGGAACTGACTCCCGGCCAGGGCACCCCGCCCATCGGCACCCCGATCCGCAACACCCGTATCCACGTCCTGGACGACGACCTCCAGCCGGTCCCGGTCGGCGTACCGGGCGAGATCCACCTCGGCGGGCAGGCCGTCGGCCGCGGCTACCTGGGCCGGCCCGCACTGACCGCCGCCACCTACGTCCCCGACCCGTACGGCGCACCCGGCGAGCGGCTGTGCCGCACCGGAGACCTCGGCACCCACCGGCCGGACGGGTCCGTGGAGTGGCTCGGCCGCCGCGACTCGCAGGTCAAGCTGCGGGGCTTCCGCATCGAGCTCGGCGAGATCGAGCACGCCCTCAGGCGCCTGGACGAGGTCCGCCAGGCCGTCGTCCTGCACCGCACCGACCTGCCCGGCGAAGCGGCACTCGTCGCCTACCTCGTCGTCCACGGCCCCGGGCGGCCCCGGCCCGGGGAACTGCGCCGCGCCCTGCGGGCCTCGCTGCCCGCGTACATGCTGCCCACCCGGTTCGTCTTCCTGGACGAGATGCCCGTCAACCGCAGTGGCAAGATCGACAAGCGGGCGCTGCCGCTGCCGTCGGCGGAACCCGATCGCAACGACACCGAGTACGTCGCCCCGTCCACCACCGCGGAGAAGGTCATCGCCGAGATCTGGCGCGAAGTCCTCGGCCTGTCCCGCATCGGCGTCCACGACGACTTCTTCCGCGTCGGCGGCAGCTCCCTGTCCACCGTCCGGGTCTCCCTGATGGCCACCGGACGGGGCCTGCCGGTGTCGGTCGGTGACCTGATCGAGCACCCGACGATCGCCCAGCTCGCCGCGCACGCCACCCGGACGGCCGGGGACGGGCTGCCCGCCGTCGTCACCTCCGAGGTACGGCTGCGCGAGGGCACGGGGGAGCCACTGTGGTGCGTGCACCCCACCGGGGGCAGCGCCGCCTGGTTCGTACCGCTCGCCCGAGCCCTGCCGCCCGGCCGGCCCGTACACGCCTTCCAGGCACGCGGACTGCTCGGCGGGGTCGACCCCGGCACCGTGCCCGGTATCGCCGCCAACTACGTCGCCGAGATCACCGACCGGGACGGCGCCGGCCCGCACGCCCTGCTCGGCTGGTCCATGGGCGCCAACATCGCCCTGGAGATGGCCACCCAGCTGCAGGGAGCGGGGCACCCGGTCGCACCGCTCGTCCTGATCGAGCCGTACCTGCCCAACACCGCCGCGCGGGCGCGGCTGGACGGCGTCACCAAGGACCTCCGCGAAGCCCTGCGCATGCGGGACCGCCTGCGCGACCTGCCGTCCTCCCCGCAGCGCGACCGGGCCACGGCCGAACTCACCGCCACCCTGCTGGGCGCCGGCATGAGTCCCGCCGAGGCGGCCCTGGTCGAGGACGCGCCGGTCGAGGTGTGGCACTCGCTGCTGGCCGCACTGGCCGCCTACGAGGTCCGCCCCTACCCCGGCCACGTGCACCTCGTGGTCGGGAGCGAGGCCGCCGGACTGCCCCGGGGCCGCACCATGCCGGGTCTCGACGTCGACTACGACACCTATGTCGCCCGCTGGCGAGAGGTGGCCGGCGGCGGGCTCACCCTGCACGTCAGCGACGGCGACCACATGTCGATGATGGCCGAGCCGAGGGTGGCCGGCATCGCCGGACTGCTCGCCGGCATCGAGGCGGGAGAAGACCGATGACCACCGCAGCCCCCGTCTTCACCGAGCGTTACCTGCTCTCCGCCGACATGGTCGCCGACCCCTACGACCACCTCGACGCCCTGCGCGCGCACGCCCCGGTCCACTGGAGCCCGATGCACCACGCCTGGCTCGTCACCGGCCACGACCAGGTGATGCGCTGCCTGCGCGACCCCGCGGTCTCCGCCGACCGGGTACGTCCCCTGATGGACGCCGTACCGCACGGCGCCCGCGAGGACGCCGAGCGGGCCTTCGGGATCCTGTCCCGCTGGATGGTCTTCAACGACCCCCCGCAGCACCGCAGGCTGCGCCAGGTGTTCCAGGAGGCGTTCGCCGCCCGCGCGGTGGCCCGCTACCGCACCTTCACCGAGAAGGCGACCCGCGCCGTCCTCGCCCGCAAGGCCGTCACCGGACGCACCGGCGACCTCATGGCCGATGTCGCCAAGCCCCTGCCCGCGCTGGTGTTCGCCCGCTGGCTCGGCATCCCACGCACCGACGCGCCCTCCTTCTGGTACTGGAACGCCCGCGTCGCCGACCTCGTCCTCGGCACCGCCCAGGAGGAGAGCGAGTACCGGGCCTCCCTGCAAGCGCTGGTGAGTCTGGAGGACTACCTCGGGGTGCTGGTCGCGCGGCGCCGTGCCGAACCCGGCGACGACCTGATCAGCCAGGTGCTGCGCGAGGGCCGCGTGGGCGATTCCGTCAGTGCGGAGGAGTTCGTCGGGATGCTCACCCAGATGGCGTTCGCCGGCGGGGAGACCACCAGCAACCTCATCGCGAACACCGTCCTCGCCCTGCACACCCGGCCCGACCAGCTGGCCGCCGTCCGCGCGGATCCCGAACTGGCGCAGGGCGCCGTGGAGGAGACCCTTCGCCTGGACGGCCCGTCCAAGATGTCGATCCGTACCGCCGCCCGAGATCTCGACCTCGACGGCCACACCCTGCGGGCCGGCGACCGGATCTTTCTCGTCACCGCAGCCGCCAACCGGGACCCGGTCCGCTTCCCCGACCCCGGACGGTTCGACGTGCGCCGCACCGGCGCGACCCACCTCGGCTTCGGCTTCGGCGCACACTTCTGCATCGGCGCCGCGCTGGCACGGCTCGTGGCCGTGTCCGCCGTACGGACGCTGGTCACGGACCATCCCGGCCTGACCCTGGCGGACCCCGGCGGGCAGACCTGGCAGCCCTCCCTGCTCAACCGCAGCCTCACCGCCCTGCCCGTCCGCTACTGACCGGACCGCCGAGAGCGTCCGTACGACGAAAGGCACACCATGGCCACCACCCTCGCCGGCGCCGGTCCCCGGTTGTGGGCACCCGCCCGGCAGCGGCCCTTCCGACTCCTGTGGCTGGGGCAGTCGCTGTCCCTGCTCGGCGACGGTTTCAGCGTCGTCGCCTTCTCCTGGATCACCCTCGAACTGACCGGCTCCACCCTCGCCCTCGGTTACGTCCTCGCCTTCCAGGCCGTACCCCGCGCGCTGCTCACCCTGGTGGGCGGCTCCCTCGGCGACTCCTGGTCCACCCGCACCCTGATGGTTGCCTCCAGCTGGACCCGGGCGGGGCTGATGGCGGGGGTCGGACTCGCCGGTCTGCACGGGCAGTTGACGGTGTGGATGCTGTGCGCGGCGGCTGCCGCCTTCGGCGCCGTCGACGCTTTCTTCCAGCCCGCCCGCGTCTCCATCCTGCCCTCCGTGGTGGACGAGGATCTGCTCACTCCGGCCAACGCGCTGCTGGGCACGGGCGCCCGCACGGCCGCCGTCGTCGGACCGGCCGTCGGCGGTGTGGTCATCGCCGTCACCCAGGCGCCGATCGCCTTCCTCGTCGACGCCGTCTGCTTCGCGCTGTGCGGCTGGTGCGTGGCGAGCATCCGCACCCGCCCCCGGGAGGCCCCTGCGCGGGCCGGCGCGGCGAAGGAACACACGTCCCTCGGCGCCCGCATCCGCGAGGGCGTCACCTACACCTTCCGCGACCCCCGGCTGCGGACGATCGTCGCCCTCGACACCGCCGTCAACTTCTGTTACGCCGGGCCGTTCACGGTCGGTTTCGCCACCCTCGCCGACCAGGTTCTGCGGGGCGGCCCGGCCACGCTCGGCGTGCTCAACGGATCCCTCGCGGGGGGCGCGATACTCGGTACGCTCGCCGGCGGCGCGCTCGGCGGCCGGCCCCGGGTGGGCCTGCTGGTGGCCGCTCTCGCGGGCTGGCTGGGCGCCGGGATGGCCGTGCTGGGCCTGGTGCACAGCACCGCGGCCGTCGTGGCGACCGTGCTCGCCATGGGCTTCGCCATCGGCTTCCAGGGAGTGTTCGGACTCAGCTGGATCCAGCGGAACATCCCGCAGGATGTGCTCAGCCGGGTCGTCTCCGTCGACATGGTCCTCGGCTACGCGGCCGCCCCGCTGTCGCTGATCCTGTGCGGCGCGCTGGCACGGATCGACACGTTCACCCTGTTCGCGGTGGTGGCCGCCATCCTCGCCGGGACGGGACTGGCGGTGCTCGGCTCCCGTGCGGTGCGCGAGATGCGCTAGGGCCTGTCCGGCGATTCCCGTCTGCCTGGCGACGCCGTGCACGCTCCCCCGGCCTCCGGCCGGGGGAGCCCCGGAGCACGCACCTGACGCCGCCGGGCCGCCCTCCGGTCGACGACGGGAATGGCCGGACGGGCCCTCGGCAGGTCGCGGGAGTCCCGCCCTTCGCCCGGAAGGGCGGCGGGACCTGCGCGATACGCCGCGACAGGCTCAGGAAGCCCGCAGGGCCGCCGACCGGGCGCACAGGTCCGCCCGGTTGGTGGCCCCCGTCTTGGCGATCAGACTCGCGATGTGCTTCTCCGCGGTGCGGGGGGAGATGAACAGCCGGTCGGCGATGTCCTTGTTGCCGAGCCGGTCCGCGAGCAGCCGGAACACGTCGAACTCCCGCACGGTCACACCCTGCGCGCGCAACTGGTCGGGAATGCCGTTGGTGCCGGTGCGGTGCTGGTGCACGGGAGCGCCGAGCCGGCGCAGCGCGGCCCGGCAGGCGCCGGCCACGGCCGCCGTGTCCCGCTCGTGGAAGTGGTGTTCGGCCCGCCGCAGCCAGCCCACCGGATCGCCCCAGCCGTCCTGATGTGCCGCGTCGGCGATCAGCCGCAGACCGAGGTGCTGGGCCAGCGGGTACGGTTCCGCCGTCGCCAGCGCCGACTCGACCGTCGCCGCCGCCCGCGCGCCCGCGCCCTCCCGGCCCAGCAGGACGGCGTCGGCGAGCAGCACGAACTGCCGGTTCCAGCGCATCCGGGCGACGGCGGTGGCGGTGATCTCGTCGTGCCGGGCCCGGTCCGCCTCCCCGGCGAGCACGTCCAGCAGCAGGACGAGGCCATGGGTGCCGCTGAGATGGTAGGTGGAGGGGTTGTCCGCCTCGAGCGCCAGCACCGCCCGCAGCTCGGCACGGGCCAGCTCGCGGTCCTCCTCCAGCAGCGCGCAGAAGACGCGGGCCAGTCCGAGGCCCAGCGGTTCCTCCTGCGAGCCGGCACCGTCCCACTCGGTGAACGCGGCGAGCGCCGCCTCCATCGCCGTACGGTCCCCGAGGTGTGCCTCCAGGACGGACTGCGCCATGAGGACGTACCGCACGGCGGGCGCCAGGCGCAGACGGCGTACCACGGCCAGGCATTCGGCGGCGGCCGAGCGGGCGGTCCCGTAGTCGCCGCGCAGCACCGCGTCCAGCACGAGGATGCCGTCCACGGTGTGCACGATGTTCACCGAGCCGAGCCGCAGCGCCTCCTCGCGCGCCGCCAGCAGGCCCGAGGTGTCGCCCTCGGCGAGCCAGGCGTTGCCGCCCATACGGGTGGCCGCGTACATGCGCTGCAGGGGCAGGCGGTGGCGTTCCGCCGTGGCCAGGGCCTGTTCGAGCATCGCCTGCGACTCCTGGGGGTCACGCTCGCGGGCCACGGTGGCGAGCAGCTCGCTGGCCTGGCAGGCGACGACAGGCAGTCCGTACCGCTCGGCGGTGTCGGCGGCCGAACGGGCCAGTTTCTCCGCGTGCTGGGTGCGGTCGGGCCCCGGGGTGTCGAGGGCCAGGTAGGCGGCGGTGACGTCGACGGCCGCGGCCGTCGCCTCGTCCGGCGCGCTCGCCAGCACCTCGCGGGCGCGGACGATCTGGCGGTTGCCGTCGTTCCACCGCCCCGCCGTGTGGGCCACCTTGGCCAGCCGGGTGTGCAGGGTGGCCAGCCGCTCGGGGCTCAGTCCGGAGCCGCTCAGCACATGCAGGTCCTCGGCCAGATCGAAGGCGCGGGCGAAGTCGCCGGCCTCCGCGAGGGCCGGCAGCAGGTTCTCCAGCACCGCGCCCCGCGCCTGCGGGTCGCCGGCGTCGACCAGCAGGCTCTCCGCGCGGCTGAGCAGTGTCACCGCGGAGCCGAGCGCGCCCTTCGCGAGGGCCCGGCCGCCGGCGTCCCCGAACAGCAGCCCGGCCTCGACGTGGTCCCCGGCCTCGCACCGCAGCCCGGCCGCGAGGGCGCACCAGTCGCCGTCGAGGCCGGGGTGCAGCTCCTCGACCGCTTCCGCGCCCCGCCGGGCCAGATCCGCTCGCCGGGTCGGTGTCATCTGCGTGAACAGTGCCTCCACGGTGAGGGAGTGCCGGAAGGAGTACCAGTCCGGAGCCGGTTCGTCGGGGATGACCAGCCGCGCGGCCACGCCCGCGTGCAGATGGCTGAGCAGGGCCCGGTCGTCGACGCCGGTCATCCGCTGCAGCACGGTGAGCGGGAAGCGCCGGCCGAGGACGGCGGCGGCCGACAGCAGGGTCAGGCCCTGCGCGCCCAGCCGGTCGATGCGGCGCAGGATGCCTCGGGCCAGCGTGGAGGAAACGTCACTTCGCAGATCTCCGACCGCTCGCCAGCCGTCCGGCCCCTGCACCAGGGTCCCGGCCCCGATCATGGACTGCAGCAGTTCCTCGATCAGGTACGGGCTGCCGGCGCTGTCCTCCCACAGCCGCTGCAGGACCGGCCCGGGCACCTCGCCCGAACCGTCGGTGCCGAGCTGGGCCGCGATCATGTCGTGCACCTGGGGCCGGGTCAGCGGAGGCAGGTCGACCAGAGCCGCGACGCCGCGGCGCCGGGCGGACTGCGCGAGGTCCAGCGCCTCGCTGAAATCCGTGCGCACGGTGGCCAGCAGGAGTACGGGTGAGTACTCCAGGTTGTCCACCAGGTACTCCAGGACCCCCAGCGTCTCCGGGTCGGCGTCGTGCAGGTCCTCCAGCAGGAGCAACTGGCCCTGCCCGCGTCCGGCGGCGATGAGCAGACGCAGCACCGCCTCGCCGAGGATGACCATGGAGCTGCTCTCACGTTCCCCGGTGTCCCAGTCGGGGATCAGCCGTCCGAGGACGGGGCGGTAGGGGCCGAGCACGAGGTCGTCCGTGGGTTCGCCGCCGCGGAACAGCGACATCAGCGCCTCGGTGAGGGGACGGAACGGCACGGCCGGACCGGTGGTGCTGCTGCGTCCGCGCAGTACGCGCATGCCGGCGCCCAGCGCCCGGCCCACGGCCTCCGCCGCGAGCCGCGACTTGCCGACGCCGGCTTCGCCGACCAGGAAGACGACACCGCCGCGTCCCTGCCTTGCTTCGGTCAAGGCACGTTCGAGCAGGACGATGTGAGAGTCCCGCCCGACCAGGGATGGCGCATGGGAACGCATGGATGCAGATGGTAGTAGGAATATCGGGATCTGTGGCAGGTCGCCCTCTCCGGACCGCTTCCGTCCCGGCCGGGACGGAAGCGGCCTGGGAAACACGGTGGCGCGGGTCCGGCGATCGGGCCCGCGCCGCACGCGGAGTCAGGACTGGCGCGAGGTCAGTTCGGTGCGGAGACCGAGGTGTCCAGGGTGCTCAGCGTGATGACGACGCCGCTGGTCAGTACCATCCCGGCCAGCACGCGGGCCCGGGCGCAGGCGCGGTTGCGGCCCCTGAGCGTGATGCCGCCCGCCGCGTCCTGCTCGTCGGCGGGGGTCTCGGTGACGTCGGCGGCGGTGGTGGCGAGGTGCTTGTCCATGACGGTGATCCCCTTTTGGTGTCCGCGTGCGGATGGGTACGGCGTGAGGGTGGAGAAGGGCGTGCAGCTGTCGAACACAGACGCGTGGTCGGTCAGTGGCCGGGGTGTCCCAGGAGCAGGACGGACGGCACGGTTTCGGGGTGGGCCAGGCGGAGCAGTCCGTAGCCGATGCCGGACAGCCCGGTCAGCAGCCCGGGGGAGGGAACGTGGTCGGGGGTGGCGCATCGGTGGCTCTGCGCCTCGACGAGGCCGAGCACCTGGCCGGTACGCAGGCTCAGTGCCTCGGCGGCCCTCGCGTCGCCCCGTCCGGCGAGGACGGTCAGCGCCTCCAGCGTGCCGAGTGCGCCCTGCCCGAGGCTCAGGTCCGGGCGCACCTCGGCGTCCGCAAGCCGGTCCGTCAGCCGGTCCGCCGGCCGGGGCAGACCCGGCGCCGGGGGAAGGTGGGCGGCGGCGGCCGCCACTCCGGCGAGGCCGCCGGCCCAGGACGTGTCGGCTCCCGTGCCCTCGAGGGCGGTGCGGAGCAGGGCATGAGCGGCGGCCAGGTGCTGGGCGGCACGTCCGGGCCGGCAGGCGGCGTACCGAAGCAGCGCCCACCCGATCCCCGCGGCACCGTCCGCGAACCCGGGGTCGCTCCCGATCCCCGCGGCACCGTCCGCGAACCCGGGGTCGCTCCAGAACTCCGCGGCACCGTTCGTGTCGCCGGTGGTCGGGCCGGACTCCGCGGGCGCGTTCGCGGACCGGGCGGGGCCGGGACCGCTGATCCTCGTGACCTCGCAGGCCGCGTCCGTCCCGGCGGTGCCGTGCGTGGACAGGGCGGGCCCGTCGGCGCCGCCGACCGCCGCCAGCAGCCGGTCCGCCACGGTGTCCGCCAGCCGCAGTGCCGCCGGGTCGCCGGTCGCCTCGTGTGCCGCGGCGGCGGCGGCCAGTGCCCCGGCCGTGCCGGTGGCGAGTCCCGGTCCGGGGCAGGCCGCGACGGCGTGACCGAGCGCGGTGAGCGCGTCCGGCAGACAGTCCGTCAGGTCCTCGCCGAGCAGGGCCGACAGCCGGATCAGGGCGTACACGATGCCGCCGAGCCCGTCGTAGGCACCCGGCCCGGCCGCCGCGCTCAGCTCGGGGTCGCAGGCCAGTGCCCTCAGCAGGGCGGGCAGCGGCCGGACCGCCTCGCGGGCCGGTCCGGCGTACCGGCCGGCCCCGGCCAGCGCGTCCGTGTGTGCCAGGAACAGCGCGACGCCGCAGTATCCCTGCGCGAGCCCGGCACCCATCGGCAGCACCGCCCAGTGCGGGCCGAAAACCCTTTCCAGGCCGAGCCAGTTGGTCCGCCCTGCGTCCCGTACCGCGCGGGCCGCGATCTCGTCGGCGATCCCGCACGCGGCGGAGAGGAGCCGGGACGCGTCGGGCGCGACGGCCGGCACCGGCGCCACCGCCAGCTCGGACCGGGGTCCGTCCAGCGCCGAACCGGTGCCCCGTGCCGCCAGCGTGGCCGAGATGATCCACTCCTGGTCGCGGCAGTCGACCTCGTCCATCCGGACGATCTTCTCCCGCACCGCCGCCAGACTCGCCACCGGCAGCACTTGCGACAGCCAGGTGCCGTCAACCGTCCGGACCCCCGTACCGGACGGTCGGTGCACGAAGAGGGGTACGTCCCCGCGCCACAGGTCCGCCGTCTCGTGCTCGATGAGCCGTCGGCGTACCTCGTCGTGCTCGGACTCGGTCCACAGGACGGCGAACACACTGTCCCGGGCGAGTGCGTCGCCGAGCAGGGAGGGGTGGACGGACTCCTCCAGCAGGGTCGAGTACAGGCGGGTGGAGCGGACGATGAGCCGGGCCGGGATGCCGCCGTGGGACGCCAGCGGGCCCTCGTCGCCGAGCAGTTCACCGGCGTGCGCGGCGATGGCCGTGTACGCGGTGCGGAAACCCTCCAGCAGGGCCGCACGGTGGTCGGCGCCCCGCAGGGGGTGGCCGGCGGGCAGTGGCTGGTTCTGCGCGGCCGGGCTGGGCAGCGGGGCGCGCACGGCCCGCATGGTGTCCTGTCCGCTGTCCTCCCAGCGCAGGCCCTCGCTCGGGAAGGTGCCGTCGGCGGACCGGCCGAGCGCCGAGATGTCGAGCGCTCCGTGCTCGCCGATCAGCAGGTGCGGCAGCAGACAGGTGCGGTGCACGGAGGCGTGCAGGGCGTCGGCGGCCGGGTCGGCGCCGGCGATCACGGGCTGCGGAAGGCCGGTGTGCAGCAGCGTCTCGGCGTCCACCAGGACGGGCTGGTCCCCACAGGCGATGACGTTCTCGTAGTGCATGTCGGCGCCGTCCACCGCGTAGAGGAGTGCCAGCAGCGCTCCCTGACGCCGGTAGAAGGCGTCGGTCTCGGTCACCGACCGGCACCAGCGGTGCTCCACGTACTCCAGCCAGCCGTACGTCGTCCGGCGCAGGCTCCGCGGGGTGCGCAGCGCCAGCCCCGGCACCCTGGCGTTGAGCCAGGTCACCAGGTCGTCGAGCAGGGCGTGCTGACCGAGCGGCCGCGGCTTGTACACCAGCCGGTCGCCGCTCGCGAAGTGCAGGACCGCCACGGACCGGTTGCCCTGGTGGGCGTCCCCGCGGCCGAGGTCGACCCGGGTGAGCGGCCCGGCGTCGCGACCGCCGAGGAGAGCGGCGGCCAGAGCATCCCGGTCGGCGTGGAAGCGCGCCACCAGTTCGGCCATCGCGTCCGTCGCGTCCAGGGCGGTCTGGCCGAGCATCCGGGCCAGCACGGGGTAGGCGGCGAACAGGTCCCCGAGGCCCCGGCGGGTGCCGGTGGCGGCGACGAAGGAGGCGAACCGCTCGTGCGGTCCGGCGCCGGTGAGACGCCGGGCGCGCCGGGCCGCGTCGAGCTCGTGGACCAGCGTCCGGGCGGCCTGCCGGACCAGCTGGTGGGTCAGCCGCCGCTCGAACGTGCCCTGCCAGACGGCCTGTTCGGCTCCCGCAACGGCGGGCAGCAGCTCGACGAGCCGGGCCGAGGCCGCAGCGACGACCGGGCGTACGACCGGTGCGAAGACATCGGGCCCCTCACCGTGCTCCGCCGACTCCGCCGACTCCGCCAGCTCCGCCGGGTCTTCGGCGTCCGCGTCCAGGACCGCTTCCACGTACGTCGCCCAGCAGGGTTTGGCCGTTCGGGCGGCCAGCCTCTCGGCGGGTTCCGCCGCCAGGGCCGCCGCCGTGGCGGCGTCCACCCCGAGGTGGGCCAGCCGCAGAGCGAAGCCCTCCGCGTCACCGGCGGCCCAGGGGGCCCGCACGGTGGCCGCGGAAGCGGCGGGCGCCGCCGGGAGTCCGGGGGCGGCAAGCCGTTCCGCGAGGGACAGCGCCGGAGCCCACCAGACGAGTGGCAGGCCGGCGCTCCGGGGAGTCGGGAGGCTGGCGGTCTCAGTCACAGGAAGAACTTCGCAGACCTCCTGCCGCCCCCACATGGGGAAGTGGCCCCCATATTCTGCGCGGCCCCCGCCCCACCGGTGGGAGCAGCGTGCCGCATACCCGCCCTTCCGGAGCCAGCCGCAGGTCGGAGCGGGCCACCCGCCTTCCCGGAACGGCCGGGAGAACCGCCGGGCCTACGTGTACGGAAGCCGGTACGGCCGGATGCACCGCCCCTGTCACAGGTCGCGCTCACCCTTCGCGGGCCGCGCCCGCCCTCTGTGGGGGGTGCGCCCGCTCTTCCTGCGGGGTGCACCCGGGCGCACCCCCATTCCCCCGGTGCGGGACCCCCGTGTCCGCCGGTCGTGCGGCCCTGCCCGTACGGCCCGGACACCGCGCGGCTCCCCTTACCGGCCGCCGGCCGCCGCGCGCCGCCCCCGGGAGGCGGTCGTACGGCGGCCGGGCCGCCCGCTCCGCGGGAAAGGTGGGGACCGGCTACCGATGTCCGTGACCGCCGCCGACGGCAAGGTGAGTCGCAGTACCCACCAAGACCGCCCGCAGCGCTCATGAACCGGGCGGACGACCTATCAAGGAGCAGCAGATGGGAGCACCCGTACCCGTCGGTGTGGTCGCACTCGACCCGGTGCTGGAGGCCGGCACCCGCAGTACCCTGCTCGCCTGTCCGGAGCTGACCGTGTGCGAGCCCGACGAAGCCCGGGTCGCCGTCCTGACCGTGGACCGGCTCGGCCCGGCCGAACTCGACATGGTGCGCACCATCCGGGCCCACCGGCAGCGCCCCGCCGTCGTCCTGGTGGCCGGCGCCCTCGCCTCCGGAGACGCCCTGCACGCCCTGGCCGCCGGTGCCCGCGGCCTGCTGCTGCGCCGTGAGGCCGACGCCTCCCGTCTGAACCACGCGGTGCTGGCCGCCGCCCGGGACGACTGCACACTCCCACCCGAACTGCTCGAGCAGTTCCTGGACCGTCCGGCGGCCGTCCGGCACGGCTCCGGCGGCTGGGCCGGCGGCACGCTGTCCGAACGGGAACGTTCGGTGCTGCAACTGGTCGCCGACGGGCACGAGACGGCGGAGATCGCCCAGCAGCTGGCTTATTCGCCGCGGACCGTGACCACCGTCGTCCACGACATCACCCAGCGGTTCCGGCTGCGCAACCGTGCCCACGCGGTCGCCTACGCGCTCCGGGCGGGTCTGCTGTGACGGCCACCCTGACAGAGGCGCCCCCTGCGCCGACCGCACAGGTCGCATCCATCGCACCCACCCCGCCCGCCGTCGTCCGCATCCCGCCCTCGCGCGGCGCCGACCGGGTCCGCGCCCTTGCCCGCCACGCGGGCCTCACCTGCGTGTCCGAGCACGGGGAAGCCGGACCCGGCAGCGTCACCGTGCTTGTCGCCGCAGACGCCCGACAGGCTCTGCGCGATGCGCGGGAGCCAGGACCGCTGCTGCTCGTGTGCGACACCGTCTGCCGTACGGGCCTGCTGCTGGCTCTGCACACCGGAGCGGTCGTCCTCAAGGCCGCGGACCTCACCGAGAGGACCCTCGCGGCGGCAGTACGCCGCGCCGTCCACCCGCATCCGAGCATCCCCTATCCGGAACTCTCCCACCTGCTGACCACGACTCCCGGCCCCGGCGGACCGGTACCGGCGGCCGGGCCGCCGACCCTGACCGCCCGCCAGACGTCGGTGCTGCGCCTGGTGGCCGAGGGCCACGCCAACGCGGACATCGCCCGCCTGCTGGACTGTTCCGAACACACCGTCAAGAACGTCATCTACGAGATCATGGCGCGTCTGCAGGCCCGCAACCGGGCCCACGCGGTCGCGCAGGCCGTACGCCACGGCCTGGTCTGACGCACCGAGGACGTCGCCGCGGGGGACGGGAACCACGGACACCGGGCCACAAGGGCCCGGACGGTCCACCCGTCACCCCGCGCGGTCATGTCTGTTCCCAGGGCGATGACGGCGAGCCGGACGGTGAACGCCGGGCGGACGGACAGCGGGAGCGTGAACCGGACGGGGGCGGACGTCAGAAGGCGGGCGTCGGCAGCAAGCGCGCTGCGACGCGTTCCTCCACGACCCGCTCGCCCTCCCGGCTCACCACGTAGGCGGCCTTGTCCGGGAGTTCCGCCACGACCTCGACCAGTTCGGTGCCCCGGTAGACCAGGCCCACCCCGTCGTCGGTGCAGTGGGCCGTCGCGAAGGTGCCGTCGGCGATCAGACGGTGGATCAGGGGGCGCCGGCCCGCGTCGGAGTCGTAGTGCACCCCGTTGCCGTACGGGAGCAGCCCCAACCCGTCGGTCACCGGTCGCAGTTCGGGACCGAAGGAGTCCGTGGCGCCGCCCTCGAACCAACAGATGGATCCCGCGCTCACCCCGGCCAGCACCACACCCGCCTGCCACGCGCGCCGCATCACCGCGTCGAGTCCATGCACTCGCCACACGGCGAGCAGGTTGGCCACCGAGCCGCCCATCACCCAGACGACGTCGTGGGCGAGGACCGTCCCCTCGACGTCGTCGACGTTCGGCATGGGGAACAGGTGCAGCGGCGTCAGGTCGAAGCCCGCGATCCGGGCCGCCTCGGACACCCGCGCCGTGACGTGCTCGGCGTCCCCCACCGCCGTACCGACGTGCAGGACGCGCGGTCGCCTGCCGTGCACGCCCGAGAGGTCGACCGCGTGGTGGACCAGGGCGTCGAAGAGCACCCGGGTACGCGCGCCAACGCGGTGCCCTCCGGAGGTGGCGAGGATGGTCGGTTCAGCGGCGCTCACGCCCGTGATCGTATCGCGGGCCCTGCGCGGGTGAAACGGGGAAGCCGTGAAAGCGGATCACCGGACGTTCCCCCGCGGGGGAACGTCCGGCAGCACGGCGGGGACCGGCCCCCGCCGTGCTGCCACAGGTGCGGTTACGGTGTCCGCAGGGCCACGGCCGCCGCGTACCCCGCCGGGACCAGGACGTCCCGCACGGTCCACTGCGGCGACGGAGCGACCGGCAGTGTCCCGGTGCCCACGTAGTCGAGCGCCGGATTGCGCACCAGTCCGGTACCCAGGCCCTTGAGGTAGGCCTCCTTGCGCACCCAGGCCCGGGTGAAGGCCGCCGGACGCTCGTGCGCGGGCAGCAGCGCGAGCTCCTGTGCCTCCGCCGCGTGCAGCGCGGACCGCGCATCGAGCGCCGCCTGCGCGGTGGCCAGCTCCTCCACGTCGACACCGACCGGCGCCGGGGCGAGCGCCACCAGCACCAGGCCACCGCTGTGCGACAGGGAGAAGTGCACCCCGGCCGTGCGCAGCGCCGGCCGGCCGTGCGGACCACCGCAGCCCGCGCACGGTTCACGCATCAGCGGCAGCGCCCCGGCACGGATGCCGAGCACGATGCTCAGCAGGCTGCGCAGCGCCGCGTGCGCGACCACGTAGGCGTCCCGGTCCCGGTCGTGCCGGAACGCGCGTGCCCGCGCCCGTTCCTCCGCGTCCAGCAGCTCCTGCGCGCGCCGCAGCGCCCGTTCGTCCTGTGCGCCGACCTGGGCCAGGTACAGCTCCAGCGGTCGCCGCAGGGTGCGCGGGCCCGGTGGATACGTCCGGTCGTGCAGTGCGGACAGGTTCAGTACGGCCGGGCACAGCCGTTCCGGCGGCGGCACTGCCGGCGGGCCGTGGGCCGGCAGCGTGAGGAGGCGGCCCGGGTGGCCCTCAGACATCTGCCCCGGCCAGCCGGCGGCGCAGACTGAGCGGCCGCATGTCCGTCCAGATCACGCCGATGTGGTCCAGGCACTCCTGCCGGCTGCCACGCAGGCCCTCCGGATACCAGCCGGCGGGCACCTCACGGTCCGCCCGCCAGATCGAGTACTGCTCCTCGTCGTTGCGCACCACGAGGTACACCTCGTCGGTGCCGGGGCGGGTTTTCTCGGCGCCGGCGTCGGCGTCGGCGGCGGAGTTGGGTTGCGTCACGGTGAACCTCCCGCAGGTGATGAGGCCGGCCACAGGTCAGGGGCCGACGCTGCCAGCGTGCCCGGGGGCGACGCCCGGGGTCAGGGACGAACGCGCCGCACCCGTGGCGCGCGTTGCTGCCGGTTCTTCTCTGGTGACCCGTGACCGCGGTGCGGGACCGTGCTGTCCGGCCGGGGCGCCCGGCAGCCCGGCGGCGGCACCCGTCCCGGCCGGGCAGCGGGACTCCCGCGCACCCCCTTCCGGAAGGAGCACGCGATGTCGGACGAGCAAGCACCTGTCCTGCTGCCGGGCGGAGGCTGGCGGTTGTGGGACCAGTTCGCGCTGCGCGGCCCCGGCTTCCCCGCCGACGGCGTGCTGCGCCTGGCTCCGCCCGGACTGGCCGAGGCCGCCGACAAGTTCGGCCCCGGCACGGACCTGTCCGGGCCCGAGTGGCAGGCCTTCACCGAGGAACTGTCCGCGGCCGCCGTGCACACCGCCCGCCACCTCCAGGAGGTGGCCGCCCAGCCCCGCTTCCAGGCGGCCCTCGCCTGGCAGAACCCCGCCGTCCTGCGGACCGGCATCGCGCCGTTCCTGCGCTGGACGCCGGGCGCGGACAGCCGCAGCAGCATGCCGCGCCAGCGCGAGGAACTGGTCGCGCACTACTGGCAGCGGTTCTGCGTGAAGAACGACACGATCGGCTTCTTCGGCCCCGTCGGCTGGGGCCGCTGGGATCTGTCCGAGCCGGCAGCCGTCGCGGTGGACGCCGGTGACGACTTCCTCGACACGCAGGAGGTGTACTTCTCCGCCTGGGCGATCGACGCCCTGGCGAAGGTGCTCGGCGAGGACCGGGAGCTGATGCGCTGGATCCCGCCGCGCCGGGTGTCCTTCGTGCGGTGCGTAGACGGCGAGGTACGGGTCCCCGGACGGCCCGTACAGCCGGCCGGCGCACGCCAACTCGCCGTGCTGGAGCGGTGCGACGGCATCCGGCACGCGGACGCCATAGCCGCCGAGCTGGGACTGGACGCCGATGAGGTGCTGCACACCGTCGGCGAGTTGCTCACCCGCCGCTGGGTGCACTGGCGGCTGGAGGTGCCCGCGGACACTTACCCCGACCGCGCGCTGCGCCGCATCCTGGAGCGCGTCCCCGACGAGACAGCACGAGAACGGGCGCTGGACAGGCTCTCCGTACTGGAACGTGGCCGGGACGCCGTACGTGCCGCCCGCTTCGACGCCGCCGCCCTGACCGCCGCGATCGGCGCCCTGGAAGCCGACTTCGCCGCGCTCACCGACAGCGAGGCCCAGCGCGCCAAGGGCGAACGCACCGCCCCCTGCCGGGGGCTGGTGTACTCCGACGCACGCCGGGCGGCCACGGCCACGGCAGGCGCCGGGCTGCTTGCCCACCTGGAGCCCCTGCAGCTGTGCCTGACGGCCGCCCGCTGGATGACGAACCGCTTCGCCGAGGACATCCGCGCCCGTCTGCATACCGTGTACGACCGCCTGAGCGCGGGCGGCGAAGCGGTGGACCTCGCCTCGATGTGGTTGCACACCCTGCCCTCCCCGCACCCCGAGGCGGGCGATCTGATCGATGCCGCCCAGGCCGAGCTGCGCGCCAAGTGGGCCCGCGTCCTTCGCCTTCCGCCGGGCGCGCGCCGGGTACGGCTGAGCACGGCCGAGCTGGCCGAACGGGTACGGCGGGAGTTCGACGAACCGGGCGACGGCTGGTCGCTGGCCCGGTACATCAGCCCCGACGTCCTGGTCGTCGCCGAGGACGACGCCGCCCTGGCCCGTGGCGACGTCCAACTCGTCCTCGGAGAGATGCACTGCGCGCTGAACACCATGGGCGCCTCGTTGTTCGTGCACCAGCACCCGGACCGCGGCGAACTGCTCGCCGAGACCACCCGCGACTTCCCCGGGCCGCGGCTGCTGCCCACGCTGCCGAAGGAGCTGCCGCTGAAGTGGTCCACGCGCAGCCGGCCCTCGCTCGACCGGCCCGAGGACCACTACGTGACCCTGGTCGACCAGACGGGTGACCCGCACCGTCCCCGCACGGTGCTGAGCGCCGACGTCCGGGTGGAGGAACGGGACGGCCGGCTGACCGCCGTGCTGCCCGGCGGCACCGCCCACGACCTTCTCGACGTGTACGCCAACACCCTCACCCAGCGTGTCATGGACCGTTTCACCCTCCGTCCGGAGGGCCGGCACACCCCGCGCATCACCATCGACCGCATGATCGTGGCCCGGGAGACCTGGCGACTGCCCGTCTCGGACGTGGACTTCGCCGACGAGAAGGCGGAGGCCGCCCGGTTCGTCCGGGCCCGGCACTGGCAGCGGCGGCACGAGTTGCCCCGGTTCGTGTTCGTCGTCTCACCGACTGAACCACGCCCCTTCTACGTCGACTTCGACAGCCCCGTGTACACGACGATCCTCGCCAAGGCGGCCCGCAGGCTCGCCCGCAAGGACCCCGGGGCACGGCTGAAGGTCAGCGAGATGCTGCCCACCCCCGAGCAGGCCTGGCTCACCGACGACGAGGGCCGCCGCTACACCTCCGAACTCCGCTTCGTGGCCGTCGACCAGACCGTCGCCGGCGTGGGGGAGGACTGATGCGTACGGTCGCCGACGACATCGCCGCGCACGCCGCCCGCGACCCGGAGCGGATCGCGCTGACCACACCGGCCGGTGAGGTGACGTACGCCCGGCTCGGCGCCCGCGTCGAGGAGATCACGCGGCTCCTGCGGGCCCACGGCGCCCGGCCGGAAACGGTGTGCGCCGTCGCCGTCGAGCACGGCACCGACGCGGTCGCGGCTATGGCGGCCGTCCTGCGCTGCGGCGCCGCCTTCCTCACCCTGGACGTGGGGCAGCCCCAGGACCGGCTGGCGGCCTTCGTCCGCAGTGCGGGTGCCCGCCTGCTGCTGACCACGTCCGCGCACGCCCCCCTCCTCGGCCTGGCCCTGCCCACCGTGCTGCTGGACCGGCCCGCACCCACGAACGCCCTACCACCGCCGTCGGTCGACCCCCGTGCTCTCGCCTACGTCAGCCACACCTCGGGCAGTACCGGGGAGCCCAGTGCCGTCCTGATCGAACACCACTCCCTCGACGTCTACCTGCGCGACACCGCCCGCGCGTTCGGCCTCGGAGCCGACACCGTGGCTCTGCAGACGGCGCCCCTGGGCTACGACGCCTCGATCCGCGACACCTTCGCGCCGCTGCTGGCCGGGGCGCGGCTGGTGATCGTGGACCGGGCCCGGCTGCTGCGGCCCGAGGAGTTCGCCCGTACCGTCCGCGAGCACCGGGTGACGGCGCTGCTCAGTGTGACCCCCTCCTTCCTGTCGCACCTGGCCGGGGCGCCGGGACTCGCCGATCCACTGGCGGGTGTGGTCCTGGCCGCCTCCAGCGGTGAGTCGCTGCGGCCGTTCCTCGCCGCCGGCGGACGCACGCTCGTGCCCGGCCGGCTCGTGAACCAGTACGGCCCGACCGAGTGCACGATGACCACCACCCGCCACGGCGTGCCGGCCGAACCGGACCCCTCCGGCGACCTCGTGGGCGTGCCCCGGGCCGGTACCGTCGTGCGGATTCTGGACGCGGCGCTGGAGCCGGTCGCCGACGGCACGGTGGGCGAGGTGTACATCGGGGGAGTGGGCCTGGCCCGCGGCTACGGCGGGCGCCCGGCCCGTACGGCCGAGTGTTTCGTTCCCGACCCCTTCGGTGCGCCCGGCGCCCGCCTCTACCGCACCGGCGACCTCGGCTGGTGGGGCGAGGGAGGACTGCACTACGCCGGCCGGACCGACCGCCAGGTCAAGATCCGCGGCTACCGTGTCGACCCGGCCGAGATCGAGGGCGTCCTGCTGTCCCACCCGGGGATCACGGGCGCCGTGGTGACCGCGCACACCGACGACCGGGGACGCGGGTACCTGCTTGCCCACGTCACCGGCGACCTGGCCGGGACCACGGACGCGGCCCTGCGCGGCCACCTCGCCCGGTCGCTGCCGCCCCACCTGATGCCACGCCGGTTCCAGCGCCTCGACACGCTGCCCACCACCCGCGGCGGCAAGGCGGACCGTCGCCGACTGGTCGCCGGGAGCAGCCGATGACCGCCACCGATCTGGGCCTCGGCACCGGTGCCGTGCGGTACGGCAACACCCACCGGCTCGACCCCCTCGACCTCGGCCCCGACAACCTCGGCCCCGCCGACCTGGAAGCGGCCGCCGCCCGTATCGCCCCGTACATCGTCCGTACCCCCCTGCTGCGCGGCCCGGTGACGGCGGCGCACGGTACGCGGCTCCTGCTGAAGGCCGAACACCTCCAGCTCGGCGGCTCGTTCAAGACCCGCGGCGCCGCCAACGCCGTCCTCGCCCTGGGTGCCGACCGGGTCGTCACCGGCTCGTCCGGGAACCACGGCATCGCTCTCGCCCGGCTCGCCCGCTCCCTGGGGATCCGGCTGACCGTCGTCGTCGCGGCCGGCGTGGCCCCCGCGAAGGCCGCCGCGATCCGGGCGTTCGGCGCCGAGATCGTCCGGGTGGGCGGCGGGGTGGCCGAGCGGGAGGAACGCGCCGGGGCCATCGCGGAGGAAACCGGGGCCGTCCTCGTCCCGTCCTCGGACCACCCCCTGGTGGTCGCCGGGCAGGGCACGGCCGGCAGCGAACTGCTCGCCGACGCCCCCGGCACCGAGACGGTCTACGTCCCCACCGGTGGGGGTGGGCTGCTCGCCGGCGTGTGCCTGGCCGCCACCGGCCGCGCCGTCCGGGTGGTCGGGGTCGAACCCGCCCTCACCCCGCGCTACGCCCGCTCCCTCGCCGTCGGCCGCCCGGTCCAGCTGCCCCCCGGCACCACCGTCGCGGACGGGCTGCGGGGCCAGCGTCCCGGACGAGTCCCCTACCCGATCATCCAGAACCGCGTCGACGACCTGATCGCCGTCGGCGACGACGAGATCCTCGCCGCCACCGCCCTGCTGCACCGGCACGGCGTCGACGCCGAACCCAGCGGCGCCGTGGCGCTGGCCGGAGCGCTGCGCGCCGACCGTCGGGAACAGGCCGTGGTCGTCGTCTCGGGCGGCAACACCCCCGCCCGCCTGCACGCCCTGCACCCCACCCGCCCCGACCCGCACACGGACCCGCACTGCCACCCGCGCCCCGACCGGCACACCGGCACACACAACGACCCGCTCACCGGCACACACACGAAGGAGCACACGTCATGACCTCGAACACCGCCACCGCCACCGCCACCGCCGCCACGTCCCTCACCACGGTCGACCTGCTCGTCGGCATCTTCCAGGACGTGCTCGGCCTGCCCGACCTCACCGAGGACACCGACTTCTACGAGGCGGGCGGCGACTCGCTGACCGCCTTCCAGATCACCGGCCGCCTCCAGGAGTCGCTCGGTGCGGACGTCCCGGTCTCCCTGGTCTTCGCCTACCCCACGCCGCTCGACCTGGCCGCGGTCGTCGACGCCGACTACGGCGCCGCCTGAACGTCCCACCGTTCCAGCACGGACAAGGACCGTCCACCCACGCTCGCCAAGGAGAGCCGTGCCATGACCGAAGACTTCGTGCCGTCCCTCGGCCGCTGGCGGCTGTGGGAGCAGTTCGCCCTGCGGGGGCCGGGCTTCCCCGCCGACGGGGTGTTGCGCCTGGCACCGGCCGGACTGGCGGAGGCCGCCGACAAGTTCGCCGCCGACGACGCTCTCGAGGGCGCCCGCTGGGCGGAGTTCGCCCGGCTCTTCGCGGACGCCGCCGTGGAGAGCGCGCACACCCTGCAGGACATCGCCCGCATGCCGTCCTTCCGGGAGGCGGTGGCCTGGCAGAACCGGCCGGTCCTCACCTCCGGCATCGCGCCGTTCCTGCGCTGGACGCCGGGCGTGGACAGCCGCAGCAGCATGCCGCGCCAGCGCGAGGAACTGGTCGCGCACTACTGGCAGCGGTTCTGCGTGAAGAACGACACGATCGGCTTCTTCGGCCCCGTCGGCTGGGGCCGCTGGGACGCCACGACACCGGGCGCCGCCGTCGACGCGGGTTCCGGACTGATCGCCGACTCCACCGTCTACTGGGCCAGTTGGGGCATCGACGCAGTGGCCAAGACGCTGGACGCCGACCCCGGTCTGCGTGAATGGACCGCACCCCGGCGGGTGCCGTTCGTCGCACTGGACGGGGACCGCGTCCGGGTGCCGGGCCGCCGCCCGGTGACCGTGTCCGCCGAGACGGCGGCCGTCCTCGCCCGCTGCGACGGCGTCCGGCCGGCCCGGCAGATCACCGCCGAACTCCCGGACACCGACGTACCCGCCGTCCTGGCCGACCTGGTTGCCCGCCGCTGGGTGGCGTGGCGGCTGGAGGTTCCCGCGGGCACCCACCCCGACCGGGCGTTGCGAGCCTGGCTCGACTCCGTCGGCGCGCCCGAACCGCGCAGGCGCGGGCTCGCCGCACTGGACCGGCTGGAGCGGGGCCGGGCGAAGGTGGCGGCGGCCCGTGACGTGGACGCCCTGGTCGAGGCGATGTCGGAGCTGGAACAGGACTTCACCGAGCTGACTGCCACGGCCGCCGTGCGGGAGAAGTCCGCGTCGACGGCCCCCTGCCGGGCGCTGGTGTACTCCGACACACGCCGGTCCGCCACCGCTCGCCTGGGGCCCGCCGTGCTCGACGCACTGCGCCCGCTGCGACTGCTGATGGACAGCGCCTCCTGGCTCACCTCACGACTGGCCGCGACGGTGACGGCCGAGGCGCGGCGCGAGTACGACCGTCTCGCCGCCGAGGGCGAGGTCGATCTGGCGTCCTTCTGGTTCGCGTGCCTGCCGGTGCTGCACGGCGCCGCCCGCACCACCGCCGCCGAGCTCCAACGGGAGTTCGCCGCACGCTGGCAGCGCATCCTGGCAGTCCCCCGGGACGCCCGCCGAGTGACGGTAGCGGCGGCGGACATCGAGGCACAGGTAGGGGAGGTGTTCGCCGGCGCGGGCGGCGGCTGGACGGCAGCCCGCTATCTGAGTCCGGACGTGATGATCGCCGCCGATGGAGCGGAGTCGGTGGCCCGCGGCGACTTCACCCTCGTCCTCGGCGAACTGCACCTCGCCGCCAACACGCTCGGCGCCTCCCTGTTCACCCACCAGCACCCGGACGCCGGCGAACTGCTCAGCCTCACCGCCCGCGACCACCCCGGTCCGCGCCTCATGCCCCTGATCCCGAAGGAGCACCGCTCGCGCCTGTCCGTCCGGGTCCGTCACGCACTCGTACGCCCCGAGGACCACCAGGTCGCCCTCGCCGACTTCACGGCGGACCCCGCCCGCCCCCGAGCCGTCCGCAGCGCCGACGCCACCGTCGAGGAGCGCGACGGCGACCTCCTCGTCCGGCTCCCGGACGGCTCCACCTTCCCGGCGGTGGACGTCTTCTCCCACGTTCTGACCACCTTGGCGATGGACCTCTTCCAACTGCTGCCGCAGGCGGACCACACCCCCCGGGTGACCCTCGACCGCATGGTGGTCGCCCGCGAGACCTGGCGGCTGCCCGCCACGGACGCGGAGTTCGCCGACGACAAGGACGAGGCCCGCCGCTTCGTCCGCGCCCGTCACTGGCGCACCCGACTCGACCTGCCGCGCCATGTGTTCGTCGTCCTCCCGACCGAGTCGCGGCCCTTCTACGTCGACTTCGACAGCCCCGTCTACGTCACGATCCTCGCGAAGGCGTTGCGCCGGCTGTCGCGCAGGGACCCGGACGGCACGTTCACCGTCACCGAGATGCTGCCCACGCCGGAACAGACCTGGCTGACCGACGACGAAGGGCGCCGGTACACGTCCGAGCTGCGATTCGTGGCCTTCGACACGGAGCAGAACACCTGAACCACACACCTGCCCCCGAGTGGTCCGGTCAGAAGCAGTGGTCAGGTGGCCGGCATCCGTACCGAGGCCAGGGCAGCAGGACAGGGAGCCGGCCCAGTGCCGGCTCCCCGGCCGACGCAACCGCCTGAGCTCTTAGAGGTCCTAACAAAGGCGTCGGACGTGGCGGTAGGTGATCAGGCAGGTGGCGAGGCCGAGGAATGCTTCGTGGATGTCGTCGCGTCGTTCCCAGCGGATGCGTAGGCGGCGGAAGCCGTGAAGCCAGGCGATCGTGCGTTCGACGACGTAGCGGAAGACGCCCAGGCCGGTGCCGTGAGACTCGCCCCGCTTCGCGATCACGGGACGGATCCCGCGCCGCCACAGCAAGCGCCGGTACTTGTCGTGGTCGTAACCACGGTCGGCGAGCAGTGCGTCGGGCCGGTGGCGGGGCCGGCCGACAACCCCGGCGACGGCGGGGATCTTGTCGAGCAGGGGCAGGAGTTGGGTGACGTCGTTGCGGTTGCCGCCGGTCAGCGACACCGCGAGCGGGATGCCCTGCCCGTCGACGATGAGGTGGTGCTTGCTGCCCGGACGTGCGCGGTCGACCGGGCTGGGACCGCTTTTGGGCCCCGTCGGGCCGCGCGGACATGCGAGGAGTCGATCACCGCCCGGCCCCAGTCCAGATGGTTCTTCGACCGCAGCTCGTTCAGCAGCAGATGGTGGAGCTGGTCCCAGACGCCGGCCTTGTTCCAAGCCGCCAGGCGCCGCCAGCAGGTCATCCCCGAGCCGAAGCCGAGCTCCTGGGGCAGGTACTCCCACTGGATGCCGGTGTGCAGGACGAACAGGATCCCGGACAGGGCCTGCCGGTCCGGCACCCGCGGTCTGCCCTCAGCCTTCTTCGGGCCCGGGTTCGGTAGCAACGGCTCGATCAACGACCACAGTTCGTCCGACACGATCCACGGCCGCGACTGACGGTTTCCCATACCCAGACATACGAGCAGAGAGACCGACAGTCTCATGATCAGCAGCTTTTGTTAGAGCCAGTTAGACGGTGTCCTATGTGGTGAGTCGGACGAGCCGTTTGTAGCAGCACAGGGCGGCGGCGAGGCCGAGAAAGCCCAGGTAGTTGCGGGGGTTTCGCTCGTAGCGGGGGCTGAGTCTGCGGTAGCCGGACAGCCAGCTCATGGTTCGCTCGATGACCCACCTGCGGCGCCCTAGCCTTTCGCTGGACTTGATGCCTTTGCGGGCGATCCGCACGCCGATGTGCTTTCCCGACAGCCATTTCCGCAGGTGAGGTATGTCGTAGGCCTTGTCCGCGTGGAGACGCTGGGGCTTGAAGTGGCGGCCGTTGTGGGGGTCGTGTCTCGTTTGGCGGCCCTCGACCATGGGCTTCAGTCCTTCGCTGTCGTGGACGTTCGCCGCGGAGATGCCGACGAGAAGGGGCAGTCCGTTCGCGTCCGACAGGATGTGCATCTTGGAGCCCGGCTTTGCCCGGTCCACGGGGCTTGGACCTGTGTGTTCGCCCCTTTTTTTAGCGCGTACGTGAGCGGTGTCCAGGACGACGCGGGTGACGTCGGTGAGGCCGGCGTCGTCGAGCTGGTGCAGCACGGCTTCGTGCAGGCGGCCCCACACACCGGCTCTGGACCAGATCAGGAACCGGCGGTGCGCGGTTGACTTCGATATGCCGAAGCAGGGCGGCAGTTGGCGCCAGGCGCAGCCGCTGACCAGCACGTAGATGATCGCCGCGAACAGCGTCTCATCAGGCGTGTCCTGCGTTCCGCCGCCCTGCGGCCGCACTCTCGACGGCGGGATCAACGGCTCCGCGATCTCCCACAGCCCATCCGGAACAATCCAACTCCACGTACCTCGCCCCATACACAGCACAACGAGCGATCGCCACATAGGACATCGTCTTAATCCACGAGAACGGGCTCTGATCCATTGCTTATGGTCTTACGCAGCGTGACGACTTCGGGCAAATGCATGGAGAGGGCGCCTGTGTTCGGCACGGTGTCGAGCGCTGGTGTCAAGGGGCGGCATCTGCCTGATCGGTTAGGTTCGATCCTCGGGTGGGTCCAAGAAGTACGGGGGGATGGCCTTGACGGTCCCGTGGGAGATAGTGATCTCGACTGCGGGCGGTGTTGCCGCCACGGTCGTAGGTGTCTTTGCAGGTGGCGTCGTCGGGCGCCGAGGCCAGAACGAGCAGTGGGTGAGGGACAACCGGACGGCCACGTATGCGACGTTCCTGCGGGAGTTCGTCGCAGTCGAGATCGAACTTCGTACGGCGTTTCTCGCGGACCGGCCTCACCGGCTCGACTGGGCACCGTGGAACGCGGCGCTGGTCGCGCTCAGCCTTGTTGCCACCCGAGAGGTGGCGGCAGCGGCTGCAGAGTTGACCAGCACTGTCGGCCATTTCGCGGAACTGGTCGTCCGTTCCCCGAAGACACGAGAGGAACTGCGGGAGGCGCAGGAGGCTCTTGCCGCAGGGCAGTTGCGCTTCGTGAACGCGGCCCGCGTCTCGTTGGACGGCTCCCAAGCGCCGCTCGACTGGCAGCTCGGAGGACCACCTGCCTGGGCGGAGACCGAACCGTACGCTCCCGATTCGGATGTAACCGCTTGATCCCACCGGCCGCGGGTAGCCAGGCGTCAACATGGGCGGCCGGGCCATGTTGACGCCCAGACACACCGGGCTGACCTGCCAGGGCTTGCTGTGCAGCTCCAAGCGTTCGGTGGAACAACGGTGACAACTATCGCGCTTCGGCTCAGTATCGGCGGGCCGCCGTACAGCGCTCTGACGACGGCCCGCTCCTGAGTCCGCACCACGGATGCGAGACCGAAGATGACCACGCCCTGGCCGTCCCGGCGCACCATCGGCCGTCCGCTCGCTCCGCGCGTCGCCGTACCCCGCGAGCCGGTCGACCCCGCCCGCATCGGCCGCCGCGTCGTACGGCGCCGGGCGAAGGGGATGGACGCCGGCGCCATCGCGGTGGCCCTCAAGGACACCCGCTTCGACGCCCGGCAGGCCTCCCGGAACGAGGACCTGGCCGACGACGAACGCGGCCTTCCCGGCACCCCGGCAGTCCTGCGGCATGCCCTGACCGATTTCGCCGAGCGCTACACAGAGCGCGGCCGTTCCCCCGCCCATGACCATCTGGACGCGCTCCGCCGCACCTAGGCCCCGGTGTCCTAGCTCAGACACCAGCCGCAAAGTAGGAGCCGGGGCCTGGTGATCGTGGTCATGCGCTCGCTGCCGCTACGGCCTGTTCGTCGTGCTCGCGCAGCATGCGCATGACGGTGGCGGGTGAGGGGTGTTGTCCCTTCTTTGTGCCCGTGGTGATGACGAGCCGCTTGGCGATGTCGCGCAGGCTCATCTCCTGGTCGCGCAGGTGGAGGGCCATGGACAGCATGTCGCCATCGGTGACGCCCGCACCGCCGATGGTTTTGCCGCGCTTGCGGGCGGACTCGTGGCCTTCGAGGGTGCGGTCGCGGATGTACTCACGCTCCATGCCCGACATGGCAGCCAGCACGGTGAACACGATGCCGGAAGGATCGTGCGAGCCCTTCTGTGCCTCCAGGGACTGCCGGGCGGTCGAGGCGCGGGCGTACCCGAGTCGGACGTGCCCGACCGGCTCGGCGCCGGCGCCCGCGGGCCGGGGTAGCTCGGTCCACGCCGAGCCGGCTTACGCACGGCGGGGGTCGGCACGTTCAGCGCCTTGGCGAGTTGGGGCACGAGCCGGAAGCGGGCGGTGTGGTACTGGATGGCCACTTCGCCCTTGCCGGTCCGGCACGGCGAGCCCGCCGGGACGGCACAGGTGGACATTGGGCAGGCGTGCGATTCCACGCGCTTGAAGTCATCGCTCACGGATCTGACTGCTTCATGAGGCTGTTTCAGACGTCCAGTCGTTTGCAACAACTCATGAAACATGACCGCCACGGGTGGACCGCCGCCCGGCATGGTGTTTCACGAGCGACCACCTATGGAACCCGGTCTCCTTCTCCGGCCCGGGAGCCTGCACAAGTGCACGCGGGTGATTGGTCAGTGGTGCTGGGTCATGTGGGCAAGGACCTGGGTAGCGCCGTCGGGGCTGAAGGCGTCGTCGATGGCCCCCGCTGCCCCTTCGGCGGCTTCGACGGAGCGCGGCAGCAGGATCTTCTCGTAGGCGGTGACGGCCTGGTCGATGGTGGCGTTGCCGACGAGGGCCTGGGCAAGGTCTGCGCCGTCGAGCATGGCGAGGTTGGCACCCATCCCGGAGAACGGGGACATGAGGTGGGCGGCGTCGCCCAGGAGGGTGAGGCCGGGCGTGTGCGTCCAGGTGTGTGGGACGGGTAGGGCGTACAGGGGGCGGTTGAGGTAACCGGTGTCGGTGTCGGTGATGAAGCCGAGCATGCGGTCGTTCCAGTTGGCGAAGCGGTCCAGGAGGGCGTCGCGCACGGCAGCGGTGTCGGTGAGGTCGAGCCCGGCCTGCTGGTGCCAGTCCTCGTCGGTTCGCATGGCGATGTAGACGCGGATGTGTCCGCCGCTGTTGCGCTGGGCGACGAAGCCCTGCTGGTTGTGGAGGGCCATCATGGTGCCGGCGGCAGTAAGTGCCGCGAGGCGGGGGTGACGGGTGTCGACGTCGTTGAAACCGGTCTCGACGAAGGTGACACCGGTGTAGAGGGGCGTCGCATCCGTCAGTAGGCGGCGGACCTTGGACCAGGCGCCGTCGGCGCCGATGACGAGGTCGGCGTCGGTGGTGGCGCCGTCGGTGAAGTGCAAGCGGTGGCCGCCATCGCCGATCGGCTCGACGCGGGTGAGCTTGTGGGCCCAGTGCACGGTGCCGGGCTTGAGGGAGTCCAGCAGGAGGTTGCGCAGTCGGCCGCGGTCGATCTCGGGGTTGCCCTCGGTCGTGTCGGCCTCGGGCGGGATGCCGTCGAACACAATCCGGCCGTCGGCACTGACCACCCGCATCTGCTGGCCCTCGGGGCGGGCCAGGGCGAGGAAGTCGTCCAGCAAGTCGGCCGCACGCAGGGCGTACTGACCGGTGTCGGGGTGCATGTCCAGGGTGCCGCCTTGGTCGCGGGCAGCGGGAGAAGCGCCGAGATCGTAGACCGTGACGGGGATGTCGTGCCGCTGGAGGATGCGGGCGCAGGTCAGTCCGCCGGGACCGGCTCCGATGATCGCGATACGGGGGGTGGTGGCATTCACAGTGACGCCTTCTCTCATGCTGATGCGCTTGAACTTGTCGAGGGGCAAGGACTATGCGCTGGCGGGTGCGGGCCAGGACATCGCCTCGCCAGCCGCGAACACAAAAACACACTCACTCAAAAAGTGCAACCAGTCAACTTTTTAAGTCGGAGTTTTTTCTCTATGATGCAAACATGACTGCAACCGTGGGGCGCCGCGAGCGCAAGAAGGCCGCCACCCGCCAGGCGCTGGCCGACACCGCCCTGAACCTGTTCCTCGAACGCGGCTACGACAACGTCACCATCCGCGACATCGCAGACGCCGTGGACGTGTCGACCACCACGCTGCTCAAGTACTTCCCTACCAAGGAAGCGCTCGTCTTCGACGAGGACACCGAGCAGGAGGCCGGCCTCGTCGCCGCCGTACGCGACCGGCCGGAAGGCCAGAGCATCCCCCAGGCGCTGTGCGCGCACATCAAGCGGGTACGGACCAGTGCTGACAACAGGGATGCACGGTTCGCCTCCTTCGTACACCTCGTCAACAACACGCCGGCCCTGAGCGAGTACGGGCACCGCATGTGGATGCGCCACCAGGACGCCCTCGCCCGTGCCATCGGCGAAGCCACCGGGAGCCGGCCCGACGACTACCGGTGCGCCGCCCTTGCCCACTTCGCTCTGGAGGCATCGGCCTTCGCCCACCGCACCGACGACCCCGAGCGCGCCGTGGATGCCGCCTTCGCCCTTCTCCAGAACGGCTGGGGCGCCGCCGTATAACGGATCACGCGGCGAAGGAGGTCAACGCCCCCGCACCGCCGGGGGCCACCCGCTCGGCGATGTCCGAAGTGGTGCGGGGCCGGGCACGACGACTGCCGGCTGAAGGTCGAGCCGGGTGCCCATCTCCAGGCGGAAGGTGCCGTACGGGTTGATGTTCGACCAGAACAACGCGGTCAGGCCGCGCCGGTCCTCATCCGAGAGCCTCGAAGCCCACGCCGGTTCGGCCAGGATCTACTGCACCAGCAGCGTGTTCACGTGGACGAGCGCGGACTGCAGCAGGTGCAGGCAAGCATCGAGGTCTCGGCGTGCTCCTTGTCCGGGCCGGTCAGGGCGCCCTCCTTGCCGTAGTGCAGCACGGTGTTCGCGCTGTTCCAGTTCTCCACGACCTGGAGCCCGCCGTGGATCTCGCGGCGCAGGCCGGGGCCGGCGAGGTAGTCGCAGGCGAAGACCCTGCGCACGGCGCGGCCGAGTTCTTCGAGGGCCTGGTAGGTGGGGTGCTTGGGGCCGCCGCGGGTGAAGCGTCGCAGCACCTGCTCGGCCTCCGCCGTCCTGAGCCGGAGTGCGGTGGCGTACTTGACCATCTGGTCGTACTGCTGCTCGATCAGCTCCCAGCGGATCGGCCGCGTCAGTGAGGCGCCGAGAGCGGGCCGGCCGGGCGGGCTGTCGTCGGGGCGGTACAGGCGGATGCTGCCGATGTTCTTCAGCCTCGGCAGCAGGCGGAAGTTGAGCAGCTCGGTGAAGGCGAACCCGACGACGCTCGCGCCGTGGGTGTCGACGTAGTCGGACTCGATCTCGGCGTCCGTGCAATGTCGCAGCAGCCCCTCGATCATCGCCGCGACCTCGGACGACGAACAGCTCTTGGGCTGGGAGCAGATACAGACGTTCTTGCGCTCGACGGGCCGGCAGATCATCACGCCGTTGCCGCCGTTGCCGCCGTAGCGGGCGTGGTACTCGGTCATGAAGTTCGAGGACCAGGACCCGAACTTCTTCGAGTCCGACGCGCACACCGTTCCCCGGCCCCACCACGCGGTGCCGCGGGCCGCAAAGGTGACATCGACCAGCTGCGTCACGGCGGCGCGGAGGTTGTCGAGGGTGATGAAGTGCCGACGCACGTGCCGCAGCGCGGCTTCGGTCTCGCCGTGCTCACCGGTCGCCACGACGGCACGGATGCTCATGTTCGTGCCCAAGGCGAAGAGAGCCAACAAGTTGGGCCGTGCCGGGCTCGCGTAGCGGGGCATGGCCACCCAGATGACCGGCCGCCGGCAAGGCGGCCGGTCCGTCCTCGACCGGAGGGGTCCGGCCCGGCCGACGGACGATGGCAACCTCGCGGTGGATGTCGTCCCGCCACAGCTCCGGCGCGGGCCGTCCTGGCGGGCCCGCGCACGGCCCACTTGCCGACGGTGCAGGGGGCGTGGAAGGCCGTGCCGTCCCCGAGCGGGTGCCTGTAGCCATGATGGTGACAAAAATGGCAAGATGGGGTAATGGCCCGCTCAACAAACACCCAGTTCGCCGTCGCCGTGCACGTACTGGTCATCCTGACAGTCACCGCTGACGGCCACGCCGTGAGTTCCGAGGAACTCTCCAAGAGCGCCAAGGTCAATCCGGTCTATGTACGCCGCGTGCTCGGACCGATGCGGAACGCAGGACTGGTCCGGTCCCGGTCCGGCGTGAACGGTGGATGGGAACTGGCGGTCGACCCTGCCCAGATCACGCTCGAACAGGTGTGGCTGGTGCTTCAGGGCGACGAACCCGTACTCGGACTGCACGGCCCCGATCCGTCGTGCGTCATGGGCCGCTCCGTCCAGAAGTCCCTGGCTTCGATCGACCGTACGGTCGCTCACGCTGTGGCGACGGCCCTCGGACACTTCACCGTGCAGGAAATCTCGCAAGGTGTCCCGGAGGCGGCGCAGCTCCTGGGGAGCGCCTGACCGCGATTCTCCGTGGCGGCCGGAACACTTCAGGCCCGCCGGGCTGAAGCCTGGCGGGCCTGAAGTGCGGAGCAGATCTTTCGCGCGGAGGCGGAGAGGCTCTTCTCGCCGAGGGATCCGGCCCGAGCCGTGCTGACGAGTGGGATGAGGGTGTCGGCGGCGGGGCCTGAGGAGGCGGGATACGAGGATGCGGTCGCGGATGACCAGCCGGACCCGGCCCACCAGGCAGAGGTGCGGATTACTGGGTGAGGAAGTTCAGCAGGATGTCGTTGACTTCGGTGGTGTGGGTGGTGAGCAGTCCGTGGGGGGCGCCGTCGATCTCGACGTACTGGGCGGTGGGTAGGGCCTTGGCGAAGCGGCGGCCGGTGGCGTCGATGGGGAGGGTGCGGTCGGCGGTGCCGTGGACGATCAGTGCCGGGACGTCGATCTTGGGGATGTCGGCGCGGAAGTCGGTGGGCCAGGCGAGGGGGGCGGCGGCCGAGGCGATGGCTCCGGAGCCGGCGGCGACGTTCCACGCATTGCGGACGGCGGCTTCGCTGACGCGGGTGCCGAGGTTCTCGTCGAGGTTGTAGAAGTCGTTGTAGAAGCCGTTGAAGAAGTCGTAGCGGTCCTTCTTCACCGCGTCGGAGACGCCCTGGAAGAAGGAGGCGGGCGCGGCACCGTCGGGGTTGTCGTCGGTGATCTCCAGGAACGGCTCCAGGGAGGCCAGGAACACCGCCTTGGCGACCCGGTCCGAGCCGTACGTGGCGAGATAGCGGGCCACTTCCCCGGTGCCCATGGAGAATCCGACCAGCACCGCCTCGCGCAGGTCCAGCGCCTCCAGTACGGCGTTCAGGTCCGCGGCGAAGGTGTCGTAGTCGTAACCCGTCGAGGGCTGGCTGGACTTGCCGAATCCCCGCCGGTCGTAGGTGACGACCCGGTAGCCGGCGTCCAGGAGGGCCGCCGTCTGCCCCTCCCAGGAGTTGCCGTCCAGCGGGTAACCGTGGATCAGCACCACGGGCTGCCCCGCCCCCTTGTCCTCGTAGTGCACCTCGATGTCGGTGCTGTTCTCCGTGCCGACCTTGATACGCCCCATGACGTCCAACCTCCACAGTGTGTTTTGTGCTCCGGCATCCAGAACTGGAACTGAACGACTGCTCCACTCACCCGTCAACCGTGCCCGCTCCGACGGACCCGCCGATCACCTCACCGACGGCCGGAGGCGGCGGGTCGTGATCGGCACGGATGTCCCAAGGGTTACTTGGAGGTGGTTCGGGCGGCTTGTTCGATGAGGCGGGTGACGGTGCCCGGGTGGGAGATGGCGACCGCGTGCGAGGAGTTGACCTCGATGGTGTGCGCGTGGGCGCGTGTGGCCATGAAGCGCTGTTCGGCCGGTGCGATCGCGTGGTCCTGGGTGGTGACCAGGTCCCACGACGGGATGGTCTTCCAGGCCGTCTCCGTTGCCTTCTCGTCGAAGACCGATGCGGCCAGCGGGCGCTGGGTGACGGCCATGAGGTCGGTGACCGACCGGGGTACGTCCGCGGCGAACGCGTCGTGGAACTTGTCCTTCTGGACGTAGAGATCGCTGCCGGTGCCCCCACCGGGCAGCGGATAGGGCACGGCGTCGAGGGCCGAAGGCAGTGTGGCGCCCGGGAACCTGTCACCGAGTTCCGCCAGGGTCTCGCCCTTGTCGGGGACGAACGCGGCGATGTAGACGAGTGCCTTGACCTGCGGGTTGCCGGCGGCGGCATCACTGATCACGGAACCGCCGTAGGAGTGGCCGACCAGGACGACCGGTCCCTTCACGCTCTTGAGGTAGCTCTCCAGGTAGTCCGAGTCGTCGGCCACCCCGCGCAGCGGGTTGGCGGGAGCCTCGACCGGATACCCTGCGTGCCGCAGACGCGTGATCACGCCGTTCCAGCTGGAGGAGTCCGCGAAGGCTCCATGCACCAGCACCACCGTGGGCTTCGCCGTCTGTGACGCAGGCTCGGCCTTGGCCGCGGACGCCGACGGCATGACCGTCCAGCTGAAGGCAGCCACCCCCGCGACGGCCGCGAGCGCGGAAACACGCCGGCGGGAGGGGCGCAGCACACTCTTCATCTTCGCCTTCATGTGCATCCATATCTCCTTGGAGAGTGCCATTTTGGAGGGTGTCATTCTTCGAGCGGCAGGTGCTGCCATCCCGTAGGTGCGGACCGGACAGTGCCTGACACGCCAGCGCCTGACATGTCGGCAAACGCCGTGCCGGCAAGAAGTCGGACGCGCCGGTCGGTTCCGAGGGCTCCCTGAGTCGCCGCTCTCACCTGCGCACATGCGGCGATCTCGCCTTTCTGCAACCGGCGCGGCTACATTAACACAAGCGTAGTCGAGATGGTTACGGATAGGGGCGACGTGGGGATGGTCGGCATGTGGTGGTCGGTACCACTGCTCTTCGGGCCCGCATGCCACCCGGCGATCGCACCAAGGTGAGAGGGCGGGAATGGGCAAGCGTCCGAGGGCGTGGGCGCCGGGCGGCCAATCCCTGAAAGCCACCTGCGGCAGAGCGTCTTGAACCACACCCGGCGCCCCTGGGCGGATGACGCCGGTCAGGTCGAGGTGAGGGCCACAATGCACAAGGTTCCCGTGCCGTTGGTGGAGGTGTTCGAAGCCTCAACTCATCGTCACCCGTGAGGGCGACCGCAGGCGCAAACTCCTTCCGCACCACCCACGCGTACGTCACCGCCGTGACCGGCCTGCTTGCCGACCGCGCGCCGGGCCTGCTCAGGACTCTGCGCGAGCACGAACCCCGGTTCGTCACCGATCCTGCCGGCGAGGTGCTGCGGATCTCGCCCGCGCTGCCCGGCTGTCCCCACGACCTGACCGCGGCCCGGTCCCCGGTCGAACGCGGCGCGGCCCGGCTGAAGTTCTGGCGGATCTTCCGCAGGCCACGCATCAGCCCCCAGCGCATGACCGTCAGCGCCAAGGCCGTCCTCACCCTGGAGAGGTAACGCTGAAAAGACTTCCCGATTACGCCCGTTCGGTGGATTCACCGTCAAGAACCGCTGTGATGGAGCGGAATGACAGCGGCATATGCAAGCCTCGTGCTGAAGGCCTTTCCGCAATCCCCGGTGGATCGGCGGGCGGCGTCAGACGTGGTCGATCGGAAAGCGGAGGGTGGTCCTCGTATGCGGCGTACGCGGACGGGCCAACAATGCGGTGAATGGCCGCAGTTGGCGGTGGGACCCACTGGAGATCACGGGAAGTCCTTAGCGGTTCATCGGTGGGCGCCGCGATGCCTGCTCGCCTTGGTTCTTCAGCTTGAACTCGGATTCCGAGCCGGTTCTCTTTTGCCAGCGGCAGCGGCAGTGGCGGGCCTTCGGCAGTCATTCGATCACCATCCGTCCTGACGGCTGGTGGGATCCGTCGCCGGGCTGTTCTGCCCGTAACCGGGGTGAGGTCACCCCAGACGCGAAAAGGGGTATCAATGACATCTTACGACGGTACAGACCAGACGATCTTCCCAGCCGGTGCCGCGACGCGGACCAGCGCCGCGGAGGCCGCGCAGGGCGAGTGGGACGCCGTTGTCGTCGGTGGCGGCATGGCAGGTTCCATCGTCGCCGAGCAGCTGAGCCAAGCAGGCCACAAGGTGCTGATTCTCGAAGCGGGCCCCGGCAAGGACCTGGACCTCGCCGAGTACGAGTCGTACCTGTCGCGGTTCTACGGCGCAGTCATCAAGGACAACCAGTCGCCGTACCCGTTCAACCCGAATGCCCGGATGCCCAGGAGCACCGACACCATGCCGGTGCATCCGGGCACGCCCCGAGACGACTTCTACCTCGTACAAGAGGACAAGTACTGCACGGACACCACTTTCACCCGGGTTCTCGGCGGCACCTCCATGCATTGGGAGGGGAAAGCGCTGCGCATGCTTCCCGAGGACTTCGACCTGCAGACCAAGTACGGCCAGGGCCTGAACTGGCCGCTCAGCTATGACGACCTGGAACCCTACTACCGGCAGGCCGAGGCCGAACTGGGCGTAGCCGCCGAAGTCGAGGACCAGGCATACCTGGGAATGCATTTCCCCAAGGGATACGTGTTCCCGATGCACCGCATGCCGCCGTCCTATCTCGACCAGACGGTCGCCCGAGGCGTGGACGGCATGCGGGTCAACCTGGCGGACGACGATTACACACTCCGGGTACGGAGCTTTCCGCAGGCCCGCAACGGCGTGCCGAACGCCGCGTACGACGGCGGCAAGGGCTTCGTCCCGGTCGGCGCGGTGAGCACGAGCCAGGTGGAGGAGGGCGAGCGCTGCCAGGGCAACACCAACTGCGTCCCGATCTGCCCCGTGCAGGCCAAATACCACGCGGGAAAGACGCTGGCCAAGGCGCTCCGCAAGGGCAACGTCAAGATCGTGACGCAGGCCGTCGCGTCCAAGGTCGAGATCGACGAGCAGAACCAACGGGTGACCGGGATCACCATCAAGAACTACCGGTCGCTCGACTCCGACAGTTACGAGACGTACACGGTGAAGGGCACCGTCTACGTTCTCTGCGCGCACGCCATCGAGAACGCCCGGCTCATGCTGGCCTCCGACATGCAGCGTATGAGCCGCAGCAAGCTGATCGGCCGCAACCTGATGGACCACGCCTACCTGCTGTCCTGGGGCCTGCTGCCCGAGCCGGCCGGCACGATGCGAGGCACCACCTGCACGAGCGGAATCACCGACCTGCGCGGCGGGCGATTCCGCGGAACCCAGGCCGGATTCGGCGTGGACATCCACAACGACGGCTGGGGGTGGGCAACCGGCTCGCCCTACACGGACCTGGTCGAACTCGTCGACAAACGGGGCCTGCGCGGGCCGGAGCTGCGCAGGACACTTGGGAACCAGATCTCCCGACAGCTTCTGCTGGCCTTCATGATCGACCTGCTGCCCGACAGGAGCAACACGGTCACTGTGGACGACCGGTACAAGGACGCCATCGGCAACCTGAAACCGGTCGTGTCGTTCAAGATCCCGCCCTACACCATGCGGGGCGCCGCGTTCGCCCGCAAGCTCGCGACCGACATCTTCGAGAAGCTCGGCGCCGAGGACAGGACCAAGTACGACAAGCAGAGCTACAGCGCCGTCGAGCACGACGGCCAGTGGTACAACATCGTGGGCGGCAACCACCTGGCGGGCACCCACATCATGGGAACCGACCCGGCGAACTCGGTGGTCGACCACACCCAGCAGTCGTGGGACCACGACAATCTCTACCTCGTCGGGCCCGGCAGCCTGCCCTCGATCGGGACTTCCAACATCAGCCTGACCATGGCGGCGCTCGCCTTCCGCAGTTCGACCCACATCGCCAGGTACCTGCGTGCCGCGAAGGCGCCGGCCACCGTCCGCAGCTAGACGGCCAACAGATCGGCGGGTCGAACGCGACACCTGCCACCGCCACCGCACTGACACCGCCACCGCCACCGCCCACGATTGGGGGAACATGTCCGTTTCAGAATCGGAGCCGTCCCAGGACTCCAAGATCCAGACCATCGAGGAGCTGCACGAGTACCTCTACAAGGGGCTCCAGTTGGAGCATGCGACGCTCCCGCCCTACCTGACCGCCCTCTACTCGCTGCAGCCTGGGAAGAACTCGGACGCCTGGCACGTCATCAGGGTCGTGGCCGTCGAGGAGATGCTGCACCTCACCCTGGTCGCGAACGTCATGAACGCCGTGGGCGGGACGCCTGACCTCACCAAGCCCGGCTTCGTGCCGAACTATCCGACGCGCCTGCCGTGTGGTCCGGACTACTTCAAGGTGCATCTCCGGCCGTTCTCGCGCGAGGCTCTCGACACGTTCCTGAAGATCGAGAAGCCCGCGCAGGCGGCCAGCGAGGAAGACAGGTTCGTACCGATGGACTGGGCGGCCCTCGGACTGACGTCCAGCGGCTCGGCGCCGCCACCGGACGAACTGGCGGAACTCGAGGAGTCCGGCACCGTCCTCGGCCTCGTCCCCGGAGAACCCACCCAGCGCTTCCTGAGCATCGGTGAGTTCTACGAGGAGATCATGCGGGGAATCAACCACCTGGAGGACCGGGCCCGTAAGGCAGGGACGACGATTTTCACCGGCGATCCCGCTCGCCAGGTGACCCCCGAGTACTTCTACTCGGGTGGCGGCGATGTGATCAAGGTGACGGGGCGGGACACCGCAGTCGCGGCGCTCACTCTCGTCGCGGAGCAGGGCGAAGGGCTGCACGGCGGCATCTTCGACAGCCAGGATGAAATCGCCCATTACTACAGGTTCCAGCAACTGGAGAAGGGGCGGTACTACCAGAAGGGCGATGTTCCGGGCGAGCCTTCCGGCCCGGATCTGCACGTCGACTGGAGTGCCGTCCATCCGGTGAAGCCGGACATCAAGCTGGCGGACCTCGCGGGAGACCCGGAAATCCTGGCGGCGGCCAAGGAGTTCAACCGGTCCTACGCCACCTTCCTCACCAGTGTCAATCTCGCCTACAACGGTCAGCCCGACCTGCTGCTCAAGGCGGTCTGGGAGATGTTCCGCATTCGCGACAGCATGAACCGCCTCGTCCGCAACCCGCTCACCGGGCATCCGGGGGCGAACGCCGGCCCGACATTCGAGCTCTAGACCGTCGAAGGAGGAGGCATCGTGACGCAAGGAACGACCACAGAAGAGAATCTGCGCGAATTCGTGAAGTTCTCTGCCACTGTGACCGGGTTCAGCGAGTTCGACCTGTGGGGAACCGGTCAGGCGGAGGCGTACTGCGAAACGGTCATGAATCAAGAAGGGCCGGATGCGATCCGGAATGCGATCTCTTCCGATTCCTCTGCCGTCCCCGCCGATCCAGTGGTGCAAAGCATCATCAAGCTCTGGTACGTCGGCGTCTGGTACGGCCCGGAACTGGCGGGGCGGGTGGACGTGGCGGCCTGGACGGCGCCCGGCCGGAGCGGTGCGAAGCCCGCCGTCCCGGATGACAGCCAGCCCGAGGAAAGCCGGCCCTGGCAGGCCGTGTCCGGACAGCACCAGGCCGGGGAAAACCGCGCGCACGCCGGAGACAGGCGCGAACCCCCGTTCGTCGTCTCCCCCGACGCCTACACCGAGGGGCTGTTGTGGCGGGCGATCGGTGCCCACCCGTCCGGCGCGAAGGCACCGGGCTACGGGTCGTGGGTCGATGCGCCCACATTCGAGAACTACCAGAAGAAGGAAGCGTAATGACCGGCACCGTCCCGAACCTGGGTCGCGACAAGGTATCTCTCGGCGTGACGCCGACCCTGTGGTGGAACGACGACTTTCCGCTGATCGACATCGGAATCCCGTTCGAGCAATGCGTGAGTGAGATGGCACTCGCGGGATTCCAGGGCTGCAGCATCGGACACAAGTACCCGGCCGACCCCGCGGTACTGAAGGAGGCGCTCGACCTGCGCGGCCTGAAGGTGTCCGAGCCCTGGGTGAGCACCTACTTCACCATCGGCGACAAAGACCGGACCGTCGAAAATTTCAAGAGGCAGCTGGAGTTCCTCAAGAAAGTGGGCGGCCAGGACATCGTGGTCGCAGAGTTCGGGCAGTCGTCGCACCTGCAGCCCATCCCTGTTTTCAAGCACCGCCCCCACTTCACCGAAAAGGATTGGGGTCTCCTCGCCGGCGGGCTCAACGAAATCGGAAAGCTGGCCGCGGACAGCGGGATGCGACTCTGCTACCACCATCACATGGGCACCGGTGTGCAGACGGCCGAGGACATCGACAGGTTGATGGCGGACACCGACCCGGACCACGTGCATCTGCTGTTCGACACCGGGCATCTCCGGCTCGCGGGCGACAACCCGCTCGAGACCGCAAAGAGGCACAAGCAGCGGATCAAGCACGTCCACCTCAAGAACGTCCGCCAGCCGGTGGCCGAGAAGGTGAAGAGCGACCACCTCTCCTTCCAGGAGGGAATCCTGCAGGGCGTCTTCACCGTGCCCGGAGACTCGGAAGGCGCGATCGACTTCGAGCCCATCCTCTCGACGCTGGGGGAAGCCGGCTACGAGGGATGGCTGGTCGTCGAGGCCGAACAGGACCCGGCGACGGCATGCCCGCTGAAGTACGCCAAGATGGCCCGCGCTTACCTCACCGGAGTCCTGGGATGGTAACGACCAGTGCGCGCGACATCTATCTCAGCTTCTTCATGTTCACCGTCGACCTGCACCCGGATGATCCCCGGTACACCGAGGTCGTCGTCAGGCACATGAGGGAGCTGCAGGACATCGGGTACACGGGCTTCGACATGCCCGTTCTCCCGAACGGCGCGGGCAACCCCCAAGCGGACGTGCCTCGCTACGAAAAGCTCAGGGCGGCTCTCGACGCAGCCGGTTTGGAGGACGTAGGTCTGACCACCAACGTGGCCACGACGCCGGCCTGCGATCCCACATCGCTGAACCCCGAGGAACGCGAGGCGGCCTTGGCCTACCTCAAGTCCCGGGTGGACATCACAGCGGCCCTGCGCGGCACCGTCATGGCGGGCCCCGTCCTGTTCCCCTACAACGTATTTCCCACCCTCAACGGCACACCGCTGTGGAGTGACGCGCTGCAGGACTGGCTGCGGCCCCGGTACGAAATCGCGCAGCCGGTCTTTGAGCGGCTCGGCGAACACGCGGCGGAGAAGGGCGTCCGGGTCGCCGTCGAACCCGTCGACCACTGGGAGACACCAGCCCCGAACATGGTGCGCGACGTGCTCGACTTCCTCGACGGCGTGCGCGGTCCGCACGTCGGCGTGTGCGTGGACAGCTCCCACGTCGTCCTCGGCAGCAGCGGCCCGGAGGCGTACCGCCGCGACATCCAGGATGCCGCCGAGCAGCGGCGCCTGCACTACGTGCAGGTGTCCCCGCCGGATCGCGGCGAGGTCGCGGACAGCTGGATCCCCTGGCGCACGTTCCTGGAGCCCGTCCTGCCCGTGTACGACGGACCGCTGCTCATCGAAGTCTTCAACGCCATCCCGGCGTTCCTCACTTCATTGCGGTTGACGAGGCGGAAGTTCTGGATCCCCATGGAGGACGAGCCGGTTCCGGGCGTGCCGAGCGCCTACGAGGTCGCCGAGGACGGGATCAAGGAACTGCGGTCGGAACTGGCCACGCTGCACGCGGCATGATCCGAGCTGCCCGCCGGTCAAGGCGCCGTGAACGTCGAGCCGAGGATCGTCGCAGGCACTTCGGTGGCGATAGTGAACAGCGCTGCTGTCGCGTACGTGACGGCCGTAGCACGCCGAGCCGAAGCTGTGCTTGCGCATGCCGGCGGCCTGGTCGTGCCTGATCGCCGGGCGGCCCATGACCGGCGGCCCGGCGATCGACCTGCCTCGCGGGTCGGTCAGTGCTTCACGTAGACCTCCGGGACGTACCACCCTCCGGTCTCGAGCGGGGCGTCCTCGGCCGACCGGTTCGACACCAGCCGGCGCCGCAGGTGCCGGCCGTCCGGGCCGTGCCGCGCGTAGTGGTCGAGCAACAGGTCGTGACCGAGGTCGTTGTTGAGGTCACGCCAGACCGCGTGGACATGCTGGCCCGCGGCGACCGCGTTGTCGGCCTCGACGAGCAGGTCACGCGTGGAGATCCGGTAGTAGTGGGCGGTGTTCGCCTCGGGCCCGCCTGCCCAGGCGAAACGGATGTCGCGCGGGTCGGCCGCGAGAACCTGCTCGCGGTACTGCCGGGACAACTCGTCGGGACCGGTCTCCACGTAATAGAGGAGGAGGTCGCGTACGGCATCGAGCTGACCACCGGTCAGGTCGGCGCCGCCGATACCGGACGGATCCGCCTTCACGAACCGCAGGCGTTCGCGGTCCTCGTCGGTCGTCTCGTAGCCGACGATCCCGAGATCGACCCAGTCGGGCCACTCCTCGGCGCCGACGCGGGGCACCTGACGGGTGACGAAGTCGGCGGGCGCGACCTCGTGGATGACCGCCTGCTCCTGGGCGTCCGGGGACAGCGAGCGCAGGATCGACAGCGCCCGGCGCTCGTTCTCGCCGAGCGCGTCCAGCACACCGGCGCCGACGGGCTGCGCGCCCATCGCGAGCGGCGTGACGGCGAGGTACCGCTGCGCGACGATCGTGTAGTTGAGGGAGAGGTGGTGGCCGGCGACCCGCCAGCCCCACGTGTCCTCGAAGCCGGGCCGCCCCCAGAAGCTGAACCAGTAGCCCTCGGGGTCGCGGAAGTCGCCGGCGAGGACGCCGAAGCCCCGTTCGATCGCCTCGAGTTCGCGCAGCATGTGCTCCGTGGCCGTCACGGAGAGCGCCTGGCTGTAGCCGCGCATGCTGAGACCGGCCTTGAGTAGGGAGTGCGCGACGACCTTCTGGTGCCGGTCGAGCGCGTGCAGCGGGATGCCGGCCCGATCGGGTTTGGGGATGAAGTCCCAGTCGAGACGGCCAGGAGCGTCCACGTCGGGCACGAGCGCCGCGGCCTTGAGCTCGGGGCGCAGCGAGTCGAGCAGCGCCCAGGTGGCGAAGAGCATCCGCTTGATGGTGACGGGTGCCTCGTAGGTCACGGGGCCGGACGGGGAGTTGCCGAAGCCGGGCAGGTGCTTCATGGTTCCTTCCTCAGTCGCTGAGCACCGCGAACAGGTCGCAGTGGACGACGGCGCCGCGCCCGAGCCGGGCCGCGATCGCCTGCCGGGCGGGGCGGTTGGCCGGATCGGGGAACATCGCCAGCCACTCACGGTTGAGTGCCTCGCGGTCGTCGGGGTCGGCGAGGTGGAACGTCATCTTGAGGATGTCGTCCGTTGTGCCGCCGAGCTCCGCCATCAGGGTGCGGATGTGGGCGAAGACGTGGGTGAACTGCTGGTCGGCGTCGGGCGCCATCTCGCCGGTCACCGGGTCGCGACCGGTGAGGGCGCCGGTCGCGACGAAGGGGCCGATCCGGCTGGCGACCGGGATCGGGTTGACGTGGCCGAACCCCGGCAGATCGATGCTGGTACGGGTGCTCATGACCGCTCAGCCCTCGGCGACGACGCGGTTCTCGATATGGCCGAGGCCCTCGATCTCCGCGCGGACGACGTCGCCGACCTTGAGGAACCTGCCCTGCGTCGCGCCGATACCCGCGGGCGTGCCGGTGGCGAGGAGGTCGCCGGGCATGAGGGTGAAGACCTGCGAGAGATAGGCGATCTGCTCGTAGATGTCGTGGACCATGTCGTTCGTGGGCCGGTCCTGGCGGACCTCGCCGTTGACGCTGAGGGTCATCCGCAGGTCGTGCGGGTCGGCGATCTCGTCGTCGGTGGTCAGCCACGGGCCGATCGGGCCGTGGGTGTCGAACGACTTGCCGAGCGTGAACGTCGGCGACTTCTTCTGCAGCCAGTCGCGGACCGACACGTCGTTGGTGACGAGGTACCCGGCGATGACCGAGCGGGCGTCCTCGACGGACACGTGCTTGCAGCGCCGGCCGATCACCACGCCGAGCTCGATCTCGTAGTCGAGGGCGTCGGAGAGGCCGGGCTTCACGATGCCGTCGTAGGGGCCGGCGACGCAGGAGACCTGCTTGTTGAACCACAGCTGGTTCTCCGGTACGGGGATGCCCGCGGCGCGCGCCTCCTCGGCGTGCTCCTTGTAGTTCATGCCGATGCCGAGGTACTTCTGCGGGTTGTCGATCGGGGCCTCGAGGACCACGTCGGCCAGCGCGTGCGAAAGGCCGCCGGCCGCGAGGATCTCGTGCCTCAGCGAGGGCAGCAGGGGCAGGATCGACCGTAGCGACGTGCCCCCGACGACATCGGAGATGTCGGTGACCCGGTCACCGTCGACACGGCCCAGCCGTGTCGGCCCCTCCGCGGTGTGGAAGCGTGCGATCTTCACTGCTGCTCCTCCTGAGCGATCGTGTCGAGGCCGGTCCTCTCCTCGGCGGTGGGGGCCCAGACGTGCTCGCCGTCCGGGGTCATCTGGAAGCTCACGAAGCGCCAGGCGCCGTCCTCGCAGCGCCGCAGCACCTGGATCACCTGGCCGGCGACCGTGCGCTCGGAGCCGTCCGGACTGCCGAGGCGGTTGGTCAGACGGCCCGTCATGACCGCGACGTCGCCGATCACACGGATGGTGAGTTCGCCCCGGGCGGCGCCCTTGTAGGGCGCGCGGGTGGCGATGTGCTCCAGGAGCTGGGCCTTCGTGTGGGTCAGGCCGGGCGCGTGAGTGTGGATCAGCGAGTCGTCGTACAGGTCACCCAGCGTGTGGAGATCGACCTCCAGCAGCGCCCGCTGACGGCTCTCCTCCACCTCGAGGATCGCTGCGCGCGTGGCCTCGTCGGCGAGGACCACCGGCGCGGCGGTCATGCCTTGGCTCCGTACACCTCGAGGTCGTCGGTGCGGTAGCCCGTCGCCTCGCCGGCCTCGAAGCCGGGACGGGGCGAACCGACCAGCGCGTGGTACCTGCTGAAGATCTCGTCGGCCTCCGCGAGCGGCAGAACCTCCTCGATGTCCGTGAAGGGGACGCCCCCGGTACGCTCGGCGACCATGCGGCGGACGACCTCGTAGCCCTCGCCGCGCATGTTCATCACGATCCGGTTGACGCCCTCGCGGCGGGCCGCGTCGTACGCGACGAAGGCCGCACGTGGGTCGTCCGGGGTCTCGGCGAGCTTTTCCACGATGACACGGGCGTCGAGCATCGCCTGGGTGATGCCGTTGCCGCCGCGGGGGTACATCGCGTGGGCGGCGTCGCCGAGCAGCACGACCCGGCCGTCGACCCAGTTGTCGAGCGGGTCGTGGCGGATCAGGGGGAAGAGGTAGACCTCGCGGGCCTCGCGCATCATCCGCCGGACGTCGAGGAAGGGCAGCTCGACGGTGTCGAAGAGCGGGATGACCTCGCTGATGTCGCCGACCTGGTTCCAGTCCTCGATGGTCTCCTCGCCGTTGGTCTCGGCGACCCAGTTGACCAGGGTCTTCCCGCTGCCCTCGAAGTCGTCGGCGATGGGATAGACGATCATCGAGGCGGTGTTGGGGTCGCCGATGTGCAGGATCGTGTGGCCGTTGCGGAAGGGTTCCATCACCGTGGTGCCGCGCCACATGGTGATGCCGGAGAAGTGCGGCTCGGAGAGCTCGGGGAACATCTGCTTGCGGATGGCGGACCTGATGCCGTCGGCGGCGACGACCGCCGCGTGGCGCACCTGCTCCGTGCGGCCGTCGGCGTGCCGGAGGCGGAGCGTCACGCCGGTCTCGTCCTGCGAGTAGCCGGTGACACCGGTGCCGAGGCGGATCGCGCCCGCGCCGAGCCGCTCGAGCGCCACCTTGTGGAACAGCATCTGGAGGGTGCCGCGGTGCACGAAGCGCTGCTCGTGCAGGTAACCCATGTGCACGCCGCACTTCTCGGCGTAGATCTCCTGGCCGAAGTGGTTGTAGAAGATCGAGTCCTGCGCGTCGACGGAGATCGCACGGAACTCCTCCAGCAGGCCGAGGTCGTCGATCTCGGCCGTGCCGACGGTCTTGATGTCGACGCCGACGCCGAGCGGCTTGAGCTCGGGCACGACCTCGTAGACGACCGGGCGCACACCCTTCTGGTGCATGCGGAGCGCGGTGAGCAGGCCGGCCGGCCCGGCGCCGACGATTGCGATGTCGAGGTCGGTGGTGGTCATTTCGTTGTCCTCGTCGTTTGAGGGGGATGGGCGGGTGATCAGGAGGCCGTAGCGAATCGTCGGCGCCGATCATCGGCGGCACGGAGCCCGGTCCCGGAGTGCTTCAGTCCCGGTCGAGCACGTCGAGCACGTCGAGCAGGTCGAGCCCGGCGTGCACCGCGGCAACGCCGGCGACGACTGCCCCGGTGCGGAGGTACTCGAGCGCCGAGGAGCCGCCGAAGCGGTGACCGAGCAGGGCCGGTGACGGCCTGCGAACTCCGGCTGCGCGTCGAGCGCCGCGTGGGCGGCGATGACGCGCCCGCCCCGTACGTCGGCCGGAAACACCGGATGTCCGGCCGGGGCGAACCGCGTCGGCCGGTTCGCCCCGAGGCGCCATGACCGGACTCCGCATGCGGGTCCCCTCGTGCCGGTACTCGGCGCCGCGGCCGGCTGCCTGGGCCATGGGTCCCTGCCTCTCCGAGTACGGGATATGGCATGCGCCACACGGTGATCCGAAACCGTAGACGAGATCATGTACGATTTCAAGCACGATTTTCGGTGACGGTAGGTCTTGTGTTGCGGGCGATTCTGTATATGGTTTCGTACACGATTTTGAAGTGTTCGGCACCACAGCCCGTACGTACCAGCCAGGGAGCGTCCGATCCCATGTCAGAGATGCCCACGGCCGCCGGGCCGACCACCGGCGTGACGTCGCCGCCCGCACCGGCCTCCGCCCCGGCCGCCCCGGTGAAGCGCAGCAGCGGCGGCGGGGTCCGGTTCGCCTCCCGCTTCGCCGTCATCGGCGTCTGGATCGCGCTCGCGGTCCTCTTCGCGGTTCTCCGTCCCGACACATTCATGACGTCGGGCAGCCTCAAGGTGATCTTCGGCAGTCAGAACCAGGCGGCGCTCGTCTTCCTGACCGCCGCCCTGCTCTGCACGATCGTCGTCGGCGAGTTCGTCGACATGTCGGTCGCCTCCAACTTCGGGCTCGCCGCCATCATGCTGACGGTCCTCCACGTCAACCACGGATGGAGCGTGGGGGCGGCGGTGTTCGCCTCGCTCGTCCTGTCCACCACGGTGGGCGCCGTGAACGGCTGGCTGGTGGTCAAGGTCGGCGTCAACACCATCGTGGTGACACTCGGCATGGGCACCTTCCTACTCGGGATCGCGCTGTGGGTCTCCGACCTGATGCCGGTCAGCGGCCTCCCCACGGATTTCAAGGACATCGCGCTCCAGCCGGTCGCCGGCCTTCCGGTCAGCTTCTTCTACGGGCTCACGCTCATGCTCGGATTCGCCTACGTCCTGCACTTCACGCCGCTGGGCCGCACCATGCGCTTCGTCGGTGAGAGCCGTGAGGTCAGCCGGCTCGCCGGTGTGCGCGTGACACGGGTCCGCATCGGGGCCTTCACGACCGCGGGCCTCGTCGCCGGCGTGGGAGGGGTGCTCTCCGCCGCGGCCACCGGCGGCTTCGACCCCAACGTGTCGCAGAGCTACCTGCTGCCGATCTTCGCGGCGACCTTCCTCGGCACGGCGATCCTGCAGCCGGGGCGGTTCAATCCGATCGGCACCCTCATCGCCGTCTTCTTCCTGGCGACCGGCGTGCTCGGGCTCCAGCTCCTGGGCGCGACCTCGTGGGTCACGAGCGTCTTCTACGGCGGCGTCCTCGTCGTCGCCGTCACCATCTCGACCGTGCTGCGCGGCCGTTCGCACTGATCACCTGCCGGTCGCTCTCCCGGATCGGCGACGCCCCGCCACCGCGACATTCTCAGCAAACAACGGAGTTCGCCATGAGACCCGCACGTCCCACCACCCGGCGGCGCGCCCGCACCTGGGCCGCAGCCGCGGGCATCGCCCTCCTCGCCGGTTCCCTCGCGGCCTGCGGCGGTGACTCGCAGGACACCGCGTCCGCCGGCGCCGACGGCTCGGCCTCCGCGGTCGGCGACAGATCGGCCACGGCGATGAAGCCGCTGGACGCCTACCCCGTCCCGACGGAGAAGCTCGGCAACGTCGACTCCGTCGCCGGAAAGACGATCTTCTACGTCCCGATCACCAAGCAGGCGCCGCAGTTCACCACCACCGAGAAGACCCTGGCCGCAGCGGCCGAGGCCGTGGGTCTGCGCCTCCAGGTCTGCGACGGCAAGGGGACGCCGACCGACATCGGCGGCTGCATCGGCCAGGCGACGGACGCCAAGGCCGCGGCCGTCATCGCGGACGCCATTCCGTACGCGCTGGCGGCCAACGGCTTCGACGCCGCGCAGAAGGCCGGCGTCCCGGTCGTCATCAGCAACCAGGCGCCCGACCCGTCCCACCCGGCCTCCAAGACGCTCACCTGGGTGCGGGTCCCCGGGAGCGAGCAGCAGATCCGCCTCTTCGACTGGATCGCCTCGGACTCCGGGGGCAAGGCCAACATCCTGGTCAACCAGAGCTCCGACGGCCCGTCGCCCGCCGGCTACGTCGCCGACGGCAAGGCGGCGCTGAAGAAGAGCTGCCCCGACTGCAAACTGACGATCAACAAGGTCACGTCCTCCAACTTCGCGCTCATCCCCTCCTCGACCAGCGCCGTGCTGCTCAAGGACCCGGCCATCACCTACGTCGACGCGCAGTTCGAGCAGTACCTGCAGCCGACCCAGGGCGGTGTCCAGCAGACGTCGCGTACGGACATCAAGGTCGTCACCGGCTCCGCCTCCCTCGGCGGCATGAAGGCCCTCAAGTCCGGTTCCCTGGCGGCCGTCACCGCCCAGGCCGCGGCCTTTCAGGGCTGGGTCGACACCGATGCGGCGCTGCGCCTGATCCTCGGCCGGCCGGTGCCGCAGTACGACATCCCGACCCGTCTGTTCACGAAGGACAACATCGGCGACATCAAGCTGACCGAGGAGGCCGAGCTCTCCGGCGAGTGGTTCGGCCCGGCCACCTTCGCCGACGATTTCAAGAAGCTGTGGGGCGTCGCGTGAGCGGGCTCCACGACCGGCCTCCGGCGGGACGGACCGGTCTCCCGCCGGCCCCCCGGCTCGTCGTCGAGGGGGTCACGATGACCTTCGGCAGCGCCACGGTCCTGCGCGACGTCGCCATGGATGTGCGTCCCGGAGAGATCCACGCACTCATCGGGCAGAACGGGTCGGGCAAGTCCACCCTCGCCAAGATCCTCACCGGTCTCCACCGCCCCGACGCAGGCAGTCGTGTCACGGTCGACGGCGTCGGCCTGCGGCTCCCGATCAGGCCCGACGAGTCCCGTGCCGCGGGGGTCGCGGTCGTGCACCAGAACCTCGGCCTGGTGCCGGACGCCACCGTGCTGGAGAACACCCGGCTCGGCCGGTTCAAGGGCTCGCGCTTCCTTCGCCGGATCGACTGGAAGGCCGAGGCCGCAGCGACGCAGGCCGTCTTCGAGCGACTCGGCCCGCGCAGCATTCCGCTCGGCACCAAGGTCGCGGATCTGCACGAGGACGAGAAGGCGGTCGTCGCGATCGCCCGCGCCGTGCAGGACCTCGAGGACGGCCGCGGAGTCATCGTCTTCGACGAGTCGACGCGTGCCCTCGGCCGTGAGTCGCTCGAGCGGTTCTACGCCCTGCTCGACCGCATCGTCGCGACCGGCACCTCGGCCCTGCTCATCACGCACCGTCTGGAGGAGGTCGTGGAGGCCGCCGACCGGGTCACCGTGCTCCGCGACGGCGAGATCGTCGTGGCCGGCCAGGATGTCGAGGGGATGACGAAATCCGACCTCGCCCACCTCATGCTCGGGCGCGAGGTCGAGGGCCTCGAGCACCGCACGGCGGCCGACGCCGCGAACGGCGCCGCCCCCGTCGTGGTCGACCACCTCACGGGACGCAACGTGCGCGAACTGTCCCTGCGTATCCGACCCGGTGAGGTCGTCGGCGTCACGGGCCTCGCCGGGTCGGGCCACGACGACGTCCCTTACCTGATCAGCGGCGTCGGCAAGGCGAAAGGCGGCACCGTGACCCTGCCCGCGGGGCAGGTCGCGCTCAAGGGCCTGTCGCCGGCCTCGGCGATCAGGAGCGGCATCGCGCTCGTCCCGGAGGGCCGTGAGTCTGCCGGTCTCGTCGGCGGGATGACCGTGACGGAGAACATCTCGTTCCCGCAGACCTGCACCGCGAGCGCCGCCGGCAAGGTGCGGCCGCTGCGGAGCGGAGCCGAGAAGCGGCTGGCGGCCGACTGGATCGAGCGCCTCGACGTGCGACCCCCGTGGCCGCACGCGGTGCTCGGGAACATGAGCGGGGGCAACCAGCAGAAGGTGCTCCTGGCCAAGTGGCTCGCGACCGACCCGGCGCTGCTGGTGCTCCACGAGCCCACCCAGGCCGTCGACGTGGGCGCGCGCAGGACCATCGTCGAGGCGGTCCGCGGGGCTGCTCGCGAGGGCCGCGCCGTTCTCGTCGCCAGCTCCGACGAGAACGAACTCGCGCTGCTGTGCGATCGCGTACTCGTCTTCGACGACGGTGTCGTCGGGCGTGAGCTCACGGGTGAGTTCACGCCGCACGACATCGTCCGGACCATCTACACCGACAGCTCGCGTACCAAGCTGCGCGAGCGCAGCCCGCAAGGAGCGTCATGACCGTCGTCGACATCAACATCCACCACCTGCCCGAGGACCTCTTCACCAACGAGAAGATCCTCAACGGCTTCCTCGACAGCGCCCCGCGCGGCTTCGGCGAGGTCGCCCGCGTGATCACCATGGAGGACGGCAAGAAGCAACTGGTCCTGGAGAAGCCGAAGGGCTACCCCAACCTCAACTACGTCGAGGGCGACTACTCGACCGAGGCGAAGCTGAAGGCGATGGACGACGCCGGCGTCGACTACGGCATCATGCGGGTCCCGGTCTGGCAGGAGTGGCTCGGCCTGGAGACCTGCAAGGCGGTCAACGACAACGCCGCCAAGATCGTCGCCGAGTCCGAGGGCCGCCTGTTCTCGACCGCCTGCGTCCCGCCGTGGGGAGGCAAGGAGAACATCTACGAGCTCGAACGCTGCCTCGGCAACGGCGCCGTGGGCGTCCAGCTCGCCTGCCACTACGGCCGGCTCTACCTCGACGACGAGGCGTTCAAGCCCTACCTCAAGGTGCTCAACGACAAGAAGGTCCCGGTCGTCGTCCACCACACGCCGCTCCCGGTGGAGTGGAAGTCGGTCGTCGACTACCAGAACTTCCGCCGCGAGTACGGCCGCATCATGGACCAGGGCATCGCGGTCGGCCGCGAGCTCTTCAGCGGCATGTTCGACGAGTTCCCCGACCTCAGGTTCATCCACACGATGCTCGGCGGCAACTGGTTCGCGGTCACCTCCCTGCTCACCCCGCGCGCCCCCAAGGCCGGCGAGGCGATGCAGCGCCTGTCGACGACCGGTGGCGACAAGATCAAGCACTACCTCGAGAACAACATCTTCTTCGACCTCACCCACCCGCACTCCTGGGGCCGGATCCAGGTCGAGGCGGCACTGCAGATCAACGGCGCCGACCACTACATGTTCGGCTCCTCGTTCCCCGTCTTCCGCTCCTGGATGAGCCAGGGCGTCGACTTCGTCAAGAACGAGCTCGCCATCAGCGACGCCGATCGCGAGGCCGTGCTCCACGGCAACGCGAAGAAGATGTTCGACCTCCCGATCTGACCCGCACCCGAGCAGAGCGAGACCGATGAGCGCCACATCCGATGAGGACATCGACGGCTTCTTCACGACCTCCCGCACGACGGGCCGCGAGGAGGCGGTCGAGCTCACCGACGAGAGTTATCGCACCTTCCTGCCCGGCCTCGACGACCCCGGGCTCACCGAGGTCCGCGGGATGACCTACGAGGAGTTCGCCCAGAACCGTTACCGGGCGCCCTTCCTGCGCGACCTCCTCGTCCACTGGGACGGCCTCTACCGTGAGCCGTTCGTCGGGATCACCTCCGACGGCGCGGTGCGCGAGGGGCTCTACGCGCTGCCGGGCACCGCACCGCCGGACACCGGGAGCGGGCCCTGCGAGGCTGCCGTTCGCTTCCTCGGGACGCTCACTCCCGGTGAGCTGGACGCGGTGCGCCACGACATCGACGCACCGCAGTGGCGGGCGTGGAGCAACCCCGAGTTCATGGTCTACCGCGTGGGACTGAGGATGGAGGTGCTCACCGACGACAAGACGTCGGCGATCCACGACATCCTCCGCGCGTCGCTGAGCTCCGACGGCTACGCCCAGGTCTCGGGTGCGATGGAGCTCAACGGCCACCTCGGCGAACTGGTCGGCCTGCCCACGGTCATGAACCGGCACAGCTACTGGTTCTCGGTCTTCGGCGACCCGTCGGCGGGCGCGCGGGGTGAGCCGTGGGGCTGGCAGCTTTTCGGCCACCACGTGGCCCTCAACTTCGTCTCCGTGGGGGGCCGGCACGTCATCGCGCCGGTCTTCCTCGGAGGCGAGCCCGCGCTCATGGACGACGAGGCCGGCGTCCACGGGCCGCTCTTCGTGACGCGAGAGCGGCTCGCCCTCGAACTGGCCGGTTCTCTCACGGCCACTCAGCGCGCCCGGGCCGTCGTCTTCGCGTCCGTACTCGACCCGGCGATGCCGGAGGGAAGACTGCATCCCGCCGACGAGCGGCACGTCGCGGGCGCGTTCCGTGACAACCGGGTGATCCCGTACGAGGGGATCCCGGCGGACGAGCTCGACGACGCCCAGCGCGACCTGCTCCGCCGCGTCGTCGCCGACTTCCTGCACCTGCTGGTCGAGGGACAGCGCGAGCTCGCGCTGGCGGAGTACGACGCGCACGCCGACGAAACGTGGTTCTCCTGGTACGGCGCGACGGACGGCTCGCAGCCGTTCTACTTCCGGGTGCACGGCCCGGTGCTGATCGCCGAGTTCGACGACCACGCCGGGGTGTGGCTGAGCAACAAACTGCCCGCGCGGTTCCACGCGCACACGACGCTCCGGCACCCCAACGGCAACGACTACGCCAAGGCGCTCATCGCCCGGTGGCGCGAGCGGGGCGAGTGATCCGTGCCCCCTTCAGAACCGCTGGTCGGGCAGGGTGGCCTCGTACTTCGTGACGGCCTCGATGGTGTTGATCTCGTGCTGCTTCGCGGCCGCCTCGACGGCCTCGGCCGACGCGCCCGCCTCGATGAGCTGGAGGATGCCCTCGTGCTCGGCGATGGCGGCCTGGGCGCGGCCGGGGGCGTACCAGAAGGCCGACCTGCGGACGATCTCGAGCCGGGCCCACTCGTTGTCGACCATGTCGACGAGGCGGCGGTCCGGGCAGCGGCACGCGAGCAGCCGGTGGAACTCCCGGTTGAGCCGGCCGAAGCGGGCCGGGTCGAAGGCGGCGAGCGCCTCCTTCATCTGGCGGTCCAGTGTGTGGGCCGCTGTCAGGTCGGCCTCGGTCAGGTGGGGCGCCGACAGCGCCGTCGCGTAGCCGCCGAGGCGCGCCACGATCTGCAGGCCCCGCTGCCACGCGTCGGTGTCGAACGTCGCCACCAGCGCGCCGACGTTGGGCACGATCTCCACCCAGCCCTCGGCCTGGAGCCGGCGCAGCGACTCACGCCACGGCACCGAGCTGATGCCGTGTTCGCGCACCAGCTGGTCGATGACCAGGCGGTGCCCGGGTCCGTAGGTGCCGTTCATGATCCGTTCCTTGAGGATCATGAATGCCTGCTCGGTCTTGCTCGCCATGAAGCAGATCCAACCACAATTCCGTACACGATATTGAAGTGAGCCCTCCCTTGGACACCACACCGGCCTCCTCCCTCCCCCCGGCGCTGCGGGCGAAACTCGCGTCGGTGCCCGTCGCCGGGCTCTCGGCCCAGCTGCGCCGCCAGGGCCTGGAGGGCGTGTTCATCGACGGCGTCCGTCCCCTGGTGGCGGGACAGAAGTTCGTCGGCACCGCCCGGACGCTGCGTTTCGTCCCCTTCCGCGAAGACCTCTTCACCAGCCACGGCGGCGGCTACAACGCACAGAAGCGCGCCTTCGACTCCGTGGAGGAGGGCGAGGTCCTCGTCATCGAGGCGCGCGGCGAGAAGGGATCGGCGACGCTCGGCGACATCCTCGCGATCCGCGCCCATGCCCGCGGCGCCGCGGCCGTCGTGACCGACGGCGGGGTGCGCGACGCCGAAACCGTCGCCACCGTGGGCATCCCCGTCTTCGCGGCGGGGCCGCACCCCGCCGTGCTCGGCCGCAAGCACGTCCCCTGGGACGCCGACCTCACCATTGCGTGCGGCGGTGCCACCGTGCAGCCCGGCGACATCCTCGTCGGCGACGCCGACGGGGTCGTCGTGATCCCGCCGGGGATCGCGGCGGAGATCGCCGACGCGGCCGTCGCCCAGGAGGAGGAGGACGGCTGGATCGCCCGGAAGGTCGCCGGGGGACACCCCGTCGAGGGACTCTTCCCGATGAACGCCGAATGGCGGGCGAGGTACGAGGCCGCACACTGCGCCCGGCCGGACACGGCGCCGTCGGACACGGCGCGGACCACCTCGTGACCCGGACCCGGCCGGCACCGGCCGCGAGCAAGTCGCGGGTCGCCTACGAGTGGATCCGCGAGCGGATCACGTCCGGGTCGTTCGGTCCCGGCTACCGCCTCGTCCTGACGACGCTCGCCGCCCAGCTCGGCATGAGCGTGGTGCCGGTCCGCGAGGCCGTCAGTCACCTCACGGCCGAAGGGCTGGTGACCTTCGAACCCAACGTCGGCGCGAGCGTCTCCATGGTCGACCCGGACCGCTACATCCACGCGATGGAGGTCATCACCGTGCTCGAGAGCGCGGCGACGGCGCTCTCGGCGCCCCACCTCACCCGGCGGGACCTGGCGCACGCCCGGGAACTCAACGCGGCGATGCGCGGCGGGCTCAGCGACTTCGACTTCCGGCGCTTCGGCGCGCTCAACCAGGAGTTCCACCACACCCTCTACTCCAGGTGCCCCAACCCCCGGCTCCTGGAGACGGTCGACGCGGAGTGGTCCCGGCTGGGCCACCTGCGCTACTCGATCTTCGGGTTCGTCCCCCACCGGCCCCGGGAGTCCGTGGGCGAGCACGACGACCTGCTCGACCTCATCGAGTTCGGCCTCATCGAGGGGGACGGGACGCCCGACCGGATCGAGCAGGCTGTGCGCCGGCACCGCACCGGCTCCCTCGACGCCTTCCGCGTCCACGGAACCCACGGAACCCACGGAACCCACGGCGCCCACGGCCCCCACCGAAACGACCGCGCCGCCCAAGGAGCCTGACGATGCTTCCCGAGCAGACCCTCGCCGACCTCGCCGCCGAGCTCGAGCGGGCACACGCCGACCGCACCGTGCTGCCGCGCATCACCGCCCGGTACCCCGAGGCGACGGTGGAGGACTCGTATGCCGTCCAAGGGCTCTGGCGTGACCGGCGGATCGCGGCCGGCCGCCGCCTCGTCGGCCGCAAGATCGGTCTGACGTCCAAGGCCATGCAGGCGGCGACGGGCATCTCCGAGCCGGACTACGGCGTGATGTTCGACGACACCGTCTGGGAGAACGGCGCTGTCGTGCCGTTCGACGAGTTCTCCAACGTCCGCATCGAGGTCGAGCTCGCCTTCCTGCTCAAGGCGCCGCTCAAGGGCCCCCGCTGCACCGTCTTCGACGTGCTCCGCGCGACGGAGTACGTCGTCCCGGCGCTGGAGATCCTCAACTCGCACCTGGAACTCGAGGGACGCACGATCGTCGACACCATCGCCGACAACGCCGCCTACGGCGGCCTGGTGCTCGGCGGCACCCCCGTGGCACCCGACGCGGTCGACCTGCGCTGGATCTCCGCGCTGCTCTACCGCAACGAGACGATCGAGGAGACCGGCGTCGCCGCCGGTGTGCTCAACCACCCTGCCACGGGCGTCGCGTGGCTCGCCGGCAAACTCCACCAGCACGGCACCGGCCTCCAGGCCGGTGAGCTGGTCCTCGCCGGATCCTTCACCCGGCCGATGTGGGTGTCGCGCGGCGACTCGGTGCTCTGCGACTACGGAACGATGGGAACGATCTCGTGCAGCTTCCGGTGAACCTCCCGGCGACCTTCCGCGCGGCGCTCGCCGCCTCCGACCGCCCCCTGATCGGCATGTGGGTGTGCAGCGGCAGCCCGCTCGTCGCCGAGATCTGCGCGGGCGGCGGCCTCGACTGGCTGCTGATCGACATGGAGCACGGGCCCAACCAGCTCGAGTCGGTGCTCGCGCAGCTCCAGGCGGTCGCCGCGTACCCGGTCAGCCCGCTCGTCCGTGCGCCGGGCCTGCTGCCGGTCCTGGTCAAGCAGATCCTCGACCTCGGCGCCCGGAACATCCTGATACCGATGATCGACACTCCGGAGCAGGCGGAGGCGGCCGTGCGGGCGGTGCGCTACCCGCCGCGCGGCAACCGCGGGGTCGGATCGGCTCTCGCGCGGTCGGCCCGGTGGAACCGCGTCGACGACTACCTGGCCCATGGGGACGAGCATGTCTCGCTCTTCGTCCAGATCGAGTCGACCGCCGGCGTCGGGAAGGCCGCCGAGATCGCCGCGGTCGACGGTGTCGACGGTGTCTTCGTCGGCCCGTCCGACCTCGCCGCGTCGATGGGCCTGATCGGCCGGCAGACCCACCCCGACGTGCTGGCCGCGGTCGGGCGCGCCTTCGAGGCCGTCCGCGGTGCGGGCAAGCCCGTCGGCGTCAACGCCTTCGACCCGGCCGTCGCGTCGGCCTATCTCGACCAGGGCGCATCGTTCGTCCTCGTCGGTGCCGACGTCGCCATGCTCGCCCGAGGCTCCGAAGCCCTGGCCGAGCGGTTCGTCGACACGTCCGGCCCGGGCCGCGCCGGCAGGTGAAGGAGCGCCCTCGTCCCTTTCCCCCCGGGCTCCGACCGTCCCCGAGGCCAGGGCCGTCCAGTCGGCCTGCCGGAAGGGAAGAGGCGGCTGGTCCGGCCCGAACCCGGGATCGGTAGGAGTCCATGCGGCGAGAGCCTCGCTGCATGGACCTGCAGAAGATGCTCGGGCTGTGGTGGACGGTGCCCGCTGGGCTGGCGTTGGTGGGTTACGCGTGTTCGCTGGCCGGGCTGACCCGGCCGCAGCGGGCGGTGTGGGTGACGGCCCGGGTCGTGGAGGTGCATCCGCCGGGACATGGTGAGCCGGGGGAGCACGGGATACCGGTGACGATCGTGTACCAGGACCCCGGCAGCGGACGGGAGTTCAGGCTGCGGCACGAGAACAAACGTGGCGACCGGGTGCAAGAGGCCTGGGTGGGGCGGGAGTTCCCGGTCCGGTTTCCGCGGCGGCGGCCGGAGCGGTTCTACCTCATGCTGGACAGCGAAGGGCGGACCTCCGGGGTCGGCGGGCCGAACTGCATGGTGATCCTGCTGGTGTCGGGACTGGTCGTCCAGTCGTTCTTCGCGTGGGGTTGGCAGTGGGGACTGATCTGCGTCGGTGGCCTGCTGCTCCTCGTCGCCGCGCTGAGCCGGGACAGCGAGTACGCCCGCGCCCGCGCCGCTCAACTGGCCGCGGGCATCACCGTCCGGGGTCGCGTGGTCGCCGTCACCAGGGACGTCCACTCCGACGGCGAAGGCGGCGAAAGCGTCAGCCACGCCTCCGTCGTCGCCTTCACCACCCACGAGGGCGTCGAGGTCACCGCGCTGTGCACACAGGGCATCCAGGACATCGCCACGTCCCTCGGCCGTGACATCCCCCTGCGTTACGCGCCCGCCGACCCGTCCCTCCTCACCGCCGACCCCGACCACGAACGCCATGAGCGCGCGTGGAACATCAGGTTCACCGCCACCCTGCTGGTCACCGGGATCGCCGCGATCGGAGTCGGCGGTTACTGCCTCCACCACCCCTGGCTTCTCACCTGACGATGCAGGTCAGAGCCGCCCAGAGGAGGGGCGAGTGCTCGATCCGGCCGTCGGCGCGCCACCGGTCGAGCTGCTGTCGCTGCCAGGCACCGAGACGGCGGACCGGGTCGGGATCCTCGTGGGCCGCGTCCACGGCGACCACGGCCTCCGTGAGCGGCCGTACAGACTCCGGCAGACCGGCCAGGCGGTGGAAGGCGAAGCTGGTGGGGAGCACCCAACGGGTGGCGGTGACCAGCTGGGCACCGTTGTGGATCATCGCCGTCGCCAGGCCGAAGGACTCGGCGAAGCGGAGATCGCCACCGCTCTCACAGGCGATCAGCGCGACGCGCGGCGGTGCGGGCCAGAGCTGAGCGCCCGGCACGCCGTCCGCGTGCAGCGGGAGCGTGCCCAGGAGAAGGTCCTTGGCGGACAAAGGGCGGTGGATGCGCACCGGTTCGGTCATCCCCGTGGTCTTTGGACCGCAGCACAGATGGAGGGTGACGTCCTCGCTCTGTCCGCCCTCGACGGGGGCGCCGCTGACGTGACCGACGTACATCAGGCGACGGGCACCCCCGCGCAGCGCCTCGCCCAGCCAGTCGCGGTCGAGGTCGGTGCGGCGGAAGGCCTCGGCGGGGGTGGCGGTGGACGGTACGACGACGCCCGCGTCGAGCCTCCGTCGTACGAGGGACAGCAGCGCCGGGTCCGAACCGGGCTGTCCCAGGACCGAGCCGAGCGGGGAGTCGGCGCGGAAGCCGGGGACGCGGGGGTCCAGGACGAGAATCACGGTGTCCGAGTCCGGGTGCGGGTCCCGCTCGGTCGGGGTGGTGCCTGCCCGTCGTAGCGACGCCGGTGCCGTGGTGACGATGTCCACGAGGTCGATCAGCCGCACGTCGCTGTCGTCACCGTCCACGGCGAGCAGCTCCCACGGGACCTGGGCGACCCGAGGTGACGGCTGGAGCCGCATCAGCGGACGGCCCAGGTGGGCGGACACCCGGCGGATCTGGTCGGTCAGGCCCGGCGGCCACAGCACCTCGGCCAGCATGCGGGAGAGGCCGCGCTCTTTCTCGTGCACGGCCAGCGCGCCGGACCCGAACGCGCGCCGCATGCCTTCCGTGCCGCCGCCCGGCAGTCCGGCGGCCAGCGCGCGGACGGCCTCGTCCACGTCCGGCCGCGGGGCGTACCCGGTGCCGAATCCCTGGACCCCACGAGTCCACGTCCAGGTCATGTGCAGATCACCGGCGTCGGCCAGGCGGACCTGGACCACCGGACGACTCGGGTCGGTCAGATCGCCGGCGGACAGAACGGCACCTCTTCCTCGCTCACGATCCGCCGGTGATAGCGGAACTCGGCTGCCTGGACGTACTCCTGGAGCGCGGTACGGCCGCCCGCCTGCGCCGACATCACGATCCTCGGCGGCGGTGCGACCCGCAGGCCGACGGAGGCGGCGGCCTCGGCCGCGATGCCGCCCAGCGCCAGGGGAACGTCGTCATCGGGGGCGTACGTCTTCATGGCGGCGTCCGGGAAGACCGCCGCCGCCCTGTCGGCGGCGGACGTACGGCTCAGCGCCAGGGAGGCACCCGCGCACCGGTGTTCCACCAGCTCGAAGATCAGCCCCTGGTCGTTGCTGCGGAGGGCCAGACGGAAGACCAATTGCATGGCCTCGTCGGCCAGTTGGAGCCACTGACTGCGGGCGTGGGCGGTGGCGAAGTCGTAACGGGCCGCTTCCAGCGTCAGAGCGGCGGGCAGGGCGAGGGAGAGCGCGTTTGCGAGCGAGGCGCGCTCATGGGCGCCGTGGTCGGTCCGGTCCAGGTTGTCCTCAAGGGTTCTCGCGAGCATCAGGTCCACCTGGGCGCACCGCTCGTACACCCCGCGCTCCTGGTACACGTCCCGCGCGCCCTGGGCGAGCCGCTTCATCTCGTCGATGTCGCCCCGCCCGTACGCGTGCCGGGCGCCCATCAGCATGGTGTCGGCGGCGGCGATCGCGGCACCGGCCTGCTGGAAGCGGGCCAGACCGGACGCCGTCAGAGCGGCCGCGCCGGCCGCGTCCCCGCGGTGTGCGGCAATGGCGGCACGGGCCTGTTCGCAGACCGCCAGGTCCTCGGCCTGGCCCTGCCGTTCGAAGATCTCGGCGGCCTGCGCGTACAACTCCTCCGCGCGATCGAGGTGGCCGGCCCGCAGTGCCGCGTACGCCCGGTGGGAGAGCACCTGTTGGAGCCCCGCGTGCTGGCCCAGCGTCAGGTGGACCTCTTCCGCGCGGGCGAAGTAGTCCTCCGCCTGCTCGAACCGCACGGTCGAGGCGCAGACGACCCCCAGACAGTCCAGCAGATACGGTTCGGTCTGCGGCGCGTCGGCCAGCAGCGCGGAGGCCAGTTCCTCGGCCGCGCCCCACGCGCTGCGGTCCATCAGCAGATGCACCCGGCTCAGGCCGATCTCGGCGGTGCGCAGCCCTTCGAGGTCGTCGAACTCCGACAACAGGGCCGCCGCCTCGTCCATCGCCTCCTGCGCCTCGTCGAGCTGTCCGGTCCTGCGCAGCAGTTCGACCCTGGCCAGCAGTGTCTTCAGCAGGACCTCCTGCCACAGCCGGCGGCCGTTCGGGCCCATCGGCACGGACGCGATGCCCCGCACCAGATCGAGGGACCGCCCGACGGACAGGGCCGCCCCGGGCAGATCCGTGGCCGTGAGCTGAACCGTCCCGATGTCGGACAGCAGATGCCCGCGCAGAAGTCGTACGTCGGGGGAGTCCTCGAACGACTCGGCCAGGGCGAGGAGTTCGCCGTAGACGGTCAGTGCCGCCCGGAGATCCGGGGTGAGCTGATGGCGTTCGGCGAGCGCGAAGCCGCTGTCGAAGGGCTCGCCGTAGCCGAGCCCCGCCGCCCGCTCCTCCTGTTCCGCTGCGTCTTCCGGGTCTTCCGGGTTTTCCGGCATGGGCTAGAAGTCCTCCTCCACGGCAGCGGCGGCCGCGATCTCCGCGAGGAACGGGTCCGGGTGTGCGGCCCCGCTGTCGTGCGGTGCCGCCGCGACGCCGAGCCGGTGCCGGGCCAGGGCTCGTACCGCCTCCCGTGCCGCACGGTCATCAGTACCCGGTCCCGGGTCGAACCCCGGCAGCAGGATGCCGACTTCTACGCTCGGTGCCGTCGAGGCCGGGATGTCCAGGTCCGCCCGGCCGGTCCACACGTCGTCCCGCCTGGCCAGCGGAACACGGTTCGGGTGGCCGCCGTCCACGTGGACCTCCGCCACGAGGTGCACCCCGCCCACGGGGGCCGCGACGTCGGCGACGACCTCCACCTCGATCCGCCGCGCGGCGCCAAGCGCGTACACACTCCAGGACACGGCGTCCTCGGCCGCGTCGACGAAGCCGGGAGGACAGCGGCACCAGTCGTTGGTCCCCGAGCCCCGGGCGATCACGCGGCGGGTCGCGGTGCGGGGACTACCTGCCGCGAGGGCGAACTCCTGCCGCCGTACGAAGATGTCGGCGAGATCGAGCGGTGTGGCGGTCGGCTCGTGGTCGTCCCGTTCCAGGGCCGAGCGGAGGCGCCGCAGTGCCTCCCCGTCCAGCCCGGCGTTGTCGGCCGCGTCGTCGATCAGCCTCAGGACGCGGTCCAGTCGGCGAGGCGGAGCCGCCGACTGCCGCCAGCGGATCAGCGGGCCGAGCGCGACCAGGTGCTCCTGCAGCAGTTCGCTTCCCTCCAGCTCCCCCGACTCGTCGAGGAGTTGCTGGCATTCGTACGTCAGCGCCGCCAACTCCAGCCCCAGCAGGTCCGGTTCGGGCGCGGGAATCCCGTCCAGGTGCGACGTCGGCCACCAGCGGGCCACCCAGTGGCCGAGGGCGAGGCGGGCAGCGGCCTCGGCGAGGGAGGACGGCCGCTCGGGCAGCGTCGGTTCGGCGGCCGGCGCTCCCGACGCGACGGCGTCGACAGCGGTGGCCACAGGCTCGCCGTAGACCGCCCACAGCCATTGCTGGGCCTGCCCCACGTCGTGGATCTCCGCTGCTGGAAAACCTGCCGGGCCGAGGACGGGCCAGGTCAGGACGGCGCCCGCGACCTCGAGAACGGCCCGGGTGAAGGTGGGACCGGCGGAGGGTCCCGCGATGCGTACGGTGCTGTCCTCGGCCCGCGTGACGGCACGGCGCCGTTCAGGCATCATGCGCTCCTCGGCTCGGCGGCGGGTTCGGCGGTCGCCGACAGGGTGCGCAGGGCCGCACGGACCCGTGCGCGGTGGTCCATCATCACCGAGCGGGCGACCCCGTCGAGCACGCCCCAGGCCGATGCCGCGTCGGGCAGTGCCGCGTCGCGGACGTCGCGCCCGTGCAGCCGTACCCACAGGCGCCGCATGTACGCGGCCCACGGGGTGCGCAGGTCCTGGGCGAGGGCCTCCAGCACACCACCGTCCGGGTCCGGGCGGGGGGAGACGGTCAGCCTGCGGGCTCGGAGGACCGAAGCCTCCCGCCGCCAGCGGCCGTTGACGATGCGGTGCGCCGCCGTCGACCCCGCCACGGAGGTTCCGGCCCCCAGCGGATCGAGGCCCACCGCGAGTCGGCCGCCGAGCACGACGGTGACGCGCAGGCTCTCGTCGTACAGGCCCAGCGGGGCGCAGCTGCGGTCGACCTCCCGCCGGACGAGCTCCGGCACGGCCGGCAATTGTTCACGGTGGGCCGACGCCTGGAGCACCGTGAAGAGCCGTTCGAAGAGTGTGCGGTCGAACGGCGCGGGGAGTGTGGCGGTCGAGGCGCTCCGGCCGACCTCGGGGCGCGGGGGTACGCGGTGCGCGGTCAGCCCGAGATGCGGGGGTACGTCGGCGCGGTCCCAGAGGTCGGCCGGGTGCGCCGCCGCCCACAGGGCTCGCCCGAGCAGACTGCCGTGCCCGGCCCGGACCATGGCGGCGAAGGCCGGCGTATCGGCGCCCGCCGCACCGCAGGCCTCGAGTACCTCGACCGCCAAGCCCGTACCGGCGGCGCCCGGTACCGTTTCGCGTCCCTCCCACGCCGCTGCCAGCTCGGCGTCGAGCCGGGCGCGCCGGGCGGCGTCCGCCAGATGCTCCTTCAGCGCTTCCACCGTCCGTCCGCCGGAAGCGTCCACGACGTCTTCGAGTACCGCCCTCGCCACCGCGTCCGCGCCGGGCCCCGGCGCTCCGTGCCCGGTCGCCAGCTCGAAGCACCGCTGGAAATACAGGTCCTGGGGATTGCCCGCCACGATCCCCAGTGCCCGGCGGGTCCTCTTCAGCAGGATGAACCACCGCGCCGTCGCTTCCAGAACCGCACCGGACTCCCGTATCAGCGCGTCGAGCCGCTGCGCCTCCCGCGCGTCGAGGAAGTCGGCGGCGAACTCCGGACGCAGCGCCGGCCGGACGATCAGCGGCAGCACGATCAGCTTGACCGTCCGGGTCAGCGGCGCGCCACCGGGCCCGCTCAGTGCCCGGGGACCCGGCCCGAGGCCGCGCCACGCCCTGTCGATGACCAGGGCGCGCGGACGGCGCTCGCCGGTCGACGGCCGGCTCGGGGACGACATGGGCAGAGCGTACGGCCTGGGAAACCGGCGGTCGAACCTGGGATCGGTAGGCGCTGCCCGCCTCCTAACGTCCACACCACCAGGAAGAACGGACCGGAAGGGCAGGTACAGCATGGGAATCTTCGGCAAGCGCGAGCGCCGCGAGGAGAAGGCCGCCAAGATCGCGGAGCAGGTGGCCGGCGGCAAGGGTTTCTACGGCCGTATGACGCGCGCGACGCTCGGCGCCGAGGACTACGCCCAACTCCAGCGGTCGATCGGCGCGTACAACTCCGGTGCCACCGTGCAGCGGCTGCTCGCCATGGGCGTACCGACGATCCCCGCCGCCGTCGTGTCGATCAGCGACACCGGCAAGCTGGTCAACTTCGACCCGGTCGTCGACCTGGTCCTGCGGCTGACCGGGGGCACCGCCGACCCGATCACGCTCCGGACCATCGTTTCGAAACTGCGCATCCCCCGCGCCGGTGACCAGGTACTGCTGATCGCGGACCCCGCGAACCCCGGCGGTTACCTCTACGCGGGAGACGGGGTGACGCCGTGACGACACCGGCGTACGAAGTGCCGCCGAACGCGGGCACAACCGGCGGCTCGACGTCTTCGGGGTTGCGGCGACCGCGAACTCGGTCTGCACCGGCGCTGGAACGACGGCGTCAGAAACGCCACCCGGCTCTGCCCTGAGATGGAGGAACAGGGCTCTCCCGGAGCCGAGTCGGCGTTCCGACGTCATCTGCGCCAGTACCGTACCGGGCGCGGACACGCACCTGATCCGGGGCCGAAGCCTCCGCCGGTCCGCGAGGCCACCTCATGGAGCATGACTCACCCCGAACACCTGCGGGACGAGGACGCCGGCAGGTTTCACCGGCTGCGTGAACGCGATCCCGAGCTGGACCGGCTCACTCCTGAGTCCCGTCGGTCCGGCGCCGGGCCGCCGCCGATCGCTGCGCCGAGCCCGGGGCCGGACGACGTCCGCCGACAGGCCTTCACGGCAGGGACGTTCAGCCCCACGGTTGCGGACCTTCGGCATCCGGCGTCCAGCGCCCCGTACCCCGAGAGTCATGGGTGTCAGACACCGACCGGAACAACCTCGAAGGGACCATCACCATGGCCGTGCACGAGCACCCGCACCGGAGTCCGCGATTCCACCTGCCGTCGCTGCGGGGGAACCGGACCACACCCGCATCCGGGGAAGAGGTGGCGACGCTCAGCGACACGCACACCGCACGTGCCTACGCCTTCGCCTCACTGCGTCTGCTGACCGGGTTCGTCTTCCTGTGGGCGTTCCTGGACAAGACCTTCGGCTTCGGTTACGCGACGCCGTCCGGCAAGGGCTGGGTCGACGGCGGCTCGCCCACCAAGGGCTTCCTCAGCAGCGTGGCCGTCGGCCCGATGGAGTCCACGTTCCACGACTGGGCCGGAGCCACCTGGGCCAACTGGCTCTTCATGCTCGGCCTGCTGGGCGTCGGAGTGGCCGTCATGGCCGGGGTCACGCTGCGGCTGGCGGCCGTGGCCGGGACCGCGCTGATGGCACTGATGTGGATCGCCGAATGGCCGCCGGCGAAGCACCTGTCCGACGGCACGCCGAGCATGTCGACGAACCCCTTCGCCGACTACCACGTGATCTACGCCGTGGCCCTGATCGTCCTCGCGGCGGCCGGCGCCGGCGCCACCTGGGGCCTGGGCAGGGTCTGGGCGCGGCTGCCGATCGTCCGCGACAACGCCTGGCTGCGGTGACCGCACGGAGACGCGGCGGGTCCGCCACGGGCCTGCCGCATCCGCCGCTCGCAGGGCCGTTCGGCCCCGGCCGGGGACCAGCGGCCCCTGCCTCACGAATCCCCCATGCCACGAAGCTGGAACCACACCACCACTCAGGAGGCACCATCATGGTCCGCACAGTCGTCGCAGGTCTGGACGGCTCGGCCGAGAGCCTGACCGCCGCCGAATGGGCGGCCCGCGAGGCGAAGCTGCGCGGTCTGCCGCTGAAGCTCGTCCACGTCTGGGAGCCCGTTCCCGAGCCCATCGCCCAGGCACCGCTCCTCGGCGCCGAGACGCAGCAGCACTGGACCGAGCGCGTTCCCCGCGAGGCGGCCGACGGCCTGCGACTGCGTCACCCCGGCGTGGACGTGAGCGTGGAACAGCTGGGCGGTTCGCCCCGTGAGGTGCTGGCGCGTGCGGCGAAGGACGCCGAACTGATGGTCCTCGGCTCCCGCGGTATGAGTGGCATCGGAGGGTTCCTGCTGGGCTCCGTCGGCCACGCTGTAGTCGCCCGGACCGACCGGCCCGTGGTCCTGGTCCGCGCCGGTGAGCAGGCCGCCGACGAGCATGTGATGGACCCGTCCGGCATCCCCTCCGCCGCGAGCCCCTTCCGCCCCGTGCTGCTCGGCCTCGACACCGACAGCCCGGACGACACGGTGATCGAGTTCGCCTTCGACGCGGCGACCCGGCGAGGGGCCGGCCTGCGGGTCGTCCACGGCTGGAACCCGCCGCCCTACTACGCGTACGGACTCTCGGCGGACCTCGGGCTCCACGAAGAGCTGTCCAGGCAACAGGTCGCCGCCCTCACCGAAGTGCTGCGCCCCTGGCGGCAGAAGTTCCCCGACGTCGAGGTCGTCGAACAGTCCCGCTACGGCAGCGCGGCCGGCCACCTGGTGAACGCGTCCCGCGAAGCCTCCCTGGTCGTCGTCGGGCGACGGATCCGGACGAACCCCTTCGGGGCGCACATCGGCCCCGTCACGCATGCCGTCCTGCACCACGCCACCGCGCCCGTCGTCGTCGTGGCGCACCACTGACACGTACGGCCGGAGAGGAGAAAGCGATCATGAAGGCAGCGGTCGTACGAGCTTTCGGTGAACCTCTGGTCATCGAGGAACGCCCCGATCCGGAGCCCGGCCCCGGACAGGTCCGTGTCCGGGTGGAGGCGTCCGGACTGTGCCACACCGACATCCACGCCGCGCACGGGGACTGGCCGGTCAGGCCGACCCTGCCGTTCGTCCCCGGCCACGAGGGCGTCGGCCTGGTGGAGGCCCTCGGCGACGGCGTCACCCACCTGTCCCTGGGCCAGCGGGTCGCCGTGCCCTGGCTGGGCAAGGCCTGCGGGCGGTGCGAGCACTGCCTCTCCGGCTGGGAGACGCTGTGCGAGCAGCAGATCAACACCGGGTACGGCTGCGACGGCGGCTACGCCGAGAAGATGCCGGCCTGGGCCGACTTCGCCCAGCCTGTACCCGAGGGCATCACCGCCCTGGAGGCCGCCCCGCTGACCTGCGCCGGCGTGACCACGTACAAGGCCCTGAAAGTCGCCGGCGTGCGCCCCGCCCAGCTGGTGGCGATATCCGGCATCGGCGGTCTGGGGCACATGGCGGTGCAGTACGCGAAGATCGCCGGTGCCACCGTGGCCGCGATCGACGTCACCGACGACAAGCTCGCCCTCGCCGCCGAACTCGGGGCCGACCTGGTCATCGACGCCCGTGAGCAGGACGTCGGCGCGGTACTCAAGAGCCACGGCGGCGCGCACGTGGCGCTCGCCCTCGCGGTGAACGAGACCGCGTTCGCCTCGGTCCACGCCGGACTGCGGCGCGGCGGGAAGCTCGTCATGGTCGCCCTGCCCGCGCACGGCACGATCCAGGTGCCGATCTTCGACACGGTCCTGGGCGGTACGTCGGTGCTCGGCTCCATCGTCGGCACACGGCAGGACTTGGCGGAGGTCTTCCAACTGCATGCGGCGGGCCGGACGAAAGTGATCTACGAGACCCGTCCGCTCGCCTCCGTCAACGAGTCGATCGACGCGGTACTGAACGGTCACATCAAGGCCCGGATCGTCTTCGACCTCGACGCAGGACGGTGAGAACGATGGACATGCCCCTGGTGGTCGGCGTCGACGGATCCGAGCCGAGCCTGCACGCCGTCGACTGGGCGGCCGACGAGGCCGCACTGCGCGGGGCGCCGCTGCGACTGGTGTTCGCGTCCCTGTGGGAGCGGTACGAAGGCGCCGCGCTTGCCCAGGGCCTCGGCAGGACGTCCGAGCAGCTCTTCGCCGACAGGATCGTCGAAGCGGCTGCCCAGCGGGTCAACCGCCGTCGGCCGGAGGTGAGGACCGAGACCGAGGTGCTGCGTGACGCGCCGGTACCGGCGCTGGTACGCGAGGCGCGCAACGCCTCCCTGGTGGTTCTCGGGTCACGTGGCCGCGGCGGCATCGCCGAACTGCTGCTCGGTTCGGTGAGTCTCGCGGTCGCCGCGCACGCCGACAGCCCGGTGATCGTCCTGCGGGGGCGTCACGACGGTGATGGCGGCATCGCGGCACACGGTCGCGTCCTGCTCGGCGTCGGCGAGGGGGAGCACAGCTCGGCGGCGGTGCGCTTCGCCTTCCAGGAGGCCGGGCGACGGGGCGCGGCCCTGGAGGCCGTACGGGCCTGGCGGTGTCCCGCGTACGAGACCACCGACCACCCCTTGATGGCCGGAGAACCGGCCCGCCTGCACGAACAGGGAGCCGTCGAGATGCTCGAGACGGCCATGACCGGGGCCGCCGCGGAGTACCCGGCCGTCAAGGTGCACGGACGTACGGCAGAGGGAACCGCTCGCAAGGTGCTGCTGGACGCCTCGGCATCCGCGGACCTGCTCGTCGTCGGAGCCCGGCGCGGGGGCGGGCACTTCGGGCTCCAACTCGGGCGTGTCGCCCATACGGTGCTGCACCACTCCGCCTGCCCCGTCGCCGTAGTACCCGGGGGATGAGGAACCCCGGTGCCGCGATGACGTGAATTCCGTCTCGAAGCCGGCCCTTGGGGCCGACCGGCCCTGATGCCACCCCGGACAGTCCCTGGGGCCACGGACCGGACCGCTGGATGCTCGAAGTGCCCAGAAGCCTTGAGGAGACCCGCGATGACGGACGACGTGCTCAGCCGCCCCACGGTCCACGCCCTGCTCGCGGACGGCACCACCGTGTGCATCCGCCCTGTGGTGCGGGGAGACCACGACCAGCTGCGGGGGCTCTACGAGGAGATGTCCCCGGACAACCTGCGGCTGCGGTTCTTCGGGGCGAGCCGGCGCTCCGCCGAGATGGCCGCCGGGCGCGCCTGTGCGCCGTCGAGGCCCGGTTACCGGGCGCTGCTGGCCGAGACGCAGGGCCGTGTCATCGGCCTGGCCGAGTACGACACCGCGGGCGGGGGCGACGCGGCCGAGATCTCCGTCGCCGTCGCCGACGGACTCCACCACCGGGGCATCGGCACCCTGCTCGTCGAGCACCTGGTCTCGGCCGCCCGCGCGGAGGGCATCGCCACGTTCACCGCCGACGCGCTCAGCGAGAACCACGAGGTGCTGCGGCTCTTCGCGGATCTCGGCCTGCGCACGGCCCGCCGTTTCGAGGGGCCGGAGGTGCGCTGCACGGTCGAACTGACCGAGGACGACGCCTATCTGACAGCCGTGGAGGCGCGCGGGCGGGCCGCCGACGTCGCGAGCCTCGAACCCCTCCTGCGGCCCGATGCCGTCGCGGTCGTGGGGGCGGGGCGCAAGGCCGGTTCCGTGGGGCGTGCCGTCCTGCACCACCTGCGCCAAGGCGGTTTCACCCGGAGGCTGTTCGCGGTGAACCCGGCGGCCACGTCGATTCTCGGCGTGCCGTCCTACCCGTCGATCAGTGCTCTGCCCGTGACCCCCGATCTGGCCGTCGTCGCGGTGCCGGCCGCCGCCGTCCCGGCCACCGCCGAGGAATGCGGCAAGGCCGGCGTACGGGCTCTGCTCGTCGTCTCCGCCGGTCTCGGCCGTGCCCAGGCCCGGGCGCTGACGGCGGCATGCCGTACGTACGGCATGCGGCTGGTCGGTCCCAACTGCCTCGGCGTCTCCAACACCGAAACGGACGTACGGCTCGATGCCACCTTCGCCGCCGGCCACCCGCGCCCCGGCACCGCGGGCGTGGCGGTGCAGTCCGGCGGTGTGGGCATCGCGCTCCTCGACGGGCTCTCCCGCCTCGGTATCGGTGTCTCCTCCTTCGCCTCCCTCGGTGACAAGTACGACGTCAGCGGCAACGACATGCTCCAGTGGTGGGAGAGCGACGGCCGCACCGACCTCGCTCTCCTGCACCTGGAGTCCTTCGGCAACCCGCGGTCCTTCTCCCGCACGGCGCGCCGGGTCACCCGGCGCATGCCCCTGCTCACCGTCGACGCCGGCCGCACCGACGCGGGCCGCCGCGCCGCCGCTTCCCACACGGCGGCCGCCGCCACCCGGACGATGACCCGGCAGGCACTCTTCACCCAGGCAGGCATCACTGCCACCCACTCGGTCGCCGAACTCCTCGAAGCCGCCGCTCTGATGCACTCCCAGCCGCTTCCGGCCGGGACCCGCGTCGCGATCGTCACCAACGCGGGCGGCGCGGGCGTCCTGGCGGCCGACGCCTGCGCGGAGGCGGGGCTCGCCCTGCCGCCGTTCACCCCGGAGACGGCCGGCGACCTGCTCGCCGTGCTGCCCGAGGGAGCCGCCGTGGGCAACCCCGTGGATGCCACCGCCGTCGTCACCGAGGAGCAGCTCAGGACGTGTGTGCAGCGGCTCACCCGCTCGCCGGGCGTCGACGCCGTCCTGCTGGCCCTGGTTCCCACGGCGGTGGCCGCAGCGACCGGCGACGACCTGATCCGGGCCCTGACCCGGCCACCGGCTCCGGCTCCGACTCCGGACCCGATCCCGAAACCGGTTCCGGCTCCGGACCCGATCCCGAACGGCGAGGCCGCAATCCCCGGACCATGGGCACGGCCGGTCGTGGCGGTGCGACTCGAACAGGACCTTCCGGTCAAGCTGCTGCCCACTCCCGGCGGCGGCACCGTCCCGTCCTACGCCGAACCCCAGGCGGCGGCACGGGCGCTGGCCCACGCCGCCCGTCGCGCGACGTGGCTGAGCAGGCCCGCCAGCACGATCCCGGACCTCGACGGCATCGACACGCAACGGGCCCACCGGGTCGCCGAGGACTTCCTCGCCGCGCACCCCGACGGCGGCTGGCTGGATCCGCGCACCTGCGCCGAACTCCTCGCCTGCTACGGCATTCCGCAACTGCGATGGGCCTGGGCCGAGACCGAGGACGACGCCGTGGCCGCCGCCGAGCGGCTGCGCGGCCCCGACGGCCGGGTCGTCATGAAGGCCCACTGGCCGGGCCTGCTGCACAAGAGCGAGCAGGGCGCCGTCCACCTCGACCTCCAGGGCGACTCCCAGGTACGCGCCGCCTTCCGCGACCTGGAGACGCGGTTCGCGGGACTGCTCACCGGCGTGGTCGTACAGCCGCTGGCCGCCCGCGGCACCGAGCTCTTCGCGGGCGTCGTCCAGGACGAGGTCTTCGGACCGCTGGTCCTGTTCGGCCTCGGAGGCACGGCCACCGAGGTGCTCGCCGACCACGCCGCCAGGCTCGCCCCGCTGACCGACCGCGACGTACACGACCTGATCACGGCTCCACGCTGTGCTCCGCTCCTCTTCGGAGCGCACGGCAGCAGGCCGGTCGACCTCGAAGGCCTCGAACAGGTGCTGCTGCGCCTGTCCCGCATGGCGGGCGACCTTCCCCAGCTCGCCGAGGCCGACTTCAACCCCGTCCTCGCGACACCGGGCGCGGTCTGCGTGCTCGACGCGCGGGTGCGCCTGCTGCCGCGCAGGTCCCAGGACCCGTACCTGCGCCGACTCCGCTGAGAAGGGAACCACCATGAAACACGACAGGATCGGTTCCCACGGCCGATCGATACCCGGCTGCCGCCGGGGCAGGTCGCCCCGGCTCGGGTGTGACGACGGAAAGCCGCTCCCGGCGTGGGTACGGCCGAGTGCGGCGGTTCGCCCACCGACCGTCGGGATCGAAAGCGGAAGGTCTCGCGAAACCGTCGGGGCGTCGTGGCCGTCACCGGCACCGCCCGGCCGCCGCGTCTGTCTTCCCGCGCCGGACCTCCGTGTCACTCCGGCACGACGGCCACCGGACATCCGGTGGACCGCAGCAGGGCGTCCACGGTGGTGGACGGACCGTTCGCGGCCGGGTGCCCGCGTCCGACCACCACGAGCTCGGTGTTGCCCGGGTTCCGGATCAGCGCCTCCGCCGGCGGGAACAGGACGACGTCCTCGAGGACCGGCACGGTCGGGTACTTCTCGCGCCACGGCCGCATCACGTCGGACAGCAGCTGCACCTCCTGGTCCTCCCACGTGGCGCGGTCCTTCTCCGGTACACGGAAGGGGAGTTCGGCGGCGGCCGGCGGAAGCGACCAGGCGTGGACCACGCGCAGCCGTGCTTCCCGCAGCCGAGCCGTGCCGAAGGCGAAATCGATCGCCCCGGCCGCAGGGTCGCGGGCGTCGACGCCGACGGTGATCCCGGCGGGCCGGTACGCCGGCCTCGCACGGCCGGGCCCGCCGGGCACGAACACGACCGGGCAGGCGGCGACCGCGGCGACCTCCCGGACGACAGGACCCGGGAGGGGGTCGGCGGCCCCGGACTCCTCCGCCAGGCCGACGACGATCGTCTCCACGTTCCGGACCAGCGAGCGCGGTTCCCATCCGGCCGTTGCTGCGAGGTGCGTGGTGTCGACTCTCAAGCGCGGGTAGGCGTCGGCAAGTTCGGCCGCCACATGATCCGCCACGTGATCCGTCACGGATGCCGGACGGCACACGTCGTGTCGGGGCGTGCCGCGGTCCACCGGCGGCGCGACATGGACGACCCGCAGCGGCAGCCCGCGCCGCAACGCCTCACACGCCGCCCATTCGGCGACACGCGTGCGCGCCGGCCGGTCGCCTGCGATGATCATCACACACTGCGTCGACATGTCGCCTCCGAGATCCGGGGGAGGTTTTCCCCACCCTGAGGACTCTGGGTCCTGATCTCCGGCATGCGCAGGGGCCGAACGGCCCTCTGTGGAGCCCTGGCGGCCCAGCCGGTGAGAGGTTTGCTGCAGTTCTCCGGCCTCATCCGACAGCGAGGAGGTGCGACCGATGCGGAAGGCCAGGCGCACAAGGGTCCCGGGACGGCGGTGGCGGGAAGATCCGCTGCGTCGGCACAGTGACGTGGCGGAAGCGTGGGTCGTCCTGGTCACCTGGGTTCTGGCGACGGTCGGCGCGATCGCCGCGGGAGCCGCCTCCGCCCTGGTGACCGAGGACGTGGTGGCGCGTCAGAGAAGGCTGCCGCTGCCGTAGGGGGCGTAGAGGTCCAGCAACCGGGTGCGGGCCGCGCGCAGGCGGTGGGCAAGGACGTCGCCGACCCACTGGGCGATCGTCATGCCGAACACCGGGTCGTTGCGGCACAGGGTGCGTACGGCCTCGGCGTCGAACTCGTAGGCGCGCACCGGAGTCGTCGCCTCGGCGCCCAGGTGCCAGGTGTGGGGTGCGAACAGCCAGGACCAGCCGATGAGTTGATTGTGTGTGAGCGACTCGATGACCGCTGCCCGCCGACCGGGCACCCGTGTGTCGAGGGCGACGGTGCCGGTGCGGACGATCCAGAACCGGTCGGCGTGCCCGCCCTCCTCGAAGAGCCGGGCACCCGGCTCGAACGACACCGGGCGGGCGAGGTTCATCAACCGCTGCCTGTGCTCGGCGGGGAGGGCCCGCAGCATGCTCGATGTGACGGGATCGTTCATGGCGTGCCTCCAGACGTGCGTACGTTCCTGACACTTCCAGCGTCTTCCCAGGCTCTGATCCGGACCATGGGCCACACGGCCCCAAGACCGGGCCGTACGGCACGAAGCCGTTCCGCCGGCCGCGCAGACGCGGCCCAGGAGTGTGCGGAACAGGAACAGAGTCGGGCCCAAAGGACCTCCGGAAGGGCCTGTACGGCCTCTACGCCGGGGAACCGGTCCTGCACGAAGCTCCGGTGAGCAGAGCATCCGGGCCCGCACCCAGGAGGTACGCACCATGCTTCGTCACGTCACCGCAGGAGTCGACGGTTCCGTCGAGAGCCTCACGACCGCACACTGGGCGGCAGGGGAAGCCGTGCGACGCGCACTCCCGCTGAGGCTGGTGCACGCGTGGAAGTGGCACCCCCGCCCGCCCGCCTCCGTCCCCGGGGACAGCAGCGAGCACGCATGGGCCCAGCAGACCTTGAACAAGGTGGTCGACAGCGTCCGCACCGCGTACCCGGAACTGCACGTCGACGCACGGCTGGTGTCCGACTCCCCGGTCGCGGCACTGCTCGCGTCGGCCGTGGAGACCGAGATGCTGGTGCTCGGCTCCCGTGGGCTCAGCGGCGTCGCGGGGTTCATCGTCGGCTCGGTCTCGCAGCGGGTCGTCGCCAGGTCCGTGCACCCCGTCGTACTCGTGCGGGCGGGCAGGAACCCGGCCGGCGAGCACCCCGCGGGGCCCGACCGCGGCTCTTCGCCGCAGACCGCCACGATTCCGTCCCGCCATGTCGTCCTGGGCCTGGACACCCGGCACCCCTGCGACGAACTGATCGAGTTCGCCTTCGAAGCCGCCCGGCACCAGGGCGGCGCGCTACGCGTGATCCACGCCTTCAGCATTCCCTCGGCCGACGGCGCCGACCTGCACGCGGCCACCGGGGCCGGGGCCGGGGTGCTTGCCGTCCAGGAACGCGACCTCGTCGCGGCACTGCGTCCGTGGTGCGCGAAGTATCCCGGGATCTCCGTGACCGAGACCGTCTCCGAAGGCCGGCCGGCCACCGCTCTGGTACGCGCGTCGTCCGGTGCCGCCCTCGTGGTCGTGGGCCGCAGGATCCGGGAGAGCCACCTCGGCACGCACATCGGCCCCGTGACCCACGCGGTGCTGCACCATGTCGGCTGCCCCGTCGCCGTGGTCCCGCATGCCTGACTCCGGTCGAGGCACGAGGACCGGGAATCCCGTGCCGCGGTCACACCGCCTGCCCTCCGGCGTGACCTGGAGAGGGCGGACACGGACGCCCGTCTCACTCGGCGGGCGGATCTTCGGGCCGGGGGCGTACGACGTCCCCGGCCCCGCCCGTCTCCGTGAGGCGCGTTCCGGTGACCAGGTCGGGGCGGATGACGACCGTGTGGTCCATGGTCCGGTGCAACCGGGGGCGGAGCAGTTTCTGGTAACGGGCGACTTCGTGCGGGTCGGTCACCGGACGGGCGTAGCCCGTGACCACCACGCTCCAGCCGAGATGTGTGTCCGGATCGATGGCGTCGGCCTCGTAGGCGACGACCACCCCCCGGCCGTCGGCCTGCTGAGCACGTGACGTCAGGGCCGCCCCGTCGTGGGTGCGGATGACGATGTTCCCGTCGTCCAGCACATGGGTGACCGGACGGACGGCCGGCAGAGCGTGCTGGGTGAAGACGATCCTTCCCAGCGACACGCTGCCCAGGAGCCGCAGAGCTTCGTCGCTGTCGAGCTCGACGCTCAGGCGGAGTTCGGAGGAACCCGGTTCGGCATTGTGGGAAAGCATGGGCGACCTTCGTACGGAATCGGTGTGCACGGTGGTGTGCGGGGTCAGATCGGTGGAGTGCTCTCCGCGCGCCGCACGCCAGGGCCGTTGGGGCCCCGTCCCCGTCCGACCGAACCCGGCCGGCACAGGCGTCCTCGTGGTCGGTGTCCGCACGAGCCCCGGCTCCGGGACCGACCCCCCGGTCCCGGAGCCGGGGCTCGTCGCCTCTCATCGGCTGTCGCTCGGCCCGGTCTCTGGCAGGGCGGCCCGCCCGGCCTCCAGGCGGGCCACCGGGATGCGGAACGGCGAGCAGGACACGTAGTCCAGTCCCGCTCCATGGAAGAAGCGCACGGATTCGGGATCGCCGCCGTGCTCACCGCAGACCCCGATCGTCAGGTCCGGCCGGGCCGCGCGGCCCTCGGCGACGGCGAGCGAGACCAGCCGTCCCACGCCCTCGCGGTCGATCGTCTCGAACGGGGAAGCGGCGAAGACGCCCTTGTCGAGATAGGCGGAGAAGAACGCGGCCTCGACATCGTCGCGGGAGAAACCCCAGGTGGTCTGGGTGAGGTCGTTCGTGCCGAAGGAGAAGAACTCCGCCTGCCCGGCGATCCGGCCGGCGGTGAGCGCGGCGCGGGGCAGCTCGATCATGGTGCCGACCGGGCAGGTCACCGCGACGCCGGACTCGGCCGAGACCTCGGCCAGTACCCGTTCCACCTCCTCGCGCTCGATGCGCAGTTCCTCGACCGCGCCGACCAGCGGCACCATGATCTCCGCTTCCGGCGCGCCTCCGGCCCGCCTGCGCTCGACGACCGCTTCGGCGATGGCCCGTACCTGCATGGCGACCAGGCCGGGCACCACCAGGCCCAGGCGTACGCCGCGCAGGCCGAGCATCGGGTTCTCCTCGTGCATCCGGTTCACGGCGTCGAGGAGTTCGGTGTCGTGCGGGTCCGGCAGATCGCCGTGCGCCTCGGCGGTGGCGATGCGTACGGCGAGTTCGGTCCGGTCGGGCAGGAACTCGTGCAGTGGCGGGTCGAGGAGGCGGATGGTGACCGGCAGGCCGTCCATCGCTTCGAGGATCCCGACGAAGTCCTCTCGCTGCAGGGGGAGCAGGGCGTCCAGGGCGCGTTCGCGCGTGTCGTCGTCATCGGCCAGGATCATCTGCTCGACCAGCTTGCGGCGCTCCCCGAGGAACATGTGCTCGGTGCGGCACAGGCCGACACCCTGGGCACCGAACCGCCGGGCCCGGGCGGCGTCCTCCGGCGTGTCGGCATTGGCCCGCACCTCCAACCGCCTTTTCCGGTCAGCCAGTTGCAGTGAACGTGCCACCGCGTCCACCACTTCGTCCGACTGCTCGGCGCAGGTGCCGGTCTCCAGGTACCGCATGACAGCGGAGTCCACCAGAGGTGCCTCGCCCGGGTACACGGCACCCGCGGAGCCGTCCACCGAGATGACCGTGCCCTCCTCGACGACGGTTCCGCCACGGGTGGTGAAACGCCGGGCTCCGGTGTCGACGGTGAGTTCCTCGGCGCCGCAGACGCAGACCTTGCCCATGCCGCGGGCGACGACCGCCGCATGGCTCGTCTTGCCGCCGCGGCTGGTGAGCACGGCCTGGGCGGCGACCATGCCCGGCAGATCGTCGGGGGTGGTCTCCTGGCGGACCAGGACGACCTTCTCCCCGGCCGCGGCACGCCGTACGGCCTCGGCGGAGTCGAAGACCGCCGCGCCCACCGCCGCACCCGGCGAGGCGGGAAGACCGTGGGCGAGCGGATCACCGGTCACCGTGGTGTCGAAGCGCGGGAACATCAGGCGGGCGAGCCCGTCCCCGCTCACCCGGGACAGGGCCTCGTCGGCGGTGATGAGTCCCTCGTCGACCAGTTCGGCGGCGATGGCGAAGGCGGCCCCGGCGGTGCGCTTGCCCACCCGGGTCTGCAGCATCCACAGTTTTCCGCGCTCGATGGTGAACTCGATGTCGCACAGGTCCCGGTAGTGGTTCTCCAGCGTCCGCATGTGCTCGCGCAGTTGCTGGTACGAGGCCGGGTCCAGCCGCTCCAGGCCGGCGAGGGGCACGGGGTTGCGGATGCCGGCGACGACGTCCTCGCCCTGCGCGTCGGACAGGTAGTCGCCGTACAGGCCGCTGCGTCCGGTGGCCGGGTCGCGGGTGAAGGCGACACCGCTGCCGGAGTCGGGACCGAGGTTGCCGAACACCATGCGCTGCACGGTGACCGCGGTGCCCAGATCGTCGGCGATGTGCTCCCGGCGCCGGTACAGGCGGGCCCGTTCGCCGTTCCACGAGCCGAAGACCGCGAGGACCGCCCGCCGCAGCTGCTCGGCGGGAGACTGCGGGAAGTCGTCCCCGGTCGCGTCGTGGATCAGGTCCTTGTACGTTTCCACGAGTCCGGCGAGGTCGCTCGCGTCCAGGTGCAGATCGTCCGGGGCCCCGCGTGTCTCCTTGAGCCGTGCCATGGCCCGCTCGAAGAGTTCCGCGTCGACCCCCATCACCGTGCTGCCGAACATCTGCACCAGCCTGCGGTACGAGTCCCAGGCGAAGCGCTCGTTCCCGGACGACTTGGCCAGACCCACCACGGAGGCGTCGTTGAGACCGATGTCGAGGACCGTCTCCATCATGCCGGGCATGGAGAAGCGGGCCCCGGAGCGCACGGACAGCAGCAGCGGGCCGTCCGGCTGCCCCAGCACCCGCCCGGCGGCGGCCTCGACGGCCGATAGGTGACGGGAGATCTCCCGGGACATGCCCTCGGGTTCGGTGCCGCTGGTCAGGAAGGCGCGGCAGGCCTCCGTGGTGACGACGAACCCCTGCGGTACCGGAAGGCCCAGCCTGGTCATCTCGGCCAGGTTCGCTCCCTTGCCGCCGAGCAGGTCGGCCATGTCACGGCGGCCCTTCGTGAAGTCGTACACGTAACGGCCCATGTCACTGCGCTCCTCGGCTCGGCACCCGGCTTGATGTGCTCGTGTCCCTCCAGCGTCGGACGGCCGCCGGCAGGAGGGCAGGTGCTGGACGTCCCCGTGGGTGGGCCGGTCGGCCCCCTCGGCACGGGCGAAGAAACGGGTCGCCCGGAAAGGGGTCGCCCGGAAATCGGGTCGCCCGGAAATCAGGGCCGACCGGCCCTGGCCGTTCGGCCCCGAGGAGGGAAGGATCCAGAAACACAAGAAGCCGGTACGCGCGCGGGTGCGGACATCGGCGTCCGGCGCACGACAGGGAGCATCCGATGGCGGACAGCGAACGATCCGGTTCCGACAGTTCGATCCGGGTCTTCCTGCTGGACGACCACGAGGTCGTACGGCGCGGGGTGCGTGATCTGCTGAACGACGAGCCGGACATCACCGTGGTCGGCGAGGCCGGCACCGTCGAGCAGGCACTGGTCCGCGTTCCGGCGCTGCGGCCCCAGGTGGCGGTCCTCGACATCCGTCTGTCCGACGGGGACGGCGTGACCGTCTGCCGGGAACTGCGCTCGCAGATGCCTGAGCTGGTCTGTCTGATGCTGACCTCGTTCGACGACGAGGAGGCCCTGCTCGACTCGATCATGGCGGGTGCGTCCGGCTACGTCCTCAAGCAGATCAGGGGGGCGGACCTGGTGTCGGCCGTCCGGACGGTGGCCGCGGGCCAGTCCCTGCTCGATCCGAGCGCCGCCGCCAAGCTGATGGCCCGGCTGCGCGAGGGGGACCGGCCGAAGGAGGAGCCGGACGCGCTGCCCGGCCTGACGGAACGGGAACGGGACATTCTCGCTCTGATCGGCAAGGGGCTGACCAACCGGCAGATCGGCCAGCAGCTCTTCCTCGCCGAGAAGACGGTGAAGAACCACATCTCGCGACTGCTCGCCAAGCTCGGTGTGGAGCGGCGCATCCAGGCCGCCGTCATCGCCACCCAGGCCGAGGACAGACTCAGGCACGAAGCACACTGAAGCCAACAGGTGCGGACCGTCAGAGCCTCGGCCGTCCCCGGGTCCACAGACCGCGACGGGCACGAGCGGTCCACAGTTCGGTGCGGAGGCCCAGGACTGGATCCGTATCCTCCACGGCGGTGGACCGATACCGTGGAAGGTGACCCGAGGGGCCGGTCGTCGGTGCGTCGAGGGGACCTGGAGGATCACCGGTGGAGAGCTCCGAAGAGCCCCGTCAGGCTCGCGTGCGACTGCCACAACTGAGGCTGGACGAGCTGCTGGAGGAGTTGCAGGCCAGGCTCGACGCGGCCCGCGGTACGCGCGACCGGGTGCACAGCCTGCTGGAGGCCGTGCTCTCCGTCGGCCGGGAGCTTGATCTGGAGCAGGCGCTGTACAGCATCGTGGAGGCCGCGGCCGTCCTGGTGGACGCGGAGTACGCCGCCCTCGGCGTGATCGGCCCCGACGGCAAGTGGCTGTCGGCCTTCCACACCATCGGGATCAGCGAGGAACAGATCGCCGGGATCGGCCACTATCCGGAGGGCCACGGCATCCTGGGCGAACTCATCCGCCACCCCGAGCCCTTGCGCCTGGTGAAGCTCTCCGAGCACCCCGCCTCGTACGGCTTCCCGCCCCATCATCCGCCGATGAATTCCTTCGTCGGTGTACCGATCCGGGTACGGGACCAGGTCTTCGGCAATCTCTACCTGACCGAGAAGCGGGACGGGGCGCAGTTCGACGAGGAGGACGAGTCGGTCCTGTCGACGCTGGCCGTGGCGGCCGGTGTGGCGATCGACAACGCCCGTCTGTACGAGGAGTCGCGGCTGCGTGAGCGCTGGCTGCAGGCGAGCGCGGAGATCACGCACTGTCTGATGTCCGGCAGTGACCGCGCCGAGGTCCTCGGCCTGATCGCGGAGCGGGCCAGAGAGATCACCGTGGCCGCCGTGGCCGTCGTCGCGGTCCCCATGGAGAACACCGACTCGCTCACGGTGGAGTTGGCCATCGGGGAGGGGGCGGAGGCACATGGCGGGCTCGTACTGCCGGTGGACGGCGGTCTGATCGGCCGGGCGTTCTCCGAGGCCGTCACGGTCGCCAGCCCCGACATCTCCGCCGAGGAATCGGCCGTCGGTACGCCGCGGTTCACCGGACTGGGTCCGGCGATCGCCGTCCCCATCGGAGCGGGCGAGGGCGTACGAGGGATCGTCCTGCTGGTACGCGAGTCGGGCCGGACGGCGTTCACCGAGAAGGAGACCGAGCCGCTGCGGGGCTTCGCCGCCCAGGCCGCCGTCGCGATGGAACTGGCCGAACGACGCCAGGACGCCGAGGAGATAGCGGTGCTCAAGGACCGTGACCGCATCGCGCGCGACCTCCATGACCTGGCCATTCAGCGCCTGTTCGCCACCGGTATGACCCTGCAGAGCGCCGGCCGCTTCATCGAGCACTCCGAGGCGTCGGAACGCGTGGTGCGGGCGGTGGACGACCTGGACGAGACCATCAAGATCATCAGGTCCACCATCTTCGGACTGCGGGCGCGTGACGGCGACGCGGACCCGGGCCTGAGGGCCCGGGTGGTGCGCATGGTCGGCAAGGCGGCGCCCGTGCTGGGCTTCACCCCCGGCCTGCGGATGGAGGGCCTCGTGGACACCCATGTTCCCGAGGAGACCGCCGAGCATGTGCTGGCCGTGCTCTCCGAGGCACTGACGAACGTCGCCCGGCATGCCTGCGCCGACCGGTGCACGGTGGTGCTGGAGACCGACGGCCGCGAGGTCCGCCTCACGGTCTCCGACAACGGTGTCGGAATCCCGCCGGAAGGCCGCCGCAGCGGCCTGCGCAACATGGCGGAACGGGCCGCGCAACTGGGCGGGGAACTGAAACTGGGCAGCCCGGACGAGGGAGGCACCGCCTTGGTCTGGCGGGCGCCGGTGAGGGAGCCGTAGGGCTCCGGCTGTTCCGGACCGGTGGGGCGGCAGCGGTTGAGGCCGAGCCGTGGTGTCACTCGTGCGCAATGACCGCGAAGGGGCGGCGCACGTGGTGCGTCACCGTGTGCGCGACCGGTCCGGTGCGCGGTCCGAGCCGCGCGGAGCGCATTCCGCGCCCGACGGCCAGGAGGCAGGAGGCAGGAGGAGTCGGTCGGAGGCGGTGGATCCCCTCCGGCGGGCCGGACGGCCCGTTGTGACTGCGGGACCTTGGACATCGGCACCTCGGTCCGCCATCCGCCGGGGTGCGGGGACCGGCGGGGATCCTCGACCTGGCCGTGGTCCGGCGCACAATGGAGCGACCGAACGATCAGCGGCCGGAAGCGGCCGGCCTTCGTCGAGGGTGTCGCGGCTTCAGAACGCCCCGCTCCGGACCTTCCCGGAGCGCACGGGAGTTTTCAGGGGAGAACAGGCCCGACGGGGCGGTCCAGGACTTCATGGGGGCCGCGCCGGGGAGAGGAGGGCCCCTCCGGGCCGTACCCCAGGCGAATCATCATCTGCGCGTTCCCGCGCGGTCCCTCCTCGGGCAACAGGCGGGCACGGAGGTCGGGCCATTCCAGTGCCTGATGCAGCAGGGAGGCCCGCACACCATGAGCCGTCGCCACCAGCAGAAGGCGCTCCAGAGCCTGCCCGGCG